>NZ_JBWXON010000032.1:0-31463 GCF_056678875.1 Pantoea folii | reverse complement strand
CATGCGAGAGTAGGGAACTGCCAGGCATTAAATAAGTGAAGAAACCCTGAACGAAAGTTCAGGGTTTTTTTACGTCTGCGAATTGGCGAAATCAGGGCTAAAAGCCACGAAAACATCCCACCCGTGACTAACTGATCGGGTAAACTACGGCCAGATAAATCAGTAAAGGCCGTGAAATGTCCAGCCCCCACACTTCTCTAAAAGTTTTCAACACACTGGGTCTCGAAGTCAGTGCACAAGCGCTGTATATCGCAGACACATCCGAAGCCATCATGAGCGCATGGCAAGCAACTCAACAGGCGAATCAACCTTTCATCGTATTAGGTGAGGGCAGCAATGTGCTATTCCTGGAAGACTTTGATGGTGGCGTGATTATTAACGCCATCAAAGGTATTTCACTTGAGGAAGAGGATGAATCATGGCATTTGCATATCGGTGCAGGTGAGAACTGGCACGAGCTGGTTGAGCATACTTTAAAGAAAGGTATTACCGGCCTGGAAAATCTTGCGTTAATTCCCGGCAAGGCTGGTTCAGCGCCTATCCAGAATATTGGCGCTTATGGTGTTGAATTTAAGGATATTTGCCACTACGTCGATGTGCTGCATCTACCCACACAAAAAATCAGTCGCCTGGATCGAGAAGCGTGTCAGTTTGGTTATCGTGACAGTATCTTTAAGCACGAGATGAAGGATAATCACGTTATAGTTGCTGTCGGACTTCGTTTGGCAAAGCAATGGAAGCCGGTACTGAATTACGGCGATTTAGCGAAACTGAACCCGGCCACTGTATGCGCATGGGATGTGTTCAATGCCGTCTGCCAAATGCGCCAGAGCAAATTGCCCGACCCGCGCGTAACGGGAAATGTAGGCAGTTTTTTCAAAAACCCGCTTATCACACTCAAGTTGGCTAATGAGTTATTAAAAGCATGGCCGGGGATGCCGCATTATCCGCAGGCAAATGGTGACGTGAAATTAGCGGCAGGTTGGTTGATCGATCAATGTCATCTAAAGGGATATCAGGTAGGTGGCGCTGCGGTACACCGTCACCAGGCACTGGTGTTAATCAATGAAAACCAGGCAACGCCAAAGGATATCGTTGCTTTAGCGCACGAGGTGCGAAACCACGTGGGTGAAAAATTCAATGTTTGGCTCGAGCCAGAGGTTCGCTTCATTGGTGCTCAAGGCGAACGTAACGCCGTTGAGGTCATTTCATGAAAGATAATAGTGTTCCGCTGAAATTGGTCGCGCTGCTGGCTGATGGAGAATTCCATTCAGGCGAGCAGTTGGGTGAAGCATTGGGTATGAGCCGTGCAGCCATTAATAAGCATATCCAAACCCTGAAGAGCTGGGGTCTGGATGTCTATACCGTCACAGGAAAAGGATATAGCTTACCTGCCCCCATTCAATTGCTGGATGAAGCCGATATTCTTTCGCATCTGCATCAACCAGATTTAGATGTCATCCCTGTGATTGATTCTACCAACCAGTATCTGCTGGATAGGATGGATCAGTTGCCTTCTGGTCATGCCTGTATTGCAGAATATCAGCAAGCAGGCCGTGGGCGCCGTGGCAGAAAGTGGTTTTCTCCTTTTGGTTCTAATCTCTATCTGTCGATGTACTGGCGACTTGAGCAAGGTCCCGCTGCAGCAATGGGACTCAGCCTGGTGATTGGTATCGTGATGGCCGAGGTGATTCAGTCATTGGGTGCACCTGATGTGCGTGTCAAATGGCCCAATGATCTTTACCTGAACGATCGTAAATTGGCCGGGATTCTGGTTGAACTAACCGGCAAAACAGGCGATGCAGCGCAAATTGTCATGGGCGCAGGCGTCAATCTGGTGATGCGCTCAGAAGGAGCCTCTGAAATTAATCAGGGATGGATTAATTTGCAGGAAGCCGGTGTAGAAATTAATCGCAATGAGCTGGCTGCAAAAATCATTAATCATCTGCGTGAAGCACTGCCGATTTTCGAGCGAGATGGATTGGCACCGTTTGTAGAGCGCTGGGATGCTCTGGACAACTTTATCAATCGCCCGGTTAAGTTGCTGATTGGCGATAGAGAAGTCCATGGCATTGCACGTGGTATTGATAAGCAGGGTGGTTTATTACTGGAGCAAAAAGGTGAAGTGAAATCCTGGGTTGGTGGTGAGATTTCGTTGCGACCTGGTAATTAATCTGAATTGACCTAAAAAAATAAAACGCCCTCGGAAAGAAGGGCGTTTAAATATCAAAAATTATTTTCTCAAGCGAACACTTTGCACGGCATGATCTGCAGATTTGGTCATAATCAGGCTGGCACGCTCTCGAGTTGGAAGGATATTTTCATTGAGATTCAGCCAGTTAATCTCTTTCCATAACCCGCGAGCAATATTTTCCGCCTCATCTTTGGGTAGCTGAGAATAATGGTGGAAATAAGAATCTGGATCGCTGAAGGCGCCTTCGCGGAATTTTAAGAAACGATTAACATACCAACGTTCTAATAATGCTTCAGGTGCATCGACATAAATTGAGAAGTCGACAAAATCAGAAACAAATACATGATGCGGATCGTGGGGATAATCCATCCCGCTTTGAAGCACATTTAAGCCTTCCAAAATCAAAATATCAGGCTGTTGTACCACCTTATCGCCATCCGGGATCACATCATAAATAAGGTGTGAATAAACTGGCGCAGTGACCTGACTAGCGCCTGATTTCAAATCGGATACAAAATTCACCAGACGATGCATATCGTAAGATTGCGGGAAGCCTTTCTTCTTCATTAGCCCCCGTTCTTTCAACACTGCATTGGGGTGTAAAAAGCCGTCAGTTGTAATCAGCTCGACTTTACGATGTTCTGGCCAGCGACTAAGCAGCGCCTGCAACACACGCGCAGTTGTACTTTTACCTACAGCAACACTGCCGGCAATACTGATGATATAGGGAATCTTTTGCCCATTAGTGCCAAGGAACTGCTCCAGCACGGCCTGACGGCGCAGATTAGAACTGATATAGAAGTTAAGCAGACGTGAGAGCGGCAAATAGATTTCAGCAACCTCTTCTAAGGAGAGATCTTCATTGATACCGCGTAGTCGTTCAATTTCGCCTTCAGCGAGCGTCATTGGCACTGAGTCGCGCAGGGCGGCCCATTGCTGACGGTCAAACTGCAAATAGGGTGTAGTGAGTGGTGTCGTTTTTTTACTCATAAGTATGCATCTGACCGCAAATCCCGGCTCATCAACATCTTGTAGCGTCTGGCATACAATGATGCGTCGAGCTCAGTTGCACGTCATAGGGGGTAAGTAACGAGAACAATGGGCTGGAGGGTAACACCAGTGTCACTTTAAAAAGAAGCAAATTGATAAACCTGAGCACGCTTTCGTAAGCGTGCCCGCATTTTTATTATTGCTTAGTCGCTTATTACAATCGATTTTGCTGTAGCGCCGCGTAAAATCTTTTCAGATTTTCCCTCGCTGACAACGTTGAGCCGTCTTCAGACAATCAATAATGCCTCCCTCTTTAACACGCCGACAGTGGCATCCCTTAACGAACAATCCCGTCTTGCATTGTGTTAGTTGAAAAAATGTTCAATCAAACCCGAACCAATAAAAAAAGTTACGCACTTTTAAATGAAAAATGGCGTTGTGCTTCTGGCGTGCGACGACCAAACCACGATAAGCATCTGTAAATCACTTAGTGCAGCGGCGTAAAAACACACTGCATTTGGACGAAAATACTGCAAATGATGAGCGGTTTGCGATGTTTTGCACAAATAGTAAGCGATAGAACAGTTTTGGCAATTTTTTTGTTGCATCCTGGGCTCGGTCTTCCCATAATGCGCTCCACTTGATGCCGGCTTAGCTCAGTTGGTAGAGCAACTGACTTGTAATCAGTAGGTCACCAGTTCGATTCCGGTAGCCGGCACCAATCAAGTAGGTGGGATTCCCGAGCGGCCAAAGGGAGCAGACTGTAAATCTGCCGTCACAGACTTCGAAGGTTCGAATCCTTCTCCCACCACCATCTCAACCACTTGGTTGAGCGTCAGATAAAATCTTTATCTGGCGGGTGAGTTCATCTCTCTCACCTTCGAATTCAGATTGCGGATTTTCGTAATCAAAGTCAGCCAGAAACTCTGGCAGGCTCGAATAATAGAAGGTCTTCTTTTATTATTCATAAGCTACAGAAAGAACAGGTAGCCGAGTTCCAGGACGCGGGCATCGTATAATGGCTATTACCTCAGCCTTCCAAGCTGATGATGCGGGTTCGATTCCCGCTGCCCGCTCCAGATGTGCTGATATGGCTCAGTTGGTAGAGCGCACCCTTGGTAAGGGTGAGGTCCCCAGTTCGACTCTGGGTATCAGCACCACTTCCTTTATCTCTCTCCTGATTCTCTCTCTGTAAACCAAACAGTCAGGCCCTGCCTGGTTGATATGATGATATCTTCGATATATCCGTGTCTTAGAGGGACTAGCGATGGCTAAAGAGCAATTTCAGCGTAACAAACTGCACGTAAACGTCGGCACCATCGGTCACGTTGACCATGGTAAAACCACTCTGACTGCAGCGATCACCACCGTTCTGGCTAAAACCTACGGCGGTAAAGCAAGCAAATTCGATGAGATCGATAAGGCGCCAGAAGAGAAAGCACGTGGTATCACCATCAACACTTCTCACGTTGAATATGAAACCCCGACTCGCCACTATGCGCACGTTGACTGCCCAGGCCACGCCGACTATGTGAAAAACATGATCACCGGTGCTGCGCAGATGGACGGTGCGATCCTGGTTGTTGCTGCGACTGATGGCCCAATGCCACAGACCCGTGAGCACATCCTGCTGGGTCGTCAGGTTGGCGTTCCTTACATCATTGTGTTCCTGAACAAGTGCGACATGGTTGATGACGAAGAGCTGCTGGAACTGGTAGAGATGGAAGTTCGCGATCTGCTGTCAGCATACGACTTCCCAGGCGACGATACTCCAATCGTACGCGGTTCTGCTCTTCAGGCACTGAACGGTGTTGCTGAGTGGGAAGAGAAGATCATTGAACTGGCTGGTCACCTGGATAACTACATCCCAGAACCAGTACGTGCCATCGACCTGCCGTTCCTGCTGCCAATTGAAGACGTATTCTCAATCTCTGGCCGTGGTACTGTTGTTACCGGTCGTGTTGAGCGCGGTATCGTGAAAGTAGGCGACGAAGTTGAAGTTGTTGGTCTGAAAGACACCGTTAAGTCTACCTGTACCGGCGTTGAAATGTTCCGCAAACTGCTGGACCAGGGTCAGGCAGGCGAGAACTGTGGTGTTCTGCTGCGCGGTATTAAGCGTGAAGATATCGAGCGTGGTCAGGTTCTGGCTAAGCCGGGCACCATCAAGCCACATACCCAGTTCACTTCAGAAGTTTACGTACTGTCTAAAGATGAAGGCGGCCGTCATACTCCGTTCTTCAAAGGCTACCGTCCTCAGTTCTACTTCCGTACTACTGACGTGACCGGTGACGTTCAACTGCCAGAAGGCGTTGAGATGGTAATGCCAGGCGATAACGTAAAAATGACCGTTACCTTGATCAAGCCAATCGCTATGGATCAGGGTCTGCGTTTCGCAATCCGTGAAGGCGGCCGTACTGTTGGTGCGGGTGTTGTTGCTGAAATTATCGCTTAATTGCGATAACATTTGACGCAATGCATATGGAAAGGGCATCATTTGATGCCCTTTTTGCACGCTGTTACATAGAACCTGGCTCATCAGTGATTTTCGATCATAATCATTGCTGAGACAGGCTCTGGTTTACGGCGTCGGATACCGAGTTACGCCCAAAAGCTCATTCGGTTTGGATGCCTCGCTCTGCGGGGCAGAATTGTTTCTGAATTATTGTGGCAGGTTGGTTTATGAGTGCGAATACCGAAGCTCAAGGGAGCGGGCGCGGCCTGGAAGCGATAAAGTGGGTTGCTGTCATCGCGTTGCTGTTAGTCGCCATCGTTGGCAACTATCTCTATCGCGACATTACGCTGCCTCTGCGCGCGCTGGCTGTCGTAGTACTGATTGCTGCGGCAGGTGGCATAGCGTTGCTGACTATCAAAGGCAAAGCGACTGTGGCTTTTGCTCGTGAAGCAAGAACCGAAATGCGTAAGGTCATTTGGCCGACTCGCCAGGAAACATTGCACACCACGTTAATCGTTGCCGCGGTCACTGCCGTGATGTCACTGATTTTGTGGGGGCTGGATGGAATTCTGGTCCGTCTGGTATCGTTTATCACTGGCCTGAGGTTCTGAGATGTCTGAAGCTCCAAAAAAACGCTGGTACGTCGTTCAGGCGTTCTCCGGTTTTGAAGCCCGCGTAGCGAAGTCGCTGCAAGAGCATATCAAACTGCACAACATGGAAGAGCTGTTTGGTGAAGTCATGGTGCCGACTGAAGAAGTCGTTGAAATCCGTGGTGGCCAGCGCCGTAAAAGCGAACGTAAGTTCTTCCCTGGCTATGTGCTGGTCCAGATGGTGATGAATGACGCCAGCTGGCACTTAGTGCGTAGCGTACCACGTGTCATGGGCTTCATTGGCGGTACTTCTGACCGTCCTGCGCCGATTAGTGATAAAGAAGTCGATGCGATTATGAACCGCCTGCAGCAGGTGGGTGATAAGCCGCGTCCAAAAACGCTGTTCGAGCCAGGCGAGATGGTGCGCGTCAACGACGGTCCATTTGCCGACTTCAACGGTGTGGTCGAAGAGGTGGATTACGAAAAGAGCCGCTTGAAGGTCTCTGTTTCCATCTTTGGCCGTGCAACACCAGTCGAACTCGACTTTGCTCAGGTGGAGAAAGGTTAACCCTTTTGTTCACTTTTTAGCTCTTGCAGAAGGCGCGAAATTTACCTATAATTTCGCGCCTTTTGTTTTTATGCGCTGCTTATAGCGTGTGAATCGTAATCACGGGGAGCCTGTTTTCAGGCGTTATAACCCATTTGAGGAATTATCATGGCTAAGAAAGTACAAGCCTACGTCAAGCTGCAGGTTGCAGCTGGTATGGCGAACCCAAGTCCACCTGTTGGTCCAGCACTGGGTCAGCAGGGTGTTAACATCATGGAATTCTGTAAAGCGTTCAACGCCAAAACAGAATCTCTGGAGAAAGGCCTGCCTACTCCAGTTGTTATCACTGTATACAGCGACCGTTCTTTCACCTTCGTTACCAAAACCCCTCCGGCTGCTGTACTGCTGAAAAAAGCAGCAGGCATCAAGTCTGGTTCTGGTAAGCCGAACAAAGACAAAGTCGGTAAAGTTTCTCGTGCTCAGGTACGTGAAATCGCAGAAACTAAAGCTGCGGACATGACTGGTGCTGACGTAGAAGCGATGACTCGCTCTATCGAAGGTACTGCACGTTCCATGGGCCTGGTAGTAGAGGATTAAGAAATGGCTAAGCTGACCAAGCGCATGAGCGTAATCCGTGACAAAGTTGACGCGACCAAGCAGTACGACATCGCTGAAGCTATTGCTCTGCTGAAAGAACTGGCAACTGCTAAGTTCGTTGAAAGCGTTGACGTTGCTGTTAACCTCGGCATCGATGCACGTAAATCAGATCAGAACGTTCGCGGCGCGACTGTTCTGCCACACGGTACTGGTCGTTCAGTACGTGTTGCTGTATTTACCCAAGGCGCAAACGCAGAAGCTGCTAAAGCAGCTGGCGCTGAGCTGGTAGGTATGGAAGATCTGGCTGACCAGATTAAAAAAGGCGAAATGAACTTTGACGTTGTTATCGCATCTCCAGATGCAATGCGCGTTGTTGGCCAGTTGGGCCAGGTTCTGGGTCCACGCGGCCTGATGCCAAACCCGAAAGTGGGTACTGTAACCCCTAACGTTGCTGAAGCAGTGAAAAACGCTAAAGCAGGTCAGGTTCGTTATCGTAACGACAAAAACGGCATCATCCACACTACCATCGGTAAAGTGGACTTCGACGCTGACAAACTGAAAGAAAACCTGGAATCTCTGCTGGTTGCGCTGAAAAAAGCGAAACCTTCACAGGCTAAAGGCGTGTACATCAAGAAAGTTAGCATCTCTACCACCATGGGCGCCGGCGTTGCCGTTGACCAGGCTGGTCTGAGCGCAGCAGCAAACTAATTGCTGCTTGAAACGGGCGAAAAATTCATCTAGAATCTTACGCCCGTTGTTCTGATTGGTCATTCAATTCAGAACCCAGATTCAAAGTCACTGATTAACAAAGCTTAATTGCCTAATTCATCAATGGCTTAGGTTGGAGCCAGGCCTTATCCTGGCCTCCGTCCAAGACCGCAGGAGCGGGATTATCTTCGGATAGCTTGCTTAATACCCTGCGTAGACGGTGACAGAACCAAAAAGAATTTTTTCTTCGCTGGATTCTGCTCACCGTGTAATAGCGCTCAGTGCCTTCGGGTAGCTGAGTGAAGTGAGTTCCGGGAAATCTTTCCCGGTCAAATCCAGGAGCAAAAGCTAATGGCATTAAATCTTCAAGGCAAACAAGCGATTGTTGCTGAAGTTAGCGAAGTAGCCAAAGGCGCGCTTTCAGCGGTTGTTGCGGATTCCCGTGGCGTTACCGTTGATAAAATGACCGAACTGCGTAAAGCAGGTCGTGAAGCTGGCGTTTACATGCGTGTTGTTCGCAACACCTTGCTGCGCCGCGTCGTTGAAGGAACTCAGTTTGAGATCCTGAAAGACACGTTTGTTGGTCCGACCCTGATTGCATACTCTTTGGAACACCCGGGCGCTGCTGCTCGTCTGTTCAAAGAGTTCGCGAAAGCGAATGCAAAATTTGAGGTCAAAGCTGCAGCCTTTGAAGGTGAGCTGATCACGGCGGCCAATATTGACCGTCTGGCAACTCTGCCGACTTACGAAGAAGCACTGGCACGTCTGATGTCGACCATGAAAGAAGCCGCTGCTGGCAAACTGGTTCGCACTCTGGCTGCTGTACGCGATGCAAAAGAAGCGGCTTAAGGCCATCTTCTTTTCCTTCGTACTTGCTAACGTATAAACTTTTTCTGTTTTTTAGGAACAATCGATATGTCTATCACCAAAGATCAAATTCTGGAAGCAGTAGCAGCTATGTCCGTAATGGAAGTAGTTGAGCTGGTTTCTGCTATGGAAGAAAAATTCGGCGTTTCTGCTGCTGCTGCTGTAGCTGTTGCTGCTGGCCCAGCTGAAGCTGCTGAAGAGAAAACTGAATTCGACGTAATTCTGAAAGCTGCTGGCGCTAACAAAGTTGCCGTAATCAAAGCAGTTCGTACTGCAACTGGTCTGGGCCTGAAAGAAGCTAAAGACCTGGTTGAAGCTACCGGTGTTATCAAAGAAGGCATCAGCAAAGATGACGCAGCTGCTCTGGAAGCACTGCTGAAAGAAGCTGGCGCTGAAGTTGAAGTTAAGTAAGAAAACCTTCGGGTTGCAGCCTGAGTAACATCAGGCTGATGGCTGGTGACTTTTTGGTCACCAGCCTTTTTGCGCTACAGGGGAACGATGGCGTTTCGCACTGTTTGTCCATTGTTTCTCTTCAATATCTTTTTCTATCGACGACTTAATATATCGCTTTCCTGTGAGGGTTCCCTGCCTGCACAACGGCGATGAAATGATTTAAGAGTGATAGAAAGATGTATTGCATGGGGTGCACCGCATCGCATGAAAAACAAAATAGTGTTGCATGAACTGTCCCTTCAGGACGGACAGCGTGGTTCGACATGTCAGCTAGCTGAGGAACCCTATGGTTTACTCCTATACCGAGAAAAAACGTATTCGTAAGGATTTTGGTAAACGTCCACAAGTTCTGGACATACCTTATCTCCTTTCTATCCAGCTTGACTCGTTCCAGAAGTTTATCGAGCAAGATCCAGAAGGCCAATACGGTCTGGAAGCTGCCTTCCGCTCCGTATTCCCAATCTCAAGCTACAGCGGCAACTCTGAGTTGCAGTATGTCAGCTACCGTTTGGGCGAGCCGGTCTTTGACGTAACTGAATGTCAGATCCGTGGCGTGACCTATTCGGCACCGCTGCGCGTGAAACTGCGTCTGGTGATCTACGAGCGTGAAGCGCCGGAAGGCACCGTAAAAGACATCAAAGAACAAGAAGTGTACATGGGTGAAATTCCACTCATGACCGACAACGGTACCTTTGTTATCAACGGTACCGAGCGTGTTATTGTTTCTCAGCTGCATCGTAGTCCTGGCGTGTTCTTTGACAGCGATAAGGGTAAGACGCACTCGTCTGGTAAAGTGCTGTATAACGCACGTATCATCCCTTACCGCGGTTCATGGCTCGACTTCGAATTCGACCCGAAAGACAACCTCTTCGTCCGTATTGACCGTCGCCGTAAGCTGCCGGCCAGTATCATTCTGCGCGCGCTGCACTACACCACTGAACAAATCCTCGATCTGTTCTTTGATAAAGTGGTGTATGAAATCCGCGATAACAAACTGCAGATGGAACTGGTGCCTGAGCGCCTGCGTGGTGAAACCGCCAGCTTCGATATCGAAGCCAATGGCACGGTCTACGTTGAGAAAGGTCGTCGCATCACTGCGCGTCATATTCGTCAGCTGGAAAAAGACGGTATTCAGCACATTGAAGTGCCAGTCGAATATATCGCTGGCAAAGTGGTCGCTAAAGACTACGTCGATCTGAACACCGGTGAACTGATCGTTCCTGCGAACATGGAACTTTCACTGGATCTGCTGGCTAAACTGAGCCAGTCAGGCCACAAACGCATTGAAACGCTGTTCACCAACGACCTGGATCACGGCCCATACATTTCAGAGACCCTGCGTGTTGACCCAACCAACGATCGCCTGAGCGCGCTGGTTGAGATCTACCGTATGATGCGTCCTGGTGAGCCGCCAACGCGCGAAGCTGCAGAGAACCTGTTCGAGAACCTGTTCTTCTCAGAAGATCGTTACGATCTGTCTGCAGTTGGCCGTATGAAGTTCAACCGTTCACTGCTGCGTGATGAAATCGAAGGTTCAGGTATCCTGAGCAAAGACGACATCATCGAAGTGATGAAGAAACTGATCGGCATCCGTAACGGTATTGGCGAAGTCGATGATATCGACCACCTCGGCAACCGTCGTATCCGTTCAGTCGGTGAGATGGCTGAGAACCAGTTCCGTGTGGGTCTGGTGCGTGTTGAGCGTGCTGTTAAAGAGCGTCTGTCTCTGGGCGACCTCGATACCCTGATGCCTCAGGACATGATCAACGCCAAGCCTATTTCGGCGGCGGTGAAAGAGTTCTTCGGTTCAAGCCAGCTGTCCCAGTTTATGGATCAGAACAACCCGTTGTCTGAGATCACGCATAAGCGTCGTATCTCTGCCCTGGGCCCAGGCGGTCTGACGCGTGAGCGTGCAGGCTTCGAAGTGCGTGACGTACACCCAACCCACTACGGTCGTGTATGCCCAATCGAAACGCCAGAAGGTCCGAACATCGGTCTGATCAACTCCCTTTCTGTTTATGCGCAGACTAACGAATACGGCTTCCTTGAGACTCCGTATCGTCGCGTGGTAGATGGCAAAGTGAGTGATGAAATTCATTACCTCTCGGCAATCGAAGAGGGTAACTACGTTATCGCTCAGGCGAACACCAACCTTGCTGAAGACGGTAGCTTTGTTGACGATCTCGTCACTTGCCGTAGCAAAGGTGAATCAAGCCTGTTCAGTCGTGATCAAGTTGACTACATGGACGTTTCGACCCAACAGGTCGTTTCAGTCGGTGCGTCACTGATTCCATTCCTGGAGCACGATGATGCTAACCGCGCCTTGATGGGTGCGAACATGCAACGTCAGGCAGTACCAACTCTGCGCGCTGATAAGCCGCTGGTCGGTACGGGTATGGAACGCGCAGTAGCGGTTGACTCCGGTGTAACTGCCGTAGCGAAACGTGGCGGTTCCGTTCAGTACGTTGATGCTTCTCGTATCGTTATCAAAGTTAACGAAGATGAGATGTATCCGGGCGAAGCGGGTATCGACATCTACAACCTGACCAAGTACACCCGTTCTAACCAGAACACCTGCATCAACCAGATGCCATGTGTGTCCCTGGGTGAGCCAATCGAACGTGGCGACGTGCTGGCAGATGGCCCGTCTACCGATCTCGGTGAACTGGCGCTGGGTCAGAACATGCGCGTGGCGTTCATGCCATGGAACGGTTACAACTTCGAAGACTCCATCCTCGTTTCTGAGCGTGTTGTCCAGGAAGACCGTTTCACCACTATCCACATCCAGGAACTGGCGTGTGTGTCTCGTGACACTAAGCTGGGGCCAGAAGAGATCACCGCTGACATCCCGAACGTGGGTGAAGCTGCACTCTCCAAACTGGATGAATCCGGTATCGTGTATATCGGTGCGGAAGTGACCGGTGGTGACATTCTGGTCGGTAAAGTGACGCCAAAAGGCGAAACCCAGCTGACGCCAGAAGAGAAACTGCTGCGTGCGATCTTCGGTGAGAAAGCGTCTGACGTTAAAGACTCTTCTCTGCGTGTTCCTAACGGTGTTTCCGGTACGGTTATCGACGTTCAAGTCTTTACTCGCGATGGCGTAGAAAAAGACAAACGTGCGCTGGAAATCGAAGAGATGCAGCTGAAGCAGGCTAAGAAAGACCTGTCGGAAGAACTGCAGATCCTCGAAGCGGGCTTGTTCAGCCGTATTCAGGCTGTACTGATCTCGGGTGGTGTTGAAGCTGAGAAGCTGGACAAACTGCCACGTGAGCGCTGGTTGGAACTGGGCCTGACTGATGAAGAGAAGCAAAACTCTCTCGAGCAGCTGGCTGAGCAGTATGACGAGCTGAAGCACGAGTTTGAGAAGAAACTCGAAGCTAAACGTCGCAAAATCACTCAGGGCGATGACCTGGCACCAGGCGTGCTGAAAATCGTGAAAGTGTACCTGGCGGTTAAACGTCAGATCCAGCCTGGTGACAAGATGGCAGGTCGTCACGGTAACAAAGGTGTTATCTCTAAGATCAACCCGATCGAAGATATGCCTTACGATGAGAACGGCACGCCGGTCGATATCGTACTGAACCCGCTGGGCGTACCGTCACGTATGAACATCGGTCAGATCCTGGAAACCCACCTGGGTATGGCGGCTAAAGGCATTGGTGAGAAAATCAATGCGATGCTGAAGAAGCAGGAAGAAGTCGCCAAACTGCGTGAGTTCATCCAGCGTGCTTACGATCTGGGCACCGATGTGCGTCAGAAAGTCGATCTGAACACCTTCACTGACGACGAAGTTCTGCGTCTGGCTGAGAACCTGAAAAAAGGTATGCCAATCGCAACGCCAGTGTTTGATGGTGCGAAAGAGAGCGAGATCAAAGAGCTGCTGCAGCTCGGCGGCCTGCCTTCTTCCGGTCAGATCACTCTGTTCGACGGCCGTACCGGTGAGCAGTTTGAGCGTCAGGTAACCGTAGGTTACATGTACATGCTGAAACTGAACCACCTGGTCGACGACAAGATGCACGCCCGTTCAACTGGCTCGTACAGCCTTGTTACTCAGCAGCCGCTGGGTGGTAAAGCGCAGTTCGGTGGTCAGCGCTTCGGTGAGATGGAAGTGTGGGCACTGGAAGCATACGGTGCTGCTTATACCCTGCAGGAAATGCTGACCGTTAAGTCTGATGACGTGAATGGCCGTACGAAGATGTATAAAAACATCGTCGATGGCAACCATCAGATGGAACCGGGCATGCCGGAATCCTTCAACGTACTGTTGAAAGAGATCCGCTCGCTGGGTATCAACATCGAGCTGGAAGACGAGTAAGCACTCGCAAGTACTGGTTACGGGACGCGCACTTCGGTGTGCGTCCCTGAGAGTTCCACTCCGACGGGAGCTAATCCGTGAAAGACTTACTTAAGTTTCTGAAAGCGCAAACTAAGACCGAAGAGTTTGATGCGATCAAGATCGCTCTGGCTTCGCCAGACATGATCCGTTCATGGTCTTTTGGTGAAGTTAAAAAGCCAGAAACCATTAACTACCGTACCTTCAAGCCGGAGCGTGACGGTCTTTTCTGCGCCCGTATCTTTGGGCCGGTAAAAGATTACGAATGCCTGTGCGGTAAGTACAAGCGTTTAAAACATCGTGGCGTGATCTGTGAGAAGTGTGGCGTTGAAGTTACACAGACCAAGGTTCGTCGTGAGCGCATGGGCCACATTGAACTGGCTTCACCAACTGCGCACATTTGGTTCCTGAAATCACTGCCTTCGCGTATCGGCTTACTGCTGGATATGCCTCTGCGTGATATCGAGCGCGTACTGTACTTCGAATCTTATGTTGTGATCGAAGGCGGTATGACCAACCTGGAAAAACGTCAGATTCTGACCGAAGAGCAGTACCTTGATGCGCTGGAAGAGTTCGGTGACGAATTCGACGCGAAGATGGGTGCGGAAGCTATCCAGGCGCTGCTGAAAAATATGGATCTGGAGCAAGAGTGCGAGCAGCTGCGTGAAGAGCTGAACGAAACCAACTCCGAGACCAAACGTAAAAAGCTGACCAAGCGTATCAAGCTGCTGGAAGCGTTCGTACAGTCTGGTAACAAGCCAGAGTGGATGATCCTGACCGTTCTGCCGGTTCTGCCGCCAGATCTGCGTCCGCTGGTACCGCTGGATGGTGGTCGTTTCGCTACGTCGGATCTGAACGATCTGTATCGTCGCGTTATCAACCGTAACAACCGTCTGAAGCGTCTGCTGGATCTGGCTGCGCCAGATATCATCGTACGTAACGAAAAACGTATGCTGCAGGAAGCGGTAGATGCCTTGCTGGATAACGGCCGTCGCGGTCGTGCCATCACTGGCTCTAACAAACGTCCTCTGAAATCTTTGGCCGACATGATCAAAGGTAAGCAGGGTCGTTTCCGTCAGAACCTGTTGGGTAAACGTGTTGACTACTCTGGCCGTTCTGTAATCACCGTAGGTCCATACCTGCGTCTGCATCAGTGTGGTCTGCCGAAGAAAATGGCACTGGAGCTGTTCAAACCGTTCATCTACGGCAAGCTGGAGCTGCGTGGCCTCGCGACCACCATCAAAGCTGCTAAGAAGATGGTTGAGCGTGAAGAAGCTGTCGTTTGGGATATCCTGGACGAAGTTATCCGCGAACACCCAGTACTGCTGAACCGTGCACCAACCCTGCACCGTTTGGGTATCCAGGCATTCGAACCTGTTCTGATCGAAGGTAAAGCAATCCAGCTGCACCCGCTGGTTTGTGCGGCATATAACGCCGACTTCGATGGTGACCAGATGGCAGTTCACGTACCGCTGACGCTGGAAGCTCAGCTGGAAGCACGTGCGCTTATGATGTCTACCAACAACATCCTGTCACCTGCGAACGGCGAGCCAATCATCGTTCCTTCTCAGGACGTTGTACTGGGTCTGTACTACATGACCCGTGACAAAGTGAATGCGCGCGGCGAAGGCATGGTGCTGACTGGCCCGAAAGAAGCTGAGCGTGTTTATCGCGCTGGCCTGGCCGAGTTGCATGCTCGCGTTAAAGTGCGTATCACCGAGTACAGCAAAAACGAACAAGAAGAGTTCGTCGCGAAAACCAGCTTAATCGACACCACCATTGGTCGTGCGATTCTGTGGATGATCGTGCCGAAAGGTCTGCCTTACTCCATCGTCAACCAGGCGCTGGGTAAGAAAGCTATCTCTAAGATGCTGAACACCTGTTACCGCATCCTGGGCCTGAAGCCGACCGTTATCTTCGCTGACCAGACCATGTATACCGGCTTTGCTTACGCAGCCCGTTCAGGTGCCTCTGTAGGTATCGACGACATGGTGATCCCGGCTAAGAAAGCGGAAATCGTGGCAGAAGCAGAAGCGGAAGTTGCTGAGATTCAGGAACAGTTCCAGTCTGGTCTGGTTACTGCTGGCGAACGTTACAACAAAGTCATCGATATCTGGGCCGCAGCAAACGAACGCGTTTCCAAGGCGATGATGGACAACCTGCAAACCGAAACCGTGATCAACCGTCACGGCGAAGAAGAGCAGCAAGTCTCGTTCAACAGCATCTACATGATGGCCGACTCCGGTGCGCGTGGTTCTGCTGCACAGATTCGTCAGCTGGCCGGTATGCGTGGTCTGATGGCTAAGCCAGATGGCTCAATCATCGAAACGCCAATCACCGCGAACTTCCGCGAAGGTCTGAACGTACTCCAGTACTTCATCTCGACGCACGGTGCGCGTAAAGGTCTTGCGGATACCGCACTGAAAACCGCTAACTCCGGTTATCTGACGCGTCGTCTGGTAGACGTTGCGCAGGACCTGGTGGTCACCGAAGACGACTGTGGTACTTTCGAAGGCATCATGATGACTCCGGTTATCGAAGGTGGCGACGTTAAAGAACCACTGCGTGAGCGTGTACTGGGTCGTGTGACTGCTGAAGACGTACTGAAACCAGGTACTGCTGACATCCTGATCCCGCGTAACACGCTGATCGATGAGCACTGGTGTGATGTGATCGAACTGAACTCAGTCGATGCGATCAAAGTGCGTTCTGTTGTTGGTTGTGAAACCGACTTTGGTGTGTGTGCACACTGCTACGGTCGCGACCTGGCACGTGGTCACATCATCAACAAAGGTGAGGCCATCGGCGTTATCGCAGCACAGTCCATCGGTGAGCCTGGTACACAGCTGACGATGCGTACGTTCCACATCGGTGGTGCGGCATCTCGTGCGGCTGCTGAATCCAGCATCCAGGTGAAGAACAAAGGTACTATTAAGCTGACCAACGCGAAGTCTGTAACCAACTCCTCCGGGAAACTGGTTATCGTCTCTCGTAACGTTGAGCTGAAAATGATCGATGAATTCGGTCGTACCAAAGAGAGCTATAAAGTTCCTTACGGTGCGATGATGGCTAAAGGTGATGGTGAGCAGGTTGCAGCGGGCGAGACCGTAGCAAACTGGGATCCGCACACCATGCCTGTTATCACCGAAGTGGGCGGTTTCATTCGCTTCACTGACATGATCGATGGTCAGACGATTACTCGTCAGACTGATGACCTGACTGGTCTGTCATCGCTGGTGGTTCTGGATTCTGCGGAACGTACTGCGGGCGGTAAAGATCTGCGTCCTGCGCTGAAAATTGTTGATGCCAACGGAAATGATGTTCTGATTCCAGGTACCGACATGCCAGCTCAGTACTTCCTGCCGGGCAAAGCGATTGTTCAGCTGGAAGATGGCGTTAAGATCAGCGCGGGTGACACCCTGTCGCGTGTACCTCAGGAATCTGGCGGTACCAAGGACATCACCGGTGGTCTGCCACGCGTTGCTGACCTGTTCGAAGCGCGTCGTCCGAAAGAGCCAGCAATTCTGGCCGAGATCAGCGGTATTATCTCGTTCGGTAAAGAGACCAAAGGCAAGCGTCGTCTGGTCATTACACCGGTTGATGGTAGCGATCCGTACGAAGAGATGATTCCGAAATGGCGTCAGCTGAACGTATTCGAAGGTGAGCGTGTAGAACGTGGTGACGTTGTTTCTGACGGCCCAGAGTCTCCACACGACATCCTGCGTCTGCGTGGCGTCCATGCGGTTACACGTTACATCACTAACGAAGTGCAGGAAGTTTACCGTCTGCAAGGCGTTAAGATTAACGATAAACACATCGAAGTCATCGTGCGTCAGATGCTGCGTAAAGCAACCATCGCCAGCGCGGGCAGCACCGAGTTCCTGGAAGGTGAGCAGGCTGAATACTCTCGCATCAAGATCGCTAACCGCGACCTCGAAGCGAACGGCAAAATCGGCGCAACCTTTATGCGCGATCTGCTGGGTATCACCAAAGCGTCACTGGCTACCGAATCGTTCATCTCTGCAGCATCGTTCCAGGAGACCACGCGTGTCCTGACCGAAGCAGCAGTAGCAGGCAAGCGTGATGAACTGCGCGGCCTGAAAGAGAACGTGATCGTGGGTCGTCTGATCCCAGCCGGTACCGGTTATGCTTACCATCAGGATCGTATGCGTCGCCGTTCTGTAGGTGAAACACCGGTTGCACCGCAGGTTACTGCGGATGAAGCCTCTGCGAGCCTGGCTGAACTGCTGAACGCCGGTCTTGGCGGTAGCGACGACGAATAATCGTCTGCGAAAGCTGACCCATAAAAAACCCTGCCTCGGCAGGGTTTTTTTTCGTCTTTAATCAGCCCTTACGGCAGATATCGTGGCGGGTCAGGCCAATGTCGCGCAGTTGTGCATCGCTTAAGTGAGACAGAATTTTTTGTGTCTCACGGCGCGCGTGCCATCTCTTGATGGCGCGCCCTGCACCGCGAACCATGTCCAGTAACGTTACATCAAATGGTTTTGCTGCGCGGTTTTGATCGAATTCCATTATGAATGCCCTCATCAGTTGTCTGTGAGGTATTGTCCAGTTCTTGTGCATTTCAATACAGATTCAAAAATCACTTATTATTAACATACAGATTGCGCATCATAGGATCTGAATGGTAAAAAAAGGGATGATCTGTACTGATTTAGATTCAGTGAACTCGAGGGGAATCATACGATGACGCGTTACCAACATCTGGCTTGCTTGCTCTCAGACAGGATTGAGCAGGGACTCTACCGTAGCGGCGAGCGCTTACCCTCAGTGCGCACACTGAGTATTGAACACGGTGTGAGCATCAGTACCGTGCAGCAGGCGTATCACCTGCTAGAAGAGAAACAGCTTATTGTGCCGCAGCCGCGCTCTGGCTATTTCGTTGCGACGCGCAAAGCCACGCCTCCTGTTCCTGCGTTAACCCGCCCCGTACAACGCCCCGTCGAGATCACCCAGTGGGAATCGGTGCTGGAATTATTAAGCAGCCGCAACAGCGGTAACGTGCTGCAATTAGGTAGCGGCATGCCAGACCTTACCCAGCCGACATTGAAGCCATTATGGAAAATTCAGAGCCGAATGGCGCAGAAGCAGGATCTTGACCAGCTCAATTATGACAGTCTGTTAGGCGTTGCGGCCTTGCGTGAGCAGGTCGCACGCTTAACTATCGATAGCGGTTGTCAGCTCACCGCAGAGGATATTGTGATCACCACGGGCTGCCATGAAGCGCTGTCCGTGTCGATCCGTGCGGTGTGTGAACCGGGTGATATTATCGCCGTTGAATCTCCGACATTTCATGGCACGATGCAGACTCTGCGCGGGCTTGGTATCCGTGCCATTGAAATCCCTACCGATTCGGTGACGGGCATTAGCCTCGAAGCTCTGGAGTTGGCATTCGAGCAGTGGCCCATTAAAGCCGTGGTAGTAGTGCCAAATTGCAATAATCCACTCGGATTTATCATGCCCGAGGCGCGCAAGCGTGCGTTGCTGGCACTGGCACAGCGCTTTGATGCCGCGATTATTGAAGACGATGTCTACGGTGAATTGGCATGGGAGTATCCACGTCCCATTACCATTAAATCTTTGGATATGGATGGCAGGGTGTTGTTGTGTAGTTCATTCTCTAAGACGCTGGCTCCCGGGTTACGTGTTGGCTGGGTGGCACCTGGACGCTATCGCGATCGCGTCTTGCATATGAAATATATCGGCACGGGTTCAACAGCCACACAGCCGCAACATGCGGTGGCCGAATTTATTCGTCTTGGTCACTATGGGCCGCATTTACGCCGGATGCGCCAGGTTTATCAACGTAACTACGAGACTTTTAGCTGCTGGGTACGCCACTATTTCCCGTGCGGAATCTGTGTCTCGCGTCCGCAGGGCAGCTTCCTGATGTGGATTGAATTACCTGAAGCGTTTGATGCGGTTCGGCTAAACGGCGAATTGCGCACGTTGAACATTCAGGTCGCTGTCGGATCACTGTTTTCTGCCTCGGGAAAATATCGCAACTGCTTGCGCCTCAATTATGGTTTGCCCATCAATGAGCAAACTGAACAGGCCATCGCCCAGCTTGGCGCTGCGGTGGAGCAGGCCATGCACGCCTGTCATATCGAAACGGAACAGGCTCCTTCCCTGACTGATTAGAGTAGAAAGGCAGGGCTGGAGAGAGAGGTAGACCAGCCCTGGCCCACTGCCAGCGACAGCGGGCAGGCACACTTTATCCTGAACGGAAATTCACGCCAGCCCGCAAAAAGCCGGCTGCGCGTGAGCTTCCAGCCAATCCACCAAGTTTGCATGACGTTACAGCGCTTCTGCAGGCTGGGTTCCAGCTTCAACCAGTGCCAGCAGCTCCTGTGTCGCCTGACGCCAGTCTCCCGCCTGAGTAATGGCGCTCACCACGGCAACGCTTCCAACGCCAGTGGCCAAAACTTCAGGTACGCGCGCAAGGGATATACCGCCAATCGCCACAGTCGGTATATCCTGCAACCGTGCCATGTGGCGTTTCAGTTCTATAACACCCTGTGGTTCGGAAGGCATATCTTTGGTTTGCGTAGGGTAAATGTGTCCCAGTGCAATGTAGGAAGGACGCAGCGCCAGCGCGCGGTCCAACTCGGCATCATCATGAGTCGATAACCCAAGACGCAAACCTGCCTGGCGGATAGCGTCCAGATTAGCCACGTCCAAATCTTCCTGACCAAGATGCACGCCATAGGCGTTATATTTAATCGCTAATCGCCAGTAATCGTTGATAAACAGGCGTGCACGATACTGCTTGCCCAGCGCAATTGCCTCGCGCACTGCGTCTTCTACTTCATGATCCTGGCAATCTTTGATGCGCAACTGGATGGTGCGAACGCCAGCCTCCAGTAAGCGTGCAATCCACTCTACGCTATCAACAACAGGGTACAGCCCCAGTTTCGGGGCCGTGGCTGGAAAGGCATCGGTCATACTTTTTCCTCTTTAAGGGCATCGGCGGCGTGATAAAGCTCGCCACCACGGCTGCGGAAGGCATCCGACATCTGCGCCATGCCAATTTCAATGGGCTGGGCTTCTGCCTGCTGGCGAGCAGCATATTCGCGCACTTCCTGGGTAATTTTCATCGAACAGAATTTTGGACCGCACATTGAGCAGAAGTGAGCCACTTTGCCCGATTCCTGCGGCAATGTCTCATCGTGATAAGCGCGTGCCGTATGCGGATCGAGCGCCAGATTGAACTGATCCTCCCAACGGAATTCAAAGCGTGCTTTCGACATGGCGTTATCACGGATCTGAGCGCCGGGATGGCCCTTAGCCAGATCGGCTGCATGCGCGGCGATCTTGTAGGTAATCAGCCCCTGCTTAACATCTTCTTTATTCGGCAAACCGAGGTGCTCTTTCGGTGTGACGTAGCACAGCATGGCGCAGCCAAACCAACCAATCATCGCGGCACCAATGCCGGAGGTAAAATGATCGTACCCGGGGGCGATATCGGTGGTCAGTGGGCCAAGCGTGTAAAACGGCGCTTCGTGACAGTGCTCTAACTGTTCGGTCATGTTGCGGCGGATCATCTGCATTGGCACATGGCCTGGACCTTCAATCATTACCTGCACATCGTATTCCCAGGCGATCTTGGTCAACTCACCTAAGGTATGCAACTCGGCAAACTGGGCTTCATCGTTGGCGTCCTGAATCGATCCCGGACGCAGGCCATCACCGAGTGAGAGCGCGACATCATAGGCGGCGCAGATTTCACAGATCTCGCGGAAATGCAGATAGAGGAAACTCTCTTGATGATGTGACAGGCACCATTTCGCCATGATCGAACCACCACGCGAGACAATACCGGTCAGACGATTAGCCGTCATCGGCACATAGCGCAGCAGCACACCAGCGTGAATAGTGAAGTAATCCACCCCCTGTTCTGCTTGCTCGAGCAGGGTATCGCGGAAAATCTCCCAGTTAAGGTCTTCCGCCACGCCATTCACTTTCTCCAGTGACTGATAAATGGGCACAGTACCAATCGGCACCGGGCTGTTTCGCAAAATCCACTCGCGCGTTTCATGGATATAGCGGCCTGTGGAGAGGTCCATCACGGTATCCGCCCCCCAGCGTGTTGACCACACCAGTTTCTCCACTTCCTCTTCGATCGATGAGCTCACCGCTGAGTTGCCTATATTGGCGTTCACCTTCACCAGAAAGTTACGGCCAATGATCATCGGCTCGGATTCGGGGTGATTAATATTGGAGGGTATGATAGCGCGGCCGCTGGCAACTTCCTGGCGCACAAATTCGGCGGTGATGTTTTCCGGCAGATTGGCACCAAAACTGTGGCCCGGGTGCTGTTGCAGTAGCACTTCACCACGAATACGTTCGCGGCCCATGTTTTCTCGCACCGCAATAAATTCCATCTCGGGTGTAATCATGCCCTGACGTGCGTAATGCAGCTGTGTGACGCAGCGGCCAGCTTTGGCACGACGCGGCTGCGGTAACTGCTCGAAGCGCAGGTGATCCAGCCCTTCATCGGCTAAGCGTTGCTGAGTGTATTGCGAACTCAACTGGTGGATCGCTTCGCTGTCATCGCGTTCAGCGATCCAGTTTTCACGCAATCGGTCTAATCCCCGATGCACATCAATGGTGGCCGCGGGGTCGCCATAAGCACCTGCCGTGTCATATACCGGCACTGGTTCGTTGTGCTCATACTGTGGATTCTCTTTTGTGCCACCGATGTGTGTAGGGCTAAGCTGGATTTCGCGCATCGGCACACGGATATCCGCTCGGCTGCCGGTAATCCAGATACGTTTTGAATTGGGGAAAGCGGTGCCTTGCAGCGAATCGATAAATTCCTGCGCTTGTGCACGTTGTTCACGACGAGAAGTTTTAGCAACAGACATAGCAAATTTCCTGAATTAAGGGGAAGTTGCTTGTCCAGAGTTCGGAAGGAGTAACAGGGACGATGCCGGGCGCCAACACGCATCGCTCTGTGAATGTCTACTCTTGTTCCCTTCGCAGGTACTAACCTGATCAGGTTCCGCGGATCCCGAATAAACGGTCTCAGCCCCTTAGGGCACTCCGACAAGGTTGAATTTTACGATATAAGCTACTTTGCTTGCCATTTCACGTTTGGGCAGTGCTCGTGTCCGTCACGTACTACGTGTACGCTCCGGCCACTGCGCGCTGTCCGAGCGTGAACTGGCTGCGCACGCTACGCTTATATCGCAAAATTTGACTCTAGATTGCTTTAAAGAGACGCATAAAAACGTGAATAGGCCTCAATAAAAAAGCCCATTCAGCATAAGAGGGCTTTTTCGGAATAACAAGTTTTTTACATGGGGCCGAAGTTAAGCGGGGCGAGCCATGCTGCTTTCATTGGCGACCGGTGGGCGCGCCAGCTGGTTATCCCAGGCGAGTTGCACCAGCTTATCTTCCA
Organism: Pantoea folii; assembly: GCF_056678875.1. Classification (NCBI taxonomy): domain Bacteria; kingdom Pseudomonadati; phylum Pseudomonadota; class Gammaproteobacteria; order Enterobacterales; family Erwiniaceae; genus Pantoea; species Pantoea folii. Next base: position 8,308 of record NZ_JBWXON010000032.1, on the reverse strand, counting down.
GCGTGAAGCGTGACTCCAGCACTTCACCCACTTCGGATAACGCCTTCTGGAATTCTACGCAGTTATCGTCGTTGATGGCCTGCTGCAGATGGCTGTCATACAGTTGCATCATGCGATCGGTATTCGCTTCCAGAGCGGGATAGAGTTGGGCTGCCGCAATGAGTGGGCTATCGCCTTCCATCTCACTGATAATGCGTTCATAAATACTGAAATGACCGGTTGAGAGGTAATCTACCAGGCCGTGACAAAACGCATCCAGCGCCTGTTCATCCAGGGCACTGAGCGCCTCTTTGTTTGGCTTGATGCCAATTAATGCGTAATAGCTGACAAGCAACTGTCGGCGCGCGCGCAGCCACGCATCAACAAGTTCATTACCGCCACTTACACGCCTGGCCAGGTCATCTAACTGGGTAAGCATATGGGGCTCCGGGTGAGTTATAGTTATCCATTCCACACTTAACATCAGGATTTCAGCGTGCCATTTGACGCTAAGGACAACGAATAAGATGCAACGTGAGATCTCAAGCGTAGACGCTGGCTGGTGGATTGTCAGCCATGAACAAAAACTTTGGTTACCGCAAGGTGAACTGCCGCATGGCTTATCCGGCGATTTTGGCCTGACTGGAAAAACCGCGATTTTGATTGGCGAATGGCAGGCGGAGAATGTCTGGCTGATACGTGAATCACGACCTGACAATATGGGCTCTGTTCGCCAGCTTATCGACGAAGATGTTGGGCTTTTTCAGATGGTTGGGCGTGGAGTTCAACTCGCCGAATTCTACCGCTCACACCGCTGGTGTGGCTACTGCGGCCACGAAATGCACCTCAGTAAGCGCGAGTTTGCCTGTCTGTGTCACCACTGTCGCGAACGCTATTACCCGCAAATCGCGCCGTGCATTATCGTGGCGATTCGCCGGGGGGAGGAGATTCTGCTGGCCAACCATGCGCGTCATCGCAACAGCATTTACACAGTATTAGCTGGCTTTGTTGAGGTCGGGGAGACGCTGGAGCAGGCCGTCGCGCGTGAAGTGATGGAAGAGAGCAACGTCCGGGTTAAAAATGTCCGCTACGTCACCTCGCAGCCCTGGCCGTTCCCGCATTCATTAATGATGGCGTTTATGGCCGAATATGAGGGCGGTGAGTTGCAGCATGATGGCAAAGAGTTGCTGGATGCCGGCTGGTATCGCTATGACGATTTGCCCTTGTTACCGCCACCGGGCACGGTGGCACGGCGGTTGATTGAAGATACCGTTGCCCTGTGTCGCGCCAGCGCGCCGTGAAAATGCTACACTGGCGGCCTTAGCATGAGAGAGCCCATTATGAGTGAACTGAAGAACGATCGTTATCTGCGTGCCCTGTTACGTCAGCCGGTGGATGTCACCCCTGTATGGATGATGCGACAAGCCGGGCGTTATTTGCCGGAGTACAAAGCCACGCGTGCTGAAGCCGGTGATTTTATGTCGCTGTGTAAGAATGCGGAGCTGGCGTGCGAAGTCACCCTGCAGCCGCTGCGTCGTTATGCGCTGGATGCCGCGATCCTCTTCAGCGATATCCTGACGATTCCTGATGCGATGGGGCTGGGGCTCTATTTCGAAACGGGCGAAGGTCCGCGCTTCTCAAATCCTATTACCTGCCGTGCAGATGTAGACAAACTGCCGATTCCGGATCCTGAAGATGAGCTGGGTTATGTGATGAATGCGGTGCGTACCATTCGCCATAACCTGAAAGGCGAAGTGCCTTTGATCGGCTTCTCCGGCAGCCCGTGGACGTTGGCAACCTACATGGTTGAAGGCGGCAGCAGCAAAGCGTTCACCAAAATTAAAAAGATGATGTATGCCGAGCCGCAAACCCTGCACAAGCTGCTGGATAAGCTGGCTGACAGTGTCATCCATTACCTGAACGCCCAGATCAAAGCCGGTGCACAGTCGATTATGGTCTTCGACACCTGGGGCGGCGTGCTGACCGGCCGCGATTACCGTGAGTTTTCACTCTACTATATGCACAAAATCGTCGATAGCGTGCTGCACGAGAACGAAGGTCGCCGTGTGCCGATTACGCTGTTCACCAAAGGTGGTGGTCAGTGGCTGGAAGCTATCGCAGCGACCGGATGTGATGCGCTGGGACTGGACTGGAGCACCGATATTGCCGATGCGCGTCGTCGCGTGGGTGACAAAGTTGCGTTGCAGGGCAACATGGATCCTTCCATGCTGTATGCGCCTCCGGCACGTATCGAGCAGGAAGTGGCCACTATCCTTGAAGGCTTTGGCACGGGAGAAGGGCATGTCTTCAACCTGGGTCATGGCATTCATCAGGATGTGCCGCCAGAGCACGCCGGTGCCTTCGTGGAAGCCGTGCATCGACTGTCACGCCCATACCATCAGGGCTAAGCATGGATTTAGCCGCGCTGCGGGCTGAACAGTTACAACGTGCTGCTAACGTGGTGCGGCAGGATGATTTCGACGTCCTGCCGCCTCGTTTTATCGCCGGTGCGGACGTCGGTTTCGAGCAGGAAGGTGCCGTCACGCGTGCGGCACTGGTGGTATTAGAATATCCCTCATTGCAACTCGTGGAGCACCGTATAGCACGCATCGCGACCACCATGCCTTACATCCCGGGTTTCTTATCGTTTCGTGAAGTCCCCGCACTGCTTGCAGCCTGGCAGCAGCTCACACACCAACCCGATCTTTTATTTGTTGATGGTCATGGTATTGCCCATCCCCGTCGCCTAGGCGTGGCTGCGCATTTTGGCTCGCTGGTGGATGTTCCAACCATTGGCGTGGCGAAAAAACGGCTCTGCGGGCGTTTTACCGAATTGGATGCTGAACCGGGGAGCCGCCAGCCACTGATGGATAAAGGCGAACAAATTGGCTGGGTGTGGCGCAGTAAAGCGCGCTGCAACCCTTTGTTCGTCTCAACCGGGCATCGTGTCAGTATGGACAGCGCACTGAATTGGGTGGAGAAATGTACCGCGGGCTATCGTTTGCCCGAGCCTACACGCTGGGCCGATGCGGTTGCTTCAGGGCGTCCTGCGTTTCTGCGTTGGCAAAATGCGCGTTAACGCTGTTTGCGCGCGGCTTTTGCGGTACACTGCCGCCAGCTAACCTATTGAGAGTAAGTTTGATGTTACAGAACCCCGTCCATTTGCGTCTGGCGAAGCTGGAAAGCTGGCAACATATGACCTTTATGGCCTGTCTGTGCGAGCGGATGTTCCCCAATTATTGGGCCTTCTGTCAGCAGACTGAATTCGCCGATCCGCAACTCTATCGTCGCATCCTTGACCTTGTCTGGGAGAGCCTGACGGTTAAAGACGCCAAAATTAACTTCGATAGCCAACTGGAGAAGCTGGAGTCTGCGATTCCGAATGGCGATGATTTTGATATCTATGGTGTCCACCCAGCGATCGATGCCTGTGTTGCGTTGAGCGAAGTTGTGCATGCACAACTCAGCGGCGAAACTCTGGAGCACGCAATCGAAGTCAGTCGCACCTCGATCACCACCGTCGCTATCCTTGAAATGACGCAGGCCGGTCGTGAAATGACCGATGAAGAGCTGCGCGAAAATCAGGCGGTGATTGATGAATGGGATCTGCAGTGGGAGATTTTCCGTCTGCTGGCAGACTGCGAAGAACGCGACCTTGAGCTGATTAAGGGGTTACGTTCTGACCTGCGCGAAGCGGGAATCAGTAACATCGGTATACTTTTTCAGCAATAAGGCGATAAAACGTGACTTCAGGCCTGAATTACCGCGCCTGGAGGCTTCACATCAGCCCCCTGTCTGGTCTACATTTGGGGGGCTGAAAATTGTGGCTATCTTTGCGTGCAGGTTGAAGAGTGCCAGAATATGGCTTTTCCCTCGCACTCGTTGCTTAGCAAGCGATAAATACACTTTAAGGATAACTTATGAACAAGACTCAACTGATTGATGTGATCGCAGAGAAAGCTGACCTGTCAAAAACCCAGGCTAAAGCTGCGCTGGAATCTACCCTGGCTGCGATCACTGAGTCTCTGAAAGAAGGTGATGCTGTACAACTGGTTGGTTTTGGTACTTTTAAAGTGAACCACCGCGCTGAGCGTACCGGTCGCAACCCACAGACTGGTAAAGAGATCAAAATCGCGGCAGCTAACGTGCCAGCGTTCGTCTCTGGTAAAGCTCTGAAAGACGCTGTTAAGTAAGTTTTCCGCATCGCGGTTTAAGCTTTAAAAGAGGGGCGACACGCCCCTTTTTGTTATTGGGGCCTGTCATGCTGAACACGATTACTCAGCGCGTCTGCGCCCTGTTACTCGGTGCGCTGCTCGCGGGCTGTAGTTCCACCTCTGATCTCCCTGCCTTTACGGCAAGTGGCTATCTGGCCGATCGTGGCACTGTGCGCATCTGGCGCAAGAACAGTGACCATCAGACTGTCCATCTTCGCACTGTTTATACCCCTTTCAATGGCGATGCCATGGAAACCACTGACTACAACTGGCAACAGAACCACCTGATCAGCGTTGAGCGCATTGTGGCGGGTGAGCAACCCGATGACGTGACGCTGCGTTTTGACCATCTGGGCAATCTTAATTTTATGCAGCGTCAGCTGGCCGGCCGTCGTGAAGCGGTAAGTGGTGATACGGTTGAGCTCTATCGTTTCGACGCGCAACGTATGCTGGAGCAAAGTAATGCGTTGCTGAGTGGCCGTGTATTACTGAAGCAGGGGCATTGGCTGGGCGCTACGCAGGTGCGCGATTGTGATGGCAAAGTGGTGAATGCACCCTTTGATAGCGGAATCATTGCCACGCTATCTCAGCAGCAGCAAAACCAGCCACAGTCGTTGATGGTGTCATGGTTGGAGGCACCTGAAGGCGTGCAGTTGTTGCGGGCGACGCCAGAGGATGAGTGTAGCTGGCAGCCGAAAGAGAGTGATTTCTGAGTTGGGAAAAAACAAGGGGCGCTGAGCGCGCCCCTTGATGATTACTTGCGATTAATCGCGCGGTAACCAATATCTTTACGGCAGAAGCTGCCTTCCCAGGAAATATGTTTCGCCAGCGCATAGGCATTCTTCTGCGCGGCAGCCACATCTTCGCCCAGGGCAGTGACGCACAGCACGCGTCCACCGTTGGTGACCACCACATCATCTTTCATCGTGGTGCCCGCGTGGAACACTTTACCGTCCGGCACTTCTTCCAGCGGCAGACCGTGGATTTGATCACCGGTGTTGTAATCCGCGGGATAGCCGCCAGCCGCCAGCACGACACCCAGCGATGGACGTGGATCCCACTGCGAGGTCTGCTTATCGAGTTTGCCATCCACTGCGGCCAGGCACAGCTCAACCAGATCTGACTGCAGACGCAGCATGATCGGCTGGGTTTCTGGATCGCCAAAGCGGCAGTTGAACTCGATCACTTTCGGCTGACCGGCTTTATCGATCATCAGGCCGGCATATAGGAAGCCGGTATAGGTGTTGCCTTCCGCTTTCATGCCGTTAACGGTTGGCCAGATAATCTGGTCCATCACACGCTGGTGGATCTCATCGGTGACAACCGGGGCAGGCGAGTAAGCGCCCATGCCTCCGGTATTCGGGCCGGTATCACCATCGCCTACACGTTTATGATCCTGGCTGGTGGCCATGGGTAACACGTTGTCGCCATCCACCATCACGATAAAGCTGGCTTCTTCGCCGTCGAGGAACTCTTCAATGACGATACGATGGCCTGCATCGCCGAAAGCGTTACCTGCCAGCATGTCCTGCACTGCAGCTTCCGCTTCAGCCAGTTCCATCGCGACGATAACCCCTTTACCGGCTGCCAGACCATCCGCTTTAATCACGATCGGTGCGCCTTTCTCACGCAGGTAAGCCAGCGCTGGCTCAACTTCCGTAAAGTTCTGGTATTCAGCGGTAGGGATCTGCTGGCGTGCCAGGAAATCTTTGGTGAAGGCTTTTGATCCTTCCAGCTGTGCAGCCGCCTGCGTTGGGCCAAAGATTTTCTGACCTGCTGCACGGAACGCATCGACCACGCCAATCACCAGCGGCGCTTCTGGGCCTACGATGGTCAGATCGATCTTCTCTTTCTGAGCAAAGGCTAATAGTGCAGGAACGTCAGTGGCGCTGATCGCCACGTTCTGCAGTGCAGGTTCCAGTGCGGTACCCGCGTTGCCCGGTGCAACAAAGACCGTTTCGGCCAGCGGTGACTGTGCTGCTTTCCATGCCAACGCGTGTTCACGTCCACCATTACCAATCACTAAAATTTTCATCTATACAGCTCCAGGCTATTAATGGCGGAAGTGACGCATGTCGGTGAAGATCATCGCAATACCGTGCTCATCAGCGGCGGCAATCACTTCATCATCACGGATAGAACCACCTGGTTGAATCACACAGCTGATACCTACAGCCGCCGCTGCGTCGATACCATCGCGGAACGGGAAGAAAGCATCAGACGCCATGGCTGAACCTTTAACTTCTAAACCTTCGTCGCCTGCTTTGATACCGGCAATTTTGGCAGAATAAACGCGGCTCATCTGTCCGGCGCCTATGCCGATAGTCATATTGTCACGTGCGTAGACAATGGCGTTGGATTTCACGAACTTGGCTACTTTCCAGCAGAACAGCGCATCACGCAGTTCCTGCTCGCTTGGCTGGCGCTTAGTCACGACTCGCAGCTGACTGGCATCAACCATACCGAGATCGCGATCCTGAACCAGCAGGCCGCCATTAACACGCTTGAAGTCCAGTGCAGCAACACGGCCCTGCCACTGGCCACAAACCAGCACGCGAACGTTCTGTTTTGCTGCGGTAACTTTAAGTGCCGCTTCGCTGGCTGAAGGGGCAATGATCACTTCGACAAACTGACGGCTGATGATCGCCTGGGCAGTGGCTTCATCCAATTCGCGGTTGAAAGCGATGATGCCGCCAAAAGCAGAAGTTGGATCAGTTTTGTAAGCGCGCTCATAGGCGTCAAGAATCGAACCGCCCACTGCCACACCACACGGGTTAGCATGCTTAACGATCACGCAAGCGGCTTCATCAAACTCTTTCACACACTCAAGCGCGGCATCGGTATCCGCGATGTTGTTGTAAGAGAGCGCTTTGCCCTGTACCTGATGTGCAGTCGCAACAGAAGCTTCTGCCACATTCTCTTCTATATAGAAGGCAGCGTCCTGATGGCTGTTCTCGCCGTAACGCATATCCTGCTTCTTGATGAAGTTGAGGTTCAGCGTTCGTGGGAAGCGGCCGGCAGGCTCTTTGCTGTCGCTATGATAAGCCGGTACCAGGCTGCCAAAGTAGTTGGCAATCATGCTGTCGTAGGCTGCGGTGTGTTCGAAGGCTTTGATCGCCAGATCGAAACGGGTGTCCAGCGTCAGGGAGTTTTCGTTGGCGTCCAGCTCGGCGATGATGGCCTCGTAGTCGCTGCTCTTCACCACGATTGCCACATCTTTGTGGTTCTTCGCAGCGGAGCGCACCATGGTTGGGCCACCGATATCGATATTCTCTACCGCGTCTGCCAGTGAGCAATCGGGTTTGGCAACGGTTTGAGCGAAGGGATAAAGGTTTACCACCACCATATCGATAGGGTTGATCGCGTGCTCGGCCATGATCGCATCATCGGTGCCGCGACGGCCCAGAATACCGCCATGCACTTTCGGGTGCAGCGTTTTGACGCGTCCATCCATCATTTCCGGGAAACCGGTGTAGTCAGAGACTTCGGTGACGGGCAGGCCCGCATCTGCCAGCAGGCGAGCAGTACCACCTGTGGAGAGCAGCTCAACACCACGGCTGGAGAGTGCCTGAGCAAATTCGAGGATACCGGCTTTATCAGAAACACTGAGAAGAGCGCGGCGTACTGGACGACGTTGTTGCATGGTGGTTTTATCCCTTGGCTTTGTTTCGCATAAATAAGAGCGTTACATCAAGCTTAGCGCTTCTCTTATATATAGAAGAGAGTACTTGCTTCATGTAACGCCCCAAAAGGGGCATCCTTGACGTCGCCGGGCATTGTAGCGAAAACGTTTGCGCGATGCTCGCCTAAATTCATTTGTGCAGGTGAATGTGGATAACACTGTGTGTAAGTGGGTATAAGGCGGGGTTTTGCTGTGGAATGCAGCGAACGGTTGTTTTTGTTGAATTTAGCGGTTGCGCGCTGTGAACAACTCCCTATAATGCGCATCCATCGAGACGGCACAACGGTTTACGAAGTGCGGTGTTGACAGGAAGCTTCGCTAAGAACTTCCGCCAGAGAAAAAATGCTGAAAAAAGCGTTTGACTCTGAAGGAGGAAAGCGTAATATACGCCACCTCGCAACAGCAGCTTAAGGCGCTGATTGCACCGCTCTTT
>NZ_JBWXON010000031.1:0-32950 GCF_056678875.1 Pantoea folii | reverse complement strand
CTTTTGGGGTAGCCATGCTTCAGGCTGAATTCATATTCCCACCCCTGAAAACCATGCTCATCCAGGATCTGACTGACGACTTCCGGAACGGATTTATTCACAAAGAAACGGTGTGAGCGGAATTGTTTATCCAGAAGCGAGAAGCGAGGTTCAATAATAACAAGATAGCTGACCTGGTCTGCGGAGCCCGTCAGACGACGGAAATCGGTGATATAACCGTGAACAATCTTCTGCGATTCGAATTTCTGCAGAGGTCCAATGCCCATAATCAGCGTCACCGCTTTGCGCAGCATCCGGTCTGGTGAGATGTCATTATCCGGGCTGGTGAACATCACGCTGTAAAGGTAGTTCTCGCTCAGCGCTTCCATGCCCGTAAGATTTTCCACATCAATCGGTGAATTGCAGGCTGGAATCAATAAAGAATATCGATTGAGCGTAGAGGAAATTACCGATGCTGTTTTTTCTATTAGGCCAGAGGGGATCATTGTCATTCTCTCCTTGATGACGAATTGTTATGTCTCCCACTAATTGCAGAGAGAATAACGTCAGTAATATTTTTATTTCTTGATTGCCGATAATTACTTCTTTGTCAAGCTATCAGGTATTAACGTCACCGATATCGCATGCTTTTCCATAGGGAAAAACCGCCCCCCAGTGATTGTTATACGGCTGCTGCGACTACTAAATTTGATAAATTCTCACTCTGTTTCAGGCACGCTACCGCCCGTGGCCGTTAACCGAGGCCTATAAGGTCTGAGGCATCTGTAAATCGGTGTATTTTTCAGAGGCGTATCTGCGCGCAGGCGAACCTCTGAAAAAGCGGACAGTGAACCACCCACACGGGCTTACGCGAAGGCGCGTTCGTGCAATGAATTGGAATGAATGATTTTGACATCCTTGTAAGTCCAGGTTTTTATTCGCTGCGCAATTCAATCTGCTTCAGGTAGTTGCGCTTCTTTTTATAAGTGCCCTTGATGTCGTGCATCACAGGGTTAACCTTCACCACCCTTGCGTTCTCCTTATGAACGAGAGAGTAAGCTCGATTGACTTATGCGCCCCTGCGGTGTGCAGGCACTGGCATAAATTGGAACGGACTTTCAAAGCCCCAGTTTGATAAACCACACTTATGATTCAATCGTATAAATAATGGAGAAAAGCATTAAGACCCGACTTTTCCTGTAAGTTCGCGCACGAATATAAAGTAATCAGTGGACCTAAAGCAACATCCTGATACGATCTCTTATTGCTGATTTATATAAGGAAATTCTTAAATTTGGCTTTAAGTCATTGTTAGGTGGCTCATAATTTAGTCAGAAATATCTGAAAAAAATTTTTGAGAAAATTTATTCTCAGGCGGTCACTTCATTCAAATGAGGACAAACCAGTAAGCAAATATAACAACTTTCTCCGAGAGATTATTTTGGAGGGGCGATTGCCGTGATCGTTGCGCCCGGTACACATTGCCGAGGTTAAGGGGGGGGGAAAGCGCCACCGCTATCTCTATTTCACAAATAGCACTCAGTTTGGGACACATTTTCCTCTCTATCAGAGATGCCGGCAGATCTGGGCTTTAACCGAAAGGATATAATTCATTGCATTAGCGGGTTGCTATTAATGGAAAAAAGCAAAAGTGGTCATGTAGAATTATAAGAAATCGTCCTTAAGCTAAAACCTCATGACATTAAATAATGATTATTTAGGACTTCACCATCCTAATTCGACGCCAAAACCGAAGTCTGAGTCCATGCCGATAACGGATCGCAATCTCGCGCTCTGGTATCGGCAGTTTGGCGATCCTGTTGATGTACTGACGCTGGAATCCTCCTCTTTATTCCCTTGTTCCGCTGACCTGCTGCGCGTGCAAATGCACTATGCGCCAGTGAACGCATCTGATCTGATCCCGATTACCGGTGCTTATCGTCATCGTGTCGCGCCGCCACAGGTCGCTGGCTACGAAGGCGTGGGCACCGTGATCGCCGCGCCCTCTGCTTACTCACATTTAGTGGGGCAACGCGTGTTACCGCTGCGTGGTGTGGGCTGCTGGCAACGTTATGTGGATATCGATCCACAGCTCGCTATTCCGGTCCCATCGGATATTACGAGTACGCTGGCCGCACGCGCCTATATCAATCCGCTGGCCGCCTGGCTGATGCTGCAGCAATGGCCGGTCAGCGGTAAAAATGTCCTGATCACTGCCGGTGGTTCCGCCTGCGCACTTTTGCTGGCCCAGTGGGCGAAACTGCACGGTGCACGACGCGTGGTGTTGGTGTATCGCTCGTCAGCACATGTAGAAAAGTTGGACGCCCTCGGCCTGACTGCGTTGCAGGAGACTGCGCGGGAAGCGATTGAAGCAGTGAGTGCGCAAACCGATATCGTGTTTGATGCGGTCGGCGGCGATGTGGGGCAGTTGATCTGGCGAACGCTAGCTGAGCACGCACAGTTTGTGACTTATGGAGTATTGAGCGGCACGCCAGTAAAAGTGAATGCTATCCGTCCGGCGCTGCACTGGTTCCATGTGCGGCACACCTTAGGTGATATTGGCGCGGCACTTTGGCAACAGCTTTTCTCAGAAGTCTGGCCGTTGCTGCGCGACAGCGAGTGTGGTGAGGTGGAAATTTTCCCATTGAGCGAGTGGCGCGCGGCTATTGAGAGTTATCACCAGTCGGGTCGTACGCGCAAACCCCTGCTGTGTCTGGACGAGTAAAGAGAGGCTGAGCAGCCTCTCTGTTCAATCGATTATTTGGCCGCAGCCTGCAGCCAGGCGACCACCAGCGGGGATAGCCGATTTTGCAGCGCCGCCCGTTCTGACTGGAACAGCGTCGCGACAAAGAACGGATGATCGGTCAGTTCAACACCGCGTACGTCACGATCCAAATCCCATGAAGTAATCTTTAGATTATTAGTGGCCAGCGCGTCACTGAATTCCGGGTTCACGCCGAAATTGCAGTGATACCCTTCATCACTTTCCAGCGCGCCGTAAGCTTGCGCAATCCGTGAGCCCGGTTCGAAAGTCACCGTGCCACGCTGTTCCACCAGCGAACAGGCCAGCGGCGCAATCACCCAGCGCCCACTTTCATCGGTTTCCGCATGCCCGGCATCTTCCCAACCCAGTACATTGCGGGCGTACTCCACCACCGCATACTGGAAACCGCCACACGAACCGAGGAACGGTTTGTGGTTTTCACGCGCCCAGCGGATCGTCGCAAAGACACCTTCGTCGTTGAGATACGGGCTGCCCGGCACCACCCAAATGGCATCGTAATCGTTCCAGTTGTGTTGATGGATGTCTGGGGTGGCGATCCAGTCGGCGGTGACGTCGAGCGAGAGGGATTTTGCGGCAAACTGTACAGCAGGAGGAATGGCTTGATGTGCAACGGCATTGGCACGGTAATCGCCAACAAGGGCGACACGAACTGACTGCGTCATGGCTACGTCCTTTTAGGGAAAAAACGAGGTTACAGCAAACATCACGACCTGTCTAAGCGCATTTCAGCGCGATATCACTCACTTTCGTTTTCGCGCGTTTTGGTTATAGCCTGCTTTTTATACGGCTAAACATTCATCTTTGTGGTGATTAACTCGACGGATGTTGAACACGAAATCGTTTACTTCTTTTACGGTTTTAATTAATTCGTGATTTTGTGCGCAGGATCAACAAATTAGCCATTTGGAAACTTTAGTCAGCCTATTACGCTCAACTATCAAGCAATTGTGCTTAGTAAATGTACATTCACGGTCTTTATATTGGTATAATTTATCATCTATAGCGTTATGTTCTGTAAAATACACCTTAAGCGGTTTATATCAGGAAAATGATCCTAAGGATCTCCAGTTAGCATGATTATTCTGGTATAATGCCACACAGCAATATTTAACACTGATTTACAACTTCTTATAACGGCATTAACCCTACCTGTTACAAGTATTTCAGCGTGCAAAAAATGCTTGCCCTGTTGGCCTGATTCAGCCAAATTAGGCGCCGTTTTTCCTTTCTAATAACAATGTTGCGCGGGATTACTCAGCCCGACGCAGACTTAATTCCTGTCGTAAAACAGGCTATGTATAAACTGAGGTACACGTGTCAACTGCAAACAAACACACTGGCGAGGCAGTAAGCCTCAACGCGTTCAAGCAACCGAAAGCGTTTTATCTGATCTTCTCCATCGAACTGTGGGAGCGTTTCGGCTACTACGGTCTGCAAGCCATCATGGCCGTTTACCTGGTGAAACAGCTGGGCATGTCCGAAGCGGACTCCATTACCCTGTTCACCTCGTTCAGCGCCCTGGTTTACGGCATGGTCGCGATTGGCGGCTGGCTGGGCGATAAAGTATTGGGTACCAAACGCGTGATTGTGCTCGGCGTGATCGTGCTGGCGCTCGGTTATGCACTGATCGCTTTCTCAGGTCATGACACTGCGATGGTGTACGTCGGTATGGCGACTATCGCCGTGGGTAGTGGCTTGTTTAAAGCCAACCCTTCTTCTCTGCTGTCTACCTGCTACGAGAAAGATGATCCGCGCATCGACGGTGCGTTCACGATGTTCTATATGTCGATCAACATCGGTTCTCTGTTCTCGATGATGCTGACACCGTGGTTGGCTGCACATTACGGCTGGGGCGCAGCGTTCTCGCTCTCCGTGGTGGGTCTGGTGATTACCTTACTGAACTTCCTGTTCTGCCAGCGCCTGGTGAAAAACTACGGTTCTAAACCGGACTTTGCGCCACTGAATGTCAGCAAATTGCTGATGACGCTGGTAGGTGTGGTGGCGCTGGTTGCCATTGCCGCCTGGTTGTTGCATCACCAAAGCATTGCGCGTATGGCACTGGGCGTGATTGCCATCGGCATCGTGCTGGTGTTCGCGAAAGAAGCCTTTGCCCTGCAGGGTGCAGCACGCCGTAAAATGATCGTCGCCTTCCTGCTGATGCTCGAAGCGATTGTGTTCTTCGTGCTCTACATGCAGATGCCAACCTCATTGAACTTCTTCGCTATTCGTAACGTTGAGCATGCCATTCTGGGCATTACCTTCGAACCTGAACAGTTCCAGGCACTGAACCCGTTCTGGATCATGCTGGCCAGCCCGATTCTGGCAGCGGTTTACAACAAGCTGGGCGACAAACTGCCTATGCCACACAAGTTCGCGATTGGTATGGTGCTGTGCTCTGCTGCGTTCCTGGTGCTGCCATTTGGTGCCAGGTTCGCTAACGATGCCGGTATTGTGTCTGTGAACTGGTTGATCATCAGCTATGCACTGCAGAGTGTGGGCGAACTGATGATTTCCGGTCTTGGCCTGGCGATGGTGGCGCAGTTAGTCCCACAGCGTCTGATGGGCTTCATCATGGGTTCCTGGTTCCTGACCACGGCGGGTGCTGCAATGATTGCCGGTAAAGTGGCGAATCTGATGGCCGTACCGAATAATGTGACCGATCCGCATGCTTCACTGGAAGTTTACAGCCATGTGTTCCAGCAGATTGGTATTGCGACCGGTGTTATCGCTATCCTGATGCTGATCACCGCGCCACTGCTGAACCGCATGACGCAGAGTGATGCTTCACAGCCTGAACTGAAAAGTGCTAACGCCAATCAGTAATGAAGGTGATGTGAATAAGCCGGGCAAACGCCCGGCTTTTTTATTTCCTGTTACTCATTTCTTTCCACCGCTTTAACGTTTCCTGCTGCCAAAGCTTCGCTTTTTATCCACTTCCCCGCATGATGACGGCTTCCTGTTAAACGTGCTGGAATCATCATGGATAGATTTGAAGAACTTCAGGTATTTGTCGCGGTGATTCAGCAAGGCAGCCTGGCGAGTGCTGCACGTTTTTTACAGCGCTCCCCTCCCGTTATTACCCGCACATTGAATGCCCTCGAGTCCCGGTTGGGCACGACCCTGATTGAACGCACCACTCGTCAACTGGCGCCCACTGAAGCGGGCTGGCAGCTGTTCGAACGGGCTCAGCAAATATTAGGTGATTATCAGCACGCGCTCGATAGCGCGCATCACAGTGGCCTGCAGGGGCTGCTGCGCATCACCGCACCCGTGCCTTTCGGCCGCCGCCATATCATGCCGCTGGTGAATGCATTCTTGCAGCAACATCCCGAGATGCAAATCGAAGTGGTGCTGAGTGACAGCTATCAGGATCTCATTGAGAACGGGTTGGATATCGCGCTGCGCATTGGCGAATTACAGGATTCTTCAATGGTGGCACGTAAAGTAGGCAGCGTGCGTTCGACCTTGGTGGCGAGCCCGGAATATCTCCGGCTTGCAGGTACTCCCGCCCATCCGGCAGAGCTACAGCACCATACGGTGGTCACCAGTTTGCGTAACACACGTGAATGGCGCTTTGCCCAGGATTTACGCGTGCGCATTTTGCCTCGTCTGCGCGTAAACGATATTGAAAGCCAGCTGGAAACGCTACGTGGCGGTCAGGGGATTGGACGTTTGCTGTCGTACCAGGTGCTGGATGATATTCGTGATGGCAAACTGATCCGTTTATTACCCGAGTGGGAGCCTGCTCCCTTGCCGGTACAACTGGTCACACAGCGGGTTAAAAACATGACGCCTAAGGTGCGTCAGTTCTGGGACTATGCGCTGGAACAATTGCCTGCGCTACCTTGTTTTACGCAGGAAAAGTTTAAAGCGGACCGTAATTCCTGATCGCGGTCACTGGTAAAAAATTTTCGCAGATTTATGCTAATTCGATCACAACCACACTTCCAGGAGAAGCCATGATGAAACTCTATTGCAAGCCCGGTGCCTGTTCGTTGTCACCGCATATTGTTGCGCGTGAATGCGGGTTGGACTTTACCCAGGTCAATGTTGATCTGCAGAAAAAGGTCACCGAGCAGGGAGAAGATTACTGGCAGATTAACCCCAAAGGACAGGTTCCAGCGCTGCAGTTTGATGACGGCAGCTTGTTAACCGAAGGCGTTGCCATTGTGCAGTATCTGGCGGATCTGAAGCCGGATCGCAATTTACTGGCACCGACCGGCAGCCTGACGCGCTACCACACCCTTGAATGGCTGAGCTTTGTCAGCAGTGAACTGCATAAAACCTTCTCGCCGCTGTTCCGTCCGGACACGCCGGAAGAGTACAAAGCGATTGTACGGGCGCAGTTAGAGAAAAAATATCAGGCGGTGAATGAAGCGCTGCAGGATAAGCAGTGGCTGATGGGACTACGTTTCACCGTGGCCGATGTCTACCTGTTTGTGGTCACGCGTTGGGCAAAAGCCATCAAGTTGGATTTGAGCGGGTTAACGGCGCTTGAATCCTGGTTTGATCGCGTGGCGGAGCGCCCTGCGGTGCAGGCAGCATTGAAGGCGGAAGGTTTGGTTTAAGCCGATTCAGGCGCACTCTGTGCGCCTGTTTTGCCTCGTGTCTGCAGGCCACCGGGTGGTCGCCTGCAGATTTCGCAGCCGTTACAGCTTCTCAGCAGCAAAGTGCTGAGTCGGTTGTGCAATCGCATCCTGCGCTGCCACCAGTTGCAGCTCGTACTCGCCCATCTCGTGAGTTTTCAGCATCACTTCATAGACTGCAGCGGTAACGTGTTCCAGTGCATCCTGTAACGATTTGCCGTGCAGCAGATCGACCAGCAGCAAACCACTGGTGAGATCGCCCACGCCCACCGGCTGACGAACCCCGAAATCCACCAGCGGACGGCTGATATGCCAGCACTCATCAGCGGTGACCAGCAGCATCTCAAAGCGATCGCTGCGACGTCCGGCACGCGCCAGATGTTTCACCAGCACCACTTTCGGCCCTTGCGCCACTAACGCGCGTGCCGCCACTACCGCCTGCTCAACATTCGCCACTTCGTGGCCGCTGAGCATTTCCAGCTCCAGCAGGTTCGGTGCGATGATATCGCTGGCTGGCATCGCCATCTTGCAATGGAACTCCGCGACGCCAGGCGCCACAATGCAGCCCTTTTCAGGGTGGCCCATCACCGGATCGCAGAAGAACCAGGCGTTGGGGTTAGCGGCTTTCACCTGACGCACGATCTCCAGAATCTGCTCGCCCTGCTCTGCAGACCCTAAATAGCCGCTCAGCACCGCATCACAGGTCTTCAGACGGTCAATCGCCGCAATGCCTTTGACGATGTCGGTCAAATGGGTCGCTGGCATCACGGTGCCGGTCCAGTGACCGTATTGCGTGTGATTAGAAAACTGTACGGTGTTTAACGGCCAAACGTTTGCGCCCATACGGCGCATGGGGAATTCGGCGGCGCTGTTACCGGCGTGGCCGTAAACCACATGAGACTGGATTGCGAGGATATTTTTCATTATTGCCCTGTACTGCCTTGCCATAAAAAAGGGCCGGAAACCGGCCCTCGAACCTTACTGCCAGTTAATCAGGCAGTAGTGTTTTTTACCGCGACGCAACAGCGTGAAGCGACCAAACAGTTTGTCGCTGTCGCTGAAACGATACTCGGCGTCAGATTGTTTTTCACCGTTTAGCGACACGGCGTTAGAACCGATCATGGTACGTGCCTGACCACGAGATGGCACCAGTTCAGCCGCCACCAGCGCCTGCTGCAGATCGTCTTCCGCTTTCAGGTTAATCACTGGCATACCGTCCTGCGCTAACTGCTCGAAGTCCGCTTCGGTCATCTCGGTCAGGCTGCCTGAGAACAGGCTGTCGGTAATACGTTTTGCCGCCGTCAGACCCGCTTCGCCGTGCACCAGACGTGTTACCTGCTCTGCCAGCACGTATTGGGCGCGTGGCGCTTTACCGCTGTTCTTGTCTTCTTCTTCCAGCGCATTGATCTCTTCAATGCTCATAAAGGTGAAAAACTTCAGGAAGCGATACACGTCAGCATCGGCGGTGTTGATCCAGAACTGGTAGAATTTGTATGGGCTGGTTTTCTTCGCATCGAGCCACACTGCGCCACCTTCGGTTTTACCGAATTTGGTGCCATCAGATTTGGTGATCAATGGAACGGTCAAGCCCCATGCCTGCTGCTGATGCAGACGGCGCGTCAGATCGATACCTGACGTGATGTTGCCCCACTGGTCAGAACCGCCAATCTGCAGCACCACATCGTGACGCTTGTTCAGTTCCGCAAAGTCGTAACCCTGCAGCAGGTTGTAGGAGAACTCGGTGTAAGAAATACCCTGATCTTCACGGTTCAGACGCTGCTTCACCGCTTCGCGGTTGATCATCTGGTTCACCGAGAAGTGCTTACCGATGTCACGCAGGAAAGTCAGCACGTTCATGCCGCCAAACCAGTCGTAGTTGTTCGCTGCGATAGCACTATTATCACCGCAGTCGAAGCTGAGGAAAGGCGCCACCTGGTTGCGGATCTTCTCAACCCATTCGCCCACGGTATCCGCGGTGTTAAGTTTACGTTCTGCTGCTTTAAAGCTGGGATCGCCAATCAGACCGGTGGCACCACCCACCAGCGCGACCGGCTTGTGTCCGGCGTCCTGAAAACGTTTCAGGCAGAGCAGCGGCACCAGATGGCCCAAATGCAAGCTATCAGCGGTCGGATCGAAGCCGCAATAGAGTGCAATTGGCCCTTGCGCCAGTCGCTCTGCTAACGCTTCCTCGTCCGTTACCTGGGCGACTAAGCCCCTTTCTTGCAATTGTTGTATCAGGTTACTGCTGGTCATCACTGACTCCAAATTGATCAGACTGCACCTAGGCTGGTACACAGCTTTCCGCTGAGATGCGGATACGAAAAAAATGAGGGCTATAGCATAAAGCGCTGACGCCAACTGCGCCAGCGTTGAAAGGGGGTAAAACGCAGTTTTACGGCGCTAAACGGTCAATCGTCCAGCCGTTGCCTTCACGTTGGTAGAGGAAGCGGTCATGCAGGCGATGTTCGCCGCCCTGCCAGAACTCCACGGTATGGAATTTGACGCGATATCCGCCCCAGAAACTGGGTAAAGGCACTTCGCCTTGCTGGAATTTTTGCTTAAGTTCAAGGAACTTGCCTTCCAGCACACCACGCGCCGAAATACGGCTTGATTGCTTCGACACCCAAGCACCGATCTGGCTATCCCGTGGGCGGCTGCTAAAGTATTTCAGCACTTCCAGTGGCGACAGTTTTTCCACTTCCCCTAATACCATCACCTGGCGTTCAAGAAAGTGCCATGGGAAATGCAGCGAGATGCGCGGATTGTCCGCCAACTGCAGCGCTTTGCGGCTGCCCAGATTGGTGTAAAACACCATGCCTTGTTCATCGTAATGCTTCAGCAACACAATACGCTGATAAGGCTGGCCGCTGCTGTCAACGGTGGCGACGGTCATTGCTGTAGGATCGGGCAATTGGGCATCGCACGCCTGCTTGAGCCAGTGTTCAAACAACGCCAGCGGATTGTCTGGCAGATCGTTACGTCTAAGCCCGCCGCGAGTGTACTCACGGCGCAAATGGGCAATGTTTTGCAAGCTGTCACTGTCGCTCATGCTGATTCTCTTCGTTACTGGGCGGACGTATCCGCATTTTGCAATTCACAGTCATTAATCACGATTTTGTCATTACGCTCAACAAAAGCGCCATTGCCTTTCGACCAGAAGACATAAGTGCCGTCGCTGTAGCGCGCGCCGGAAGCTGATACGGTTTGGGTTAAGGTGAGCGGTTTACCATCCAGAATAAAGCTCACCTGCTGCTTCGGATTGTCCAGTGTCACCGTTAACGGTAATGTGCCGCACTGATAGCGCAATGTCTGTGGTGTAGGCTGCTCTTTGTGCATCATGCCGCAGCCACTCATCGTGACGACACAGCTCAACAGAATAACGATTTTTTTCATCTTTCACTCCTTAATGTGTCAATCGGGCATTCGCCGGATAAATGGCGCCCAATACACTCATTTCCCGTGCACCGGTGACGGCAGGCAAATTGCCTGGCAAACCGGACAAGGTGCGAAACGCCAGCCAGGCGAAGGCCAACGCTTCCATATCATCACCACTGATCCCGGCGTCATCCGTCGTCCCCACTTCAGTACCCGGCAAATGGGCCGCCAGCCGCGCCATCAGCAATGGGTTGCGACTGCCGCCACCACACACCAGCAGGCGAACGCAGCCATCATTGAGCTGAACTTGTTGAGCAATGGTCAATGCGGTGAGTTCGCTGAGTGTGGCCTGCACATCCTGCGGTGCCAGCGCCGGGAAACGCTGTAATTGACGTTCAACCCAGCCGAGATTGAAGTATTCACGACCGGTACTTTTCGGTGGTGGCAGCGCGAACCAGGGGTCGTTGAGCATTTCCTCCAGCAGTGCAGGCACCACCTGACCACTGCGCGCCCAGCTAGCATCCTTATCATAGGGCACGCCCTTATGACGCCAAATCCAGGCATCAATCAACATATTGCCAGGCCCGGTATCAAAGCCACGCACAGGCTGACCGGGGATCAATAATGACAGATTGGCAATACCGCCAATGTTGAGCACCATGCGCCGTTCAACGCTGTCCATCAACAGCGCCTGATGGAACGCGGGAACCAGTGGCGCGCCTTGTCCGCCTAAGGCCATGTCGCGACGACGAAAATCGGCCACCACGGTAATTCCCGTGGCGGCGGCGATTTGATTGCTGTCCCCAATCTGTAGCGTATTCGGGGCGTCGCTCTGCGGCTCATGCCACACGGTCTGACCATGACAACCTATTGCCATGATGTCGCTGGCTTCCAGCGATTGCTGCTGCATTAGCGTTAACACCGCTTCGGCAAATAGCTTGCCCAGCCGTGTATCCAGTTGGCCGAGTTGCGACAGCGTCAGCGATTGCCCCTGACAGATTGCCAGCACCTGTTGCCGAATCTCCTGCGGCATCGGGTGACAATAGCTGGCCTGCTGCGCGACCATATGATTATCAATCACCGCCAGTACCACATCGACACCGTCGAGGCTGGTGCCGGACATCACACCAATATAGCGTCCTGATTTCATAGCGGTTCCTTACTCACGCGCGAGTCTTCAATTCGATTCTGTTTAGCCTGGCAAATATCAGCGGCTAATTCTATGATAAAATTCCGCTTCTCAACCGCACCGCACACGGCATTTCAGCGATAAAATATTTTCAGCACGAAATTGAATTTTTGTTGAGGGGCAATGGTCTATCCTTCGCCTCAGCCGCGTATTATTTGGACATAGAGTCAATTGCCAGCTTTCTGTCTTATACTCTTGCTGTAGAGGACGAGAACATGGCGTTTTTTTGCATTAAGGAGCTTTCTGATGATTAAGCGTTTTGTAGCCGTGGCACTGACCGGCCTGACGCTGGCAGGTTGTGTCAGCAATGACACCCTTTCCGGTGATGTGTATAGCGCCAATGAAGCCAAACAAGTACAAAGTGTCTCATACGGTACTCTGGTGTCGGTTCGCCCGGTTAAAATCCAGGGTGGCGATGAAAATAACGTGATTGGCGCGATTGGTGGTGCGGTGCTGGGTGGTTTCCTCGGTAACACCATTGGTGGTGGCACCGGTCGCAGCCTGGCCACAGCAGGCGGTGCGGTACTTGGCGGCGTAGCAGGCCAGGGCGTGCAGGGTGCGGTCAACAAGTCTGACGGTGTTGAGCTGGAAATCCGTAAAGACGACGGCAACACCATTATGGTGGTGCAGAAGCAGGCCGCAACCCGTTACTCAGTGGGTCAGCGCGTCGTCATGGCGTCGAATGGCAGCCAGGTGACCGTTTCACCACGCTAAGCGAACAGATAAAAAAAACCGACGCCAGCGCGTCGGTTTTTTTATTTCTCGCGGTTTTGGAACTCGAGAATGTTTTTTTCCAGTCGAGCAATCAGCGTGACCATTTGATTAATCTCTTCGAGGCTGATGCCCGAAAGGATGTCATCGCGGGTCGCATCAATCACATTTTCAACCTGCTCGATAATCGGCTCGGCCTGCTTCGTCAACTTAATGCGTTTGGCACGACGGTCGTTAGCACAGGTGGCACGCGTGATGAGTCCCTTCTCTTCCAACTGATCCAGCGTACGCACCAGCGAAGGTTGTTCAATACCAATGGCTTTGGCCAGCTGGATCTGCGACTGCTCTGGCGGAAGTTGATGAATATTGTGTAACGTCACCCAATGCGTTTGTGTCAACTCAAGCGGCTTCAAACGCTGGTCAATCAAGGCACGCCAGATGCGTACCAGCCGAGACAGGTCTGTACCGAGGGGCGTATCCATTTCATCTCCTTATAATTAGCTTGCTAGCTATCAAGCCAGATTTTACACTATTCTGCGAGTTTACAGGACAAATTACAAATCCCAGGCCAGACGGCACGCTCTCTTCTACGCTAGTTTGAGAGAGAACCTGGGACAATGAAGGATGAAGACACGTGTCCATTACCGCACTTTCCGCCACCGCTCCGCTTACCGACCTGGTATTTGGTGCCTCGCTGTTCTTTCCGCCGCTGTTTAAAGCTGTGCTGCTGGGTTTCTTTTTCTGGTTACTGATTCACCCGTTGCTGCGCGGCTGGATGTACTCCGGCGACATCTGGCATCCCACCTTAATGGATCTTTCCCTGTTTGTTCTGTGCGTCACTGGCGCACTGTGGATACTGAGCCTCGGATAAATCACCATGAAATTCAACCCTTTTAAATACTTTTCAACACTGGTGGTGTTTGCCCTGGCCCTGATTGCCGGCTGGTGGATGTGGAACTACTACATGCAGTCACCGTGGACACGTGATGGCAAAGTGCGCGCTGAGCTGGTGGATATCACACCGGAAGTATCGGGCCGCATCATTGATCTCAAGGTGCATGACAACCAGTTTGTGCATAAAGGGGACATCCTTTTAAAGATCGATCCCGTGCCCTGGCAAATTGCGCTGGATAATGCGGATGCTCAACTGGCGAAGGCGCAATCCGATTTGGCCAAAGCCCAACACGAAGCCAATCGTCGTGCCAGCCTGCCACGTAATGTGATCTCAGCAGAAGATATGGATGCCGCACGACTGACAGCAAACGCCGCAGCAGCAACGGCTAAAGCGGCACAGGCGAGTCTGGATCAGGCGCGCTGGAATCTGCAACAAACCACGCTTACCGCGCCCACCGACGGTTGGATCAGCAACCTGACGCTGCGTCCCGGCAACTACGCCACCGCCGGAACACCGTTGTTCGCCCTGGTGGATAGCCACTCCTATTATGTGATGGGCTATTTCGAAGAGACCAAACTGCGTCACATTCAGCCCGGCGCCGACGCGCAAATCGTACTCTACAGTAATGGCACTCGCTTGCAGGGAAAAGTGGAGAGCATCGGGCGCGCTATTTACGATCAGAGCGTTTCAACCGATGGCGGTTTAGTGCCAGACATCAAACCCAACGTGCCTTGGGTGCGCCTGGCACAACGTGTGCCGGTACGCATTCGTTTGGATGCGATTCCGGATGATGTTCCGCTGGTGGCGGGCACCACCTGTACGATTTCCATCGCACATTGAGGCCGTCATGAATCTGCAGTGGCTGGCCTGGCAAAATCTGCCGTGGATTAAAGCAACCGGCGGCGAATGGCGCTATGCCTTGCGTAATGCGATTGCGATGTGTCTGGCGCTCACCATCGCCTATGCGCTGCAACTGGATGAACCCTATTGGGCGATGACCTCCGCCGCCGTGGTGAGTTTTCCCACCGTGGGCGGTGCGATCAGTAAAAGTCTGGGGCGTATTGTCGGCAGTCTGCTCGGTGCCACCGCCGCGCTGCTGATTGCCGGGCATACGCTCAACGAACCCTGGCTATTTGCCTTTTTTATGGCCGGCTGGCTGGCGTTTTGTACCTGGATCGCCAACCACTATCAAAACAATGTCGCCTACGCATTCTCTCTGGCCGGGTACACCGCAGCGATCATTGCCTTTAGCAGCGTCAATATTACCGATGTGACCCAATTGTGGGATATCACTCAGGCGCGCGTTTGCGAGGTGATTTCAGGCATTTTATGTGCCGGACTGATGATGATGGTTTTGCCCAGTACATCAGATGGCAACACCTTGATGACTTCACTGCGGCAGATGCACGCTCGTCTGCTCGACCATGCAGTTTTACTGCTGCAACAAAGCAGTACTGATAACGTGCGCACCGCGCATGAAAATGTCATCAGCCAGATTCTCACTATGAACTTGCTGCGTATTCAGGCCTTCTGGAGCCATTACCGCTATCGCCGTCAGAACAACGTGCTTAACTATGTTTTGCACCAGCAGTTACGCCTGACCAGCGTTCTCTCCAGCCTGCGCCGCATGCTGCTGAACTGGCCGGATGCACCACCGGAACTTTACACCGCCATTCAACAGTTGTTACACGAACTCGCATTGCCGCAGTGTGATAAATATCTTCTGGCGCGCATACTGCGCAGCGTAATACCGGAAGCCACCGGCGATTATCGTCAGCGCGCGTTTGTTCAGCGTTTACGTTATTTCTGCTGGGTTTACCTCAACGTTAATCGCTGGATACGTTTGATTGAGCGCGCAGACGCCGATACGCGCTTTCAACCGCCAAAAGTGCCCTCTTTGGCACGTGAAAGCGACAGCGCTGAAGCCGGCTGGAGTGCGTTGCGCACCTTCAGCGTGATCATGCTGGGCTGCGCTTTCTGGATTGGCACACAATGGGATGCAGGCGCAGCAGCGTTAACGCTGACGGCGATTGCCTGCGTGCTCTACTCTTCCGCTCCCTCCCCCAGCGGCAGCGTATCACTGTTGCTGAAAACCCTGCTATGGCTGTCGGTGTTTAGTTTTCTGCTGCAATACGGTTTGATGGTACAAATCAGCGCCCTGTGGCAATTTCTGCTGGTGCTGTTTCCGCTGCTGATCACCTTGCAACTGTTTAAGCTGCAGCAGAAAAAACGCGCGGGGATGTGGGGACAATTTATTGTTTTTATGGGTTCATTTATTGCCGTCACCAACCCGCCAGACTGGGATTACCAAAGCTTTCTCAACGATAATCTGGCCAAAGTGTGTGGCGTGCTGCTGGCATGGATGGCTTTTCAGGTACTGCGCCCCAGCTCCGATGCGCGCCGTAGCCGCAGGCATATTCGCGCGTTACGCCATGCATTTCTTGACCAGCTGCGACGCCATCCACGTCTCAGCGAGAGCCACTTTGAATCGCAGATTTACCACCACATCAGCCAGCTGAGTAGTAGCCGTGATGAACAGGCGCGTGTCTGGCTGCTGCGCTGGGGCGTGGTGCTGCTCAACTGTTCCCATATTGTCTGGCAATTACGCGAATGGCGGCCAGCCTCAGTCACTCTGGCGCAAATGCGCGATAGCAGTTTGCAGGATCTGCAACGGATTATGAGCCTGCGCGGCGTGCGTCATACTTCGTTGCAGGCCACGCTGGATGAGCTGGAAGGGATGATTGCGCAACTGCAGCAGCAGCCTGATAGCGAAGCCAATACGCTGGCGGGCATTTTATGGCGCCTGCGCTGTTCGTTAGCACAGTTAAGTCAGGCGGTGCCGGATTAATTACTGGCAATATTGTGTGGTCTGGCGGTTAAAATCGTCCTGCAACTGCTGCAAGGTTTTGTGCCCTTCAAAACGGGTTTTGTCTTGCTCGGTCATCGGCTCAATCACCAGGTATCGCTCCTCATACGAATAGATAAAGCGACGATCAAGAAACGTGCCGGTGAAACTTTTCCCCCGGATTGAGCCGCAAACCGTGGTTAACGTGCGGTGAAAAAACTCGGTGTGCAGGAAATTGGTTTCGGTGGCGCTGCGCAGCACATTCTGACAGCCCTGTGCCTGTAACTGTTCGAGCGTGTGCGGGGTAAGCCACTCCCGTCCGCGAGCGATATCTTCACAACTTGCACGCAGCGGGTTGGTATCAATGGTGCGCTGTAACTGGCGGCTGGTGTCTAACCTCAACTGCGTTTCGTTAGGTTGATCACATCCCGCGAGTAATACACATAACAGCAAAATCCCACGCGTTTTCATTCCTGCCCCTGAGAGGTTTTATTCCTGAATCAACATCATAGGACGGATAGCGTGCGGAGTGTAGCGGGAAAGTGGGTCAGAATTTTTCCGGCAGTGAAAAGATGCAGACGGCAGATTGCCTGCCGCCTGAGAGTTTAAATTACACCGCAGGCAAATCGGGCACCGCCTCCCCCTAACGGCTGCGGATGATCTGCATGATTATCGCCACCCACATGAACCATTAACGCCTTCCCTTTCACTTCGCTCAGCGATTTTATACGCGGCGCCACCACCGGGTAATCGGCCTTGCCATCGTCAGTGACATACAGAGCAGGCAGATCGCCCAAGTGACCCTCTGCGTAAGGCCCGAGATGTTTGCCGGTGTTTTGTGGATCCAGATGTCCACCCGCTGCGCCGGCCGCAACAGTTTTGCCATCCGATTGACCAGGCTCACAACTGCCTTTGGCATGCACGTGGAAGCCGTGAATGCCCGGTTTCAGGCCGGTTAGCGCGGGCGCGAACTGCAAACCATATGGCGTTTCACTGATAGTGACTTTACCAATGGCGGCGCCGATACCCTGTGCGGTGACCTCATGCAATGTCACCTCTTCAGAGGCGGCCTGAGCGCCAGCAGCACAGACCAGCGCCAGTGTGGCGATGAGAATTTTTTTCATAACGTCTCCTTACGGTTGAAATGCCCTGTAAGCCTGGACCGGAATAGGCCAGGCTGCCGTAATTTGACGTAGTTTTACGCTTCAGGGCACATCAAAACCGAGTGCCGCTTTGCGAATGCGGAACCACTGCTGACGATCGAGCGTCAGTTGGCAAGCGCCTGCCGCTTCGCTGACGCGCGTGGCTTTACCGGATCCGATGATTGGCAGTGGGCGGCTTGGCAATTTCATCACCCATGCATACACCACCTGTTCAATGCTGCTCGCGCCGATTTCCTGTTTGACCTGCTCAAGCTCATCACGCAGCGGCTGATAATGCGCATCGTTAAACAGACGTCCACCGCCTAAACAGGACCATGCCATCGGGCGGATGCGCACCTGCTGACACTGGTCGAGCGTGCCATCGAGCAGCGTTGACTGTTCCAGCGGTGAGATTTCCAGTTGGTTGGTGACCAGGCTAAACGGCAGGCGAGATTGCAGCAGCGTGAACTGGGGAGCGGTAAAGTTCGACACACCGAAGTGGCGCACTTTGCCGCTTTGATGCAGCGCCATAAAGGCTTCGGCCATTTCATCTGCATCCATTAGTGGATCCGGGCGATGAATCAGCAGCAGATCGAGATAATCGGTGTTGAAGTAGCGCAGGGAATTTTCCGCACTGTGCAGAATGTGACTGGCCTCGGTAATGTAATGGCCAATTTTATGTTCCGGTTTGGCGCGTGTTGCAATGCCGCATTTGGTGACAATCTGCAGTTTTTCACGCAGCCCCGGTGCCAGACGCAGCGCCTCGCCAAAAGCGGCTTCACAACCGTAGTTACCATAAATATCGGCGTGATCGACCGTGGTGATGCCCAATGACAGATGATGCTCGATAAAAGCCACTAACTGCTGCGGCGTCATGCCCCACTCCAGCAGGCGCCAGTAGCCAACGATCAGCGGTGAGAATTGAGGTCCCTGCGGGGCGATAGTTTGCGGTTGTAACATCGGTAAACTCCCTTGAACGCGAAAGCGGAAAGCGAAGCTGGGAGTATAACGGAAAGGCAAATCATCGTTTTCTTAAAACAGTGAGGGTTGTTCCGGATCATGATTCTCATCGACTTTTTGTTGTCGATGCAGGCGCAGCCAGCGTTGGCGACATAACCGCAACACATCACGTTTTTGCGCATCGGTAAACTTCATCCAGTTAAAGCGTTCCTCACGGCTACGCAGACAGCCGCGACAATAGCCGCGCGCATCACTCTGACAGATGCCGCGACACGGGCTGGGAACAGGAAAGAACTCTAATTGCTCGGCCACATCCACTCCGGTTTAACAATAAGCTTTATATTGATAACAGCTTAGTGACATTGTGCAAAGCGTATACGTAGTTCGCCCAGATTTCATCCAGCCATCACCACGGAAATGGATATTTACCATTGTTCTCAGCGCAAGAACCTTTGGTTGGGTACTGTTTAATAAGCGTTAAGGTTTTCCTCATATTGAATTCATACGATTGTCACATTCCATCCTGCTACTGAGTTTTCATGAAATTCCCGAACAAGTTACAGTGCCATGCCAGCAGTTTTAATCTGATTGCCGCCCTGTTTTTTACCCTCGTGCTCAACGCCCTGTTTCTACTGCGGGCGTGGGAAATTATCCCTTACGATCGCCTTCACGATTACCTGTTTGCTGCCAGCATTCCGGTGGTGCTGGCCTCTGCGTTCTATCTGATTTTCTCGTTGCTGGCATGGCCCTATGTTCGCAAGCCGCTGCTTATTCTGTTGGTGCTGGCCAGCGCCGCCGCTAACTACTTTATGCACAGCTTCGGTACGGTGATCGACACCAACATGATCGAAAACGTGTTTGAGTCGGATGCTCAGGAAGCTGGAGCATTGATCAGCAGTGGTTATGTGGTGTGGATGATCTTGATGGGGTTGGTGCCCGTCGCCGCCATTTGCATGGTGCGCATTAAAACGGGCCAACGCTGGTGGTGGAGCCTGCTGCAACGCCTGGCCGGGGCGCTGGGTGCGATTTTGCTGATTCTGCTGATGGCGGTGCTGTTCTACAAAGATTACGCTTCGCTGATTCGCAACAATAAAGGGCTGGTGAAGATGATCACCCCGGCCAATATTGTCAGCGGCACCGGTCATTACGTTGATCAGCGTTATCTGCAAGGCAGCCAGGCGCTGGTCAAAATTGGCCAGGATGCCAAAAAAGGCCCGCTGATCACCGCGGAACCGAAGAAAACGCTGGTGGTATTAGTGGTCGGCGAAACCGGACGTGCTGAGAACTTCTCTCTTGGCGGTTATGCGCGTGAAACCAATCCTGAACTGAAAAAACAGCAGGTTATCTACTATCCCGACGCCAGTTCCTGTGGCACGGAGACCGCCATTTCTGTGCCCTGCATGTTCTCCAACATGCCGCGAGAGCATTACGACGCCAACCTGGCGCATCATCAGGAAGGCGTGCTAGATATTCTCGCCCACGCCGGAGTCAGTGTGTTGTGGCGCGAAAACGATGGCGGCTGTAAAGGCGCCTGCGATCGCGTGCCGCACACCGATATGACACAGTGGAATTTATCGCAATATTGCCACAATGGTTTCTGTCTCGATGATGTTCTGCTGCATCGTTTTGATAACTATGTGGACAGTCTGCACAATGACGGGATTATCGTGTTACATCAAATGGGCAGCCACGGTCCGGCCTATTATCAGCGTTATCCGGCGGAATTCCGTCGCTTCACGCCAACCTGCGATAGCAACCAGATTCAGGATTGCGATCATCAGGCGTTGGTGAATACCTATGATAACTCTCTGTTGTACACCGACGATATGGTGAGCCGCACCATTGATAAACTCAAAGCTTTGAGCGATCGCTTCAACGTAGCGCTGGTCTATCTCTCAGATCACGGTGAATCACTGGGTGAACACGGTATGTATCTGCACGGTGCGCCTTATATGTTTGCGCCCTCACAGCAGACACATATCCCACTGTTGATGTGGATGTCACCAGGCTATGCGTCGGCGTTCCACATTAACGAGACCTGTTTACGCCAGCAGGCCGCGAGTGAGAAAGTGTCGCAAGACAATCTTTTCCATACGGTTTTGGGCATGTTCAACATCCAAACGCAAGAGTACCAACCGCAACTGGACATGATCAGATCGTGCCAAAATGCCGGATAAGGTTTGCATTAGACCGACTGGTCTAATACTGTGTGGCCCATGAACAAGACTGTGCAACGCAACGAAACCCGTGAACATCTGCTCGCTACTGGCGAGCAGGTTTGTCTGCAACGCGGTTTTACCGGCATGGGCCTGAGCGAAATGCTGGCGCTGGCGGAAGTGCCCAAAGGATCGTTTTACCACTACTTCCGCTCCAAAGAAGCTTTTGGCGTGGCGTTGCTGGAACGCTATTTCGTTAACTACCTGCAGCAGGTCGATCAACAGTTAAATCAGCCGGGCTTGTCAGCTCGGGAACGTTTGCTGGCCCACTTCCGCTATGGCGCAACGCTATTTATCGAGCAAGGCCATATCGTGGGCTGTTTGGGTGTGAAGTTATCGGCGGAAGTCTGCGATTTATCAGAACCGATGCGTGATGCCTTGCAGCATGGTGCCAGCGCTATGATCGCGACTTATGCCCGCTGTTTGAGCGAAGTCGCCGCTGAACAGCCGCTGCCGTATGGACAAACGCCCGAGCAACTGGCACAGCGCTGTTACCTGTTGTGGTTAGGCGCCAGTTTGCAAAGCAAAATTTCGCGAGAGTCAGGCCCGATTACCCTGGCACTTGAAACCATTGAACAGTGGCTGAATGGCCGCTGATTTTTAAAAACCGCAGTTTCTAGACGACCGGTCTACTTATAGGAGTCATCATGGCGAGTAAACAGCTGTTTTCCCCACTCAAAGTGGGCGCGATTACCGTACCTAACCGTGTATTTATGGCACCGCTGACGCGTCTGCGCAGCATTGAGCCGGGCGACATCCCAACCCCGCTGATGGCGGAATATTATCAGCAGCGCGCCAGCGCCGGTTTGATCATTACTGAAGCAACGCAGATCTCTTTCCAGGCGAAAGGTTATGCTGGTGCACCGGGTTTGCATACTCAGCAGCAAATTGCCGCGTGGAAAGTGATCAACGAAAGCATTCATGCGGCGAAAGGTCACAGCGCGGTGCAACTGTGGCACACCGGCCGTATCTCGCATAACAGCGTTCAGCCGGAAGGCAAAGCGCCTGTTGCACCCTCAGCTCTGGCTGCGGGCACGCGTACCTCATTGCGTGCTGAAGATGGCACTGTTTACCGTGAAGATACCTCCCTGCCGCGTAAATTGAGCGTGGCGGAAATTCAGCAGATCGTAAAAGATTTCGGTCAGGCGGCGGCAAACGCGCGTGAAGCCGATTTCGACCTGCTGGAGCTGCATTCTGCCCACGGCTACCTGATGCACCAGTTCCTGGCGCCGGGTTCCAACCAGCGTACCGATGAATACGGTGGCTCGATTGAGAAACGCGGTCGATTCGCGCTGGAAGTGGTGGATGCGGCGATTGCTAACTGGTCTGCCGATCGTATCGGCATTCGTATCTCGCCAATCGGAGCCTTCCAGAATCTGGAAAATGGTGCCGATGAAGAAGCTGCAGCGCTGTGGTACATCTCCGAGTTGGGCCAGCGTGGTCTCGCGTATCTGCACCTGTCTGAACCAGACTGGGCCGGTGGCCAGCCTTACAGCGATGCTTTCCGTGCAAAAGTGCGTGCGCTGTTCCCAGGCGTAATTATCGGTGCGGGTGCTTACAGCGTTGAGAAAGCTGACGACCTGATTGCACGTGGCTTGATTGATGCCGTGGCCTTTGGTCGCGACTTTATTGCTAACCCGGATCTGGTTGAGCGTCTGCAGCAAGACGCACCGCTGAATCCACAGCGTCCGGAAAGCTTCTACGGCGGCGGCGCTGAAGGTTATACGGATTACCCAAGCCTGTAAGAATCAAGCTGCCGTACCGGATGTGCGGCAGTGCTGTTTCTTCAGGGCATTAACTGGCTATACTTGCTAGTCTTTGTCATTCCCTGATGACTTTTCAAAAGAGGATGTTATGCGTTTACTTCACACCATGTTACGCGTTGGCGATCTGCAACGTTCTATCGATTTTTATACCCGTGTGCTGGGCATGCGCGTACTGCGTCAGAGCGAAAACACCGAATACAAATACACCCTGGCTTTCGTGGGTTACACCGAAGAGAGTGAAGGCGCGGTGATCGAACTGACCTACAACTGGGGCGTGGACAAGTACGACCTCGGAAATGCTTATGGTCATATCGCGCTGGGCGTCGATAACGTCGCTGAGACCTGCGAGCGCATCCGCAGTGTCGGTGGCAACGTGACGCGTGAAGCCGGTCCGGTAAAAGGCGGCACCACCATTATTGCCTTTGTTGAAGATCCCGATGGCTACAAAATCGAGCTGATCGAAAACAAACAGGCTGGTCACGGCCTCGGTCACTGATGCCGTTAGTCAGTCTGCTAATTTGCAGGCTGACTTCCCTCTCCTGCTGCACCCTCCTGTAATTTTTGCCATAATGCGCGCTGCCCCATTTCTTGCTATGAGATCCTGATGTCTGAATCGAACGCCTTAAACGCTCTTCATCAACGCTTCCGTGGTTTTTATCCTGTGGTTATTGACGTCGAAACCGCCGGCTTTAACGCGCAAACCGATGCACTGCTGGAAATTGCGGCCACCACGCTCAAGATGGATGAGGACGGTTGGTTACACCGTGATGAAACCCTGCACTTTCACGTTGAGCCGTTCGAAGGCGCGATCCTGAATCCTGCGGCGCTGGCGTTTACCGGTATCGATCCCTCCAACCCTTTACGCGGCGCGGTAAGCGAATACGAAGCGCTGCATGCTATCTTCAAGATGGTGCGCAAAGGCACCAAAGATCATGGCTGTAATCGCGCCATTATCGTGGCGCACAATGCAACTTTCGATTTGAACTTTGTGATGGCCGCCGCCGAACGCGCCAGCCTGAAGCGTAATCCCTTCCATCCGTTTGCGACCTTTGATACCGCGGCACTGAGCGGTTTGGTGTTGGGACAGACGGTATTGGCAAAAGCCTGCAAAGCGGCGGGGATGGAGTTTGATAGCACGCAGGCGCACTCCGCGCTGTACGACACCGAGCAAACGGCCACGCTGTTCTGTGAGTTGGTGAACCGCTGGAAACGTTTGGGGGGCTGGCCACTGGCTTTCAGTGAAGAACAGACTGAAGACGAT
Source organism: Pantoea folii (assembly GCF_056678875.1). NCBI lineage: Bacteria > Pseudomonadati > Pseudomonadota > Gammaproteobacteria > Enterobacterales > Erwiniaceae > Pantoea > Pantoea folii. The sequence goes on along the minus strand of NZ_JBWXON010000031.1, from coordinate 9,240 downwards.
GCCTCTGCCTGATTGGCTGATTGGCTGATTGGCTGATTGGCTGATTGGCTGATTGCCGGATGAGTACGCAAAGAAAAGGCCGACATGTGTCGGCCTTCGCAATTATTCCGCTTCTTTATACTTCTCAGCGGTTTCTTTCACCAGCGGCTGCAATTCGCCACGCTGGAACATCTCAACGATAATGTCGCAACCGCCGACCAGCTCGCCATCCACCCACAATTGCGGGAAAGTCGGCCAGTTGGCGTATTTTGGCAATTCTGCACGGACATCCGGGTTTTGCAGAATATCCACATACGCGAAGCGCTCACCACAGGCAGAAAGCGCCTGCACAGCCTGTGCTGAGAAACCGCAGCTTGGCAGTTTCGGGGAACCTTTCATGTATAACAGAATCGGGTTTTCTGCGATCTGGCGCTGAATTTTTTCAACAGTACTCATTATTGCCTTCCTTAATCCTTCACTTCGTGTTTGTTTATTGTAGCGACTTCAGCCCCGCACTGAAAACGGGATTTTGCGTTACCGACCAGCTGATCGCCATGTTTGTTAAGTGCTGAGGGTACAGATAACATTTTCCTATCATTAATAAGCATGAACAAATTAATAATTAGCAATAATTTCGCTGCGTTAAACAGCTGAAATCGCTCAATTTAGCGACATTATCTACCTGGTAACAGATTAATAGAAAAAGGCCTTACCTTTTGGAAAAAAAGTGGATTAGAATTGCTTCGGCGCTGATCGTTGATCAGATTTCTCTTACTCTGCCGCAGCCTGCTTTTTGCCAGACTGCTTAACCTGTAACCGGACTATGCGTTTACTGATTACGCTTTTCATACTGGCTTTTGCGCAACTGTTTTTTAACGTGGCTTCTGCTTCTCAGCATGCCCCGATTAATGCCAGTTTGCATAATGCTGAGAAAAAAAGTGCGCGTGAAGATGAGCGCCGCAAGCGACGCCCGGTTAAATCAACGGCTAAAAAGTCTCGCCTGACCACCGTGCAGAAGCTCAAGCTGAAAAAGCAGAGTAAAACCGAAACCGCCTTAAACAAATCCAGCCGCAAAAAATCCCTGCTGAAGTCGCCATTGAAAAAGTATGGCCATCAACGCCTCGCGAAAAAGTCCCCAGATGTGGACGATGAAGTTCAGGGACTCACTGGCATCAAGATGAGCAAATCCCACCGCCTGCGCTACCAAAAGGCACGCGAAACCGCGATGACGAAGTTGATGGGACAACTGGGCAAGCCTTACCAGTGGGGTGGCACCTCACCCCATACCGGTTTCGATTGCAGTGGTTTAGTCTGGTATGCCTATAAAGATCTCGTCAAATACAAATTCCCACGCACGGCGAATGAGATGTATCACCTGCACGATGCCGCGCCCATTAAGCGTGAGATGCTGGAGAAAGGGGATTTGGTATTCTTCCGCATCAATAATCGCGGGACTGCCGATCATGTGGGCGTTTACCTCGGCAACGGTAAATTTATTCAGTCACCCCGCACCGGTAAAGACATTCAGATTAGCGCATTGGGCGAAGACTACTGGCAGAAACACTATGTCGGTGCGCGCCGTATGATGACTCCAAAAACTATTCGCTAATTGTTGCGCAACATCCTGTGGCTCTCGCCACAAAAAAAGCCGGACGCTTAATCAGTGCCGGCTTTTTTTATTGATGCGCTTTGAATTAATGAAGAATGGCGGTGAAGCTAAACGCAATAATCATCAACAGTGCGCCAACCGTGGTCATTAGCGCCAGCTTTAAATCTGTACTCATCACTTCTCCTTAGTCACACATTTATTAGGGTTAAAACAATTTTCGCACAGCGGTGGGCAAAAATCTCGTCTTATCCGCGCTGGCTTGCTAGAATCGCCGCCTTTCGTTGCGCAACTGATTTTGCGCATGCTGTATTTACAGCCTGCTGAAGTGATTTTCCCTGCCTGATACGGCAGATTTGCCCCCCTTTTAGGGCATAAAACCCTTCGCAGACGCAAACGTTTAACAATATACTTATCAGTAAGTTGCGATAAGCCGGGGAGTACCTTTTTCATGGCAACAATTAAAGATGTAGCGAAACGCGCGGGTGTATCTACCACCACCGTTTCGCATGTCATCAACAAAACGCGTTTTGTTGCAGAGGAAACGCGTAACGCCGTATGGGAAGCGATTAAAGAGCTGCACTATTCGCCGAGCGCCGTTGCGCGTAGTCTGAAGGTGAATCACACCAAAACGCTGGGACTGTTAGCCACTTCCAGCGAAGCGCCCTACTTTGCCGAAATTATCGAAGCGGTTGAGAACCACTGTTTCGAACGCGGCTATACCTTGATTCTGGGCAACGCACATAACGATTTGCAAAAGCAGCGCGCTTACCTGTCGATGATGGCGCAAAAGCGTGTGGATGGTCTGTTAGTCATGTGCTCCGAGTATCCTGACGATTTGCTGCAGATGCTGGAAGACAACCGCAACATTCCGATGGTCGTGATGGACTGGGGCGCCTCTCGCGGCGACTTCACCGATACCGTACAGGATAACGCCTTCCAGGGGGGTTACCTGGCTGGACGCTACCTTATCGAGCGCGGTCACCGAGATATCGGTGCGATTCCGGGTCAAATGGAGCGCAACACCGGCGGCGGGCGCCATGCGGGCTTCCTGCAGGCGATGAGCGAAGGCGGTGTGACCGTGCGGCCTGAATGGGTTGTTCAGGGCGACTTCGAGCCAGAATCGGGTTATCAGGCGATGCAGCAGATCCTTAATCAGAAACAGCGTCCGACCGCCGTGTTCTGCGGGGGCGATATCATGGCGATGGGCGCGATCTGTGCCGCCGATGAGATGGGACTGCGCGTGCCGCAGGACATCTCCGTGATTGGCTATGATAACGTGCGCAACGCGCGCTACTTCACCCCTGCGCTCACTACAGTTCACCAGCCGAAAGCGGAGTTGGGCAAAAAAGCGCTGGAAATGCTGCTGGATCGCATCACCAGCAAACGCGAAGAGCCGCAAACCATTGAGGTCCAGCCTACACTGATTGAGCGTCGCTCCGTGGCGGACGGTCCATTCCGTGATTACCGCCGTTAAAGCTGATTTTCGCTGAGCCACTCGTGGTTCAGCGTTTCAGCATCGCCAAGATAGGCGAGTAACCACTCCAGCGCGGGTGACGCACGCTGTTCTGACCAACTGACGCAGCAGGGACTTTCCGGAAACGGCTGCGGCAGTGATAGCTCCACCAGCGCGCCACTGTCGAGTAAAGGTCGCGCGAGGTGGCCCGGCACCATGCCCACGCACAATCCCGCCTGCAAACAATCCATCCCTGTTTCCCACTCTGGCACCACTAAACGCCGCTGATTATCCAATGTCCAGGTCATGCGTCGTGGTAATGCGCGAGAGGTATCTTCCAGTACCAGCGATGGCCAGGCACGCAGCGCTTCTTCGTTGAGATCGGCACTCGCGGCCAGAGGATGATCAGGACTGACCACACAACACCAGTTGAGAGCACCCATATCCTGAAAGGCAAAACGTCCACCCACCGGGATTGCCTGGGTGGCACCAATCGCCACATCGACCCGCCCGTCTGCTAAGGCATCCCATACACCGTTAAATACCTCGTAACTGATGATCAATTCCATATCCGGGAAATGACGGTAAAAATCCTTTACCAGTTGTCGGGTACGCTGGGGTTTTACAATGCAATCCACGGCAATACTGAGCTGTCCGCGCCAGCCATTCGCCAGTTGCTGGCATTGCCTGCGGGTTGCCAGCATTTTTTTGATAACAGATCGCCCTTCCCGCACAAAATGCTCGCCTGCAGGGGTTAACACCACCTCACGGTGCTGACGCTCAAACAACGGCACGGCCAGCCAGGTTTCCAGCTGGCGCACCGTATAGCTAACGGCAGAGGGCACGCGATGTAATTCCTGCGCCGCTGCGCTGAAACTGCCATTGCGCGCGACGGCGTCCACTACTTCCAGCGCATACTCAGACCACATACTTTTGCCTTCAAAAATTTTAACAGCACTGCGCAAATATTAGCGTTTCACAAAGAATGACGCACTCTTTTACACTCCCCGACGTTCAATCTGCCAATGAGAATTACTATGTTGTCGTCAAAAGGATTTATGCCCTATCTTGCCGTGCTCAGCATGCTCGGCTTCCTCGCTACGGATATGTATCTGCCTGCTTTTGGCGATATGCAGCGTGACTTCGCCACCGCGCCGGGCACCATCAGCGCCAGCCTCAGTCTATTTCTCGGTGGTTTTGCCTGCGCCCAGGTATTCTGGGGACCGTTATCAGATCGCTTTGGACGTAAACCCATTTTATTGGCAGGTTTGACGATTTTTGCCCTGGGTTGCCTGGGGATGTTATGGGTGACGGACGTCAATATGATGCTGGCACTGCGCTTTGTGCAGGCGGTTGGCGTGTGCGCCGCCGCGGTCAGCTGGCAGGCACTGGTGGTCGATCGCTACCCCAAAGCCCAGGCCAATAAAGTTTTTGCTACCATAATGCCGCTGGTTGCCCTTTCTCCTGCGCTGGCACCTTTGTTAGGTGCATGGCTGATGGGCCATTTCCACTGGCGCAGTATCTTTGTCGTGCTGACGATCATTGCCGTGCTGCTGGTCATCGGCACGCTGCAGCTTGCTGCGCCTAAAAAAGCCAAAGCAGATAATGCTCCGCAACCCGGCTGGCTGAATCTGCTCTCCACGCGTGTCTACAGCGGCAACGTGCTGATCTACTCTGCCTGTTCTGCCAGTTTCTTTGCCTGGCTAACCGGTTCGCCGTTTATCCTGGCGTCTGCGGGTTTAACGCCCGCCGATATTGGTCTGAGCTATATTCCGCAAACCATCGCATTTTTGATTGGTGGCTTTGGTTGCCGCGCGATGCTGAGCCGATATCAAGGATCGCAACTGCTGCCGTGGCTGTTGGTGCTTTACAGCCTGAGCATATTAAGTCTGTTTGTCGTCGCGATGCTGCCTGCGCCTTCGTTGATTGCTCTGTTGCTGCCTTTCTGTGGCATGGCACTGGCCAATGGCGCCATTTACCCGATTGTGGTTTCCAGCGCATTAGCGCCTTTTCCGCACGCCACGGGCAAAGCCGCAGGTTTGCAAAATCTGCTGCAACTGGGTTTGTGCTTTATCGCCAGCCTGTTGGTCTCTGCCGGATTACAACAGGCGCTCTACAACACCACACTGGTGATGGTCGCCACTGTGGTGCTGGCCTGGGCTGGCTTCATCTGGCAACGCAGCTTAAACGCACAAAGTGATATTGCTCACACCTCCCGTCCCTGCGAAGATAATCACTGATGCAACGATTATCGTTAGCAAACTAACGATAATCCGTTGAATATTGACCCACGTGAGCATATACTCAGTGGGTCAGCATTTCTGCAACAAATCAATAACATAATTGCATTAATTTTAAGCGACCCTGTCGCTGGGATGGCGTCTGCACGATCTTCCTCTCCTGATTGGTGCCAGACATTTCTATTCAGATTCATACCTCTGTAAAACGTCGGATATCTGGCGCACGGATTTTCCGTGAGTTCTCTCACAGGCCTTAGGAAATTGACTATTATTTCCACAGGTTCAAATCGGAAGGGTGATGGAGAAGCTATGAGTTCATCGTGTATAGAAGAAGTGAGCCTTGAAGAAAACCACTGGTTTCGCATCGTCAACGAATTACTGGAACGCGCTGATGTTGCAGTCAATGGCACACGCCCCTGGGATATTCAGGTCAAGCATCCGGATTTTTTTAAACGTGTTTTGCAGGAAGGATCGCTAGGTCTGGGTGAAAGTTATATGGATGGCTGGTGGGATTGCGAACAATTGGATGTCTTTTTCCATCGCGTTCTGATACAGCATCTGGATAAACAACTCCCGCGTCATTTTAAAGATACCTTGCGTATTGCGGCCGCGCGTTTAACCAATTTACAGTCTAAGAAACGCGCCTGGATTGTCGGGAAAGAACATTACGATCTCGGTAACGATCTTTTTTCACTGATGCTCGACCCCTTTATGCAGTACTCCTGCGGTTACTGGAAAGACGCTGAAACACTGGAACAGGCTCAGTATGCCAAGCTGGATATGATCTGCCGTAAATTGCAGCTTGAGCCCGGCATGACGTTGCTGGATATCGGCTGCGGCTGGGGCGGACTGGCTGAATTTGCCGCGCGCAATTATGGCGTCAAAGTGCATGGCGTCACCATCTCGGCTGAGCAGCAGAAGTTAGCCCAGCAGCGCTGTGAAGGGCTGGACGTGACTATTTTGCTGCAGGATTACCGTGATTTGAATTTGCAGTTCGATCGCATTGTATCCGTCGGCATGTTCGAACACGTGGGGCCGAAAAACTATGCCACTTATTTTGACGTTGCCGATCGCAATCTCAAACCAGACGGCATATTTTTACTGCACACCATTGGTGCCATCACCACCGATATGAATGTGGATCCCTGGATTGATAAATATATCTTCCCCAACGGGTGTTTACCGTCTGTGCGTCAAATTGCTGATGCCAGCGAGAAGCATTTTATTATGGAAGACTGGCATAATTTTGGTGCGGATTATGACACCACCCTGATGGCATGGCATGAACGATTCCAGAAGACCTGGCCGCAACTGGAAGAAAAATACGGCGATCGCTTCAAACGGATGTTTAGTTATTATCTTAATGCTTGCGCCGGCGCTTTCCGCGCGCGTGACATCCAATTGTGGCAGGTGGTATTCAGTCGCGGTAAAGAAGGTGGTTTACGCGTTGCACGGTAATCAAGGATAAGAATTTAAAAAGGCGCCGCAGCGCCTTTTTTTATTGGATTACTCAGCGTCTGCGGCTTGCGCCAGCGCGATAGCCGCGGCTTCACGTTGGGCCAAAACGCGTTCCACCGTCTCGACAATCGCCTGAGTATGGGGATCGATCTCAATGTTCACTTTGTGCCCCAGTTTTTTCGCACCCAGCGTGGTGCGCTCCAGCGTTTCCGGAATCAGGTGCACACAGAATTTGCTTTTAGTGACGTCACCCACGGTCAGGCTGATGCCATCGATACCGACGAAACCTTTATGCAGGATATATTTGATCTGAGAAGCATCCTGTAATTTAAACCACACTTCACGGTTATTTTCAGACTGGATGATTTTGCAGATTTCTGCTGTGGTCATAATATGGCCAGACATTAAATGTCCGCCAATTTCGTCACTGAACTTCGCCGCGCGCTCAATATTCACCACATCGCCCACCGCTAATTCACCCAGGTTGGTAATGCGCAGGGTTTCTTTGATAAGGTCGAAGCTCACGCGATCGCCCTCAATCGCCGTCACCGTCAGGCAGCAGCCGTTGTGCGCCACCGAGGCGCCCAACGCTAATCCCGGTAAAAGTTCTTCCGGCAGACGTACGATATGGGTACGAAACAACTCTTTTTCTTCTACGGCGATAATTTCGGCCGTGCCCTGCACAATTCCAGTAAACATACTCTCAGCCTCTGCGAAGTTTGCGCCAGTTTATCACAGCTTGAGCAGCGCGGTTTAATTTGCCGGAGTTCAAACTTTACACAATTAACTTAACAAAATGCGATCAAAGTTTGGTGGAACGCAGCGCTACCGCTACACTAGCCGCGCATTCTTTGGGGATATCTCCCCTCTTCTCTTCTTAATTTAAGCAGGTGTTACGTGCAGAAGTATTTAACAGAAGCGCGTCAATTGCTGGCCCTCGCGATCCCGGTCATCCTTGCTCAGGTGGCTCAGACGGCGATGGGTTTTGTGGATACCATTATGGCCGGTGCGGTGAGCGCCACGGATATGGCCGCCGTTGCTGTCGGCACCTCTATCTGGCTTCCCGCCATTCTGTTCGGTCATGGTCTTCTGCTGGCGTTGACGCCCACCGTTGCGCAGTTCAACGGTTCAGGACGCCGCGAACGCATCGCGGAACAAGTGCGTCAGGGTTACTGGCTGGCACTGGCCGTCGCATTGCTGATCATGGTGGTGTTGTGGAATGCCGGCTATTTGATTCATGCCATGCACGATATCGATCCGCAACTGGCGGCTAAAGCCGAAGGCTATCTCCATGCATTACTGTGGGGTGCACCCGGCTACCTGTTCTTCCAGGTGGCGCGTAATCAGTGCGATGGTTTATCAAAAACCAAGCCAGCCATGCTGCTGGGCTTTTTGGGTTTGCTGGTTAACATTCCCCTGAACTACGTCTTTATTTACGGTCATTTCGGTATGCCCGCACTCGGGGGCGTAGGCTGTGGTGTCGCCACCGCTTCGGTTTACTGGGTAATGTTTATGGTGATGCGTTTCTGGCTGAAACGCATGGCGAGCATGCGCGATATTCGCATGAACAGCCGCTGGTCACCGCCCTCACGCGTCATCTTGTCTCGGCTGTTTACCCTCGGGTTACCGGTAGCGCTGGCACTGTTCTTTGAGGTCACGTTGTTTGCGGTGGTGGCACTGCTGGTCTCTCCGCTGGGGATCGTAAAAGTTGCGGGTCATCAGATTGCGCTGAACTTCAGTTCGCTGATGTTCGTTCTGCCACTGTCACTCGGTGTCGCGACCACCATCCGCGTGGGCTATCGTCTTGGGCAGGGCTCAACGGAACAGGCGCGCGTGGCGGCATGGACGGGACAAGGTGTCGGTATCAGCATGGCCGCTATCACAGCGATCTTCACCATCACCTTCCGTGAACATATCGCCGCACTGTATACCGCCAATCCAGAAGTGATTACGCTGGCCGCCCAGCTGATGCTGCTCGCTGCCATCTATCAGTTCTCAGATTCCATTCAGGTCATTGGTAGCGGGATTCTGCGCGGCTACAAAGATACGCGCTCCATCTTCTTTATCACCCTGATTGCCTATTGGGTACTGGGTTTACCGGTGGGTTATATTCTGGCGCTGACCGACTGGGTGGTACCGCAACTCGGTCCGGCGGGATTCTGGTGCGGATTTATTGTCGGCCTGACGTCTGCTGCCGTGATGATGATTTGGCGTATTCTTCGGTTGCAACGTTTGCCGGCGCAGATAATTTTGGCGCGCGCGGCCCGCTAAGTGGCTGAACAGGCCGTTATTTGCCCCTGCAATGCCTAAAAAAACAGCGGGTCGCACAGATGCTGGTCAGTCGTCATGGAAAATCATTTTTTCCCTTGCCAGCATCGTGGCCTGCCGTTAATATTCGTCCCCGCTGTCGCCCTGACAGCATGTTGCGCTCTTAGCTCAGTTGGTTAGAGCACCACCTTGACATGGTGGGGGTCGATGGTTCGAGTCCATTAGAGCGCACC
>NZ_JBWXON010000030.1:0-48766 GCF_056678875.1 Pantoea folii | reverse complement strand
TGGCTGGGGTGCAGGGATTCGAACCCCGGAATGCTGGTATCAGAAACCAGAGCCTTACCGCTTGGCGACACCCCAATAATTCGTTTTCAAATTGTCTTTAATTGGCTGGGGTGCAGGGATTCGAACCCCGGAATGCTGGTATCAGAAACCAGAGCCTTACCGCTTGGCGACACCCCAATTAATGGCGTTACAAATTATCTTTAATATGGCTGGGGTGCAGGGATTCGAACCCCGGAATGCTGGTATCAGAAACCAGAGCCTTACCGCTTGGCGACACCCCAAAAATTTGGTGGCTACGACGGGATTTGAACCTGTGACCCCATCATTATGAGTGATGTGCTCTAACCAGCTGAGCTACGTAGCCTGAGTTTACTGCTTATTACTTCCGATAATGGCTGGGATACCTGGATTCGAACCAGGGAATGCCGGTATCAAAAACCGGTGCCTTACCGCTTGGCGATATCCCATCTGTCGACTCGCATCCACGAGTAAATATCGGATTGGCTGGGGTACCAGGATTCGAACCTGGGAATGCTGGTATCAAAAACCAGTGCCTTACCGCTTGGCGATACCCCATCCGGCTGCCGAAGACTGAAATGGTGCGGGAGGCGAGACTTGAACTCGCACACCTTGCGGCGCCAGAACCTAAATCTGGTGCGTCTACCAATTTCGCCACTCCCGCGAAAAGATGGTGGCTACGACGGGATTTGAACCTGTGACCCCATCATTATGAGTGATGTGCTCTAACCAGCTGAGCTACGTAGCCATCTTTTTTCGCTAACCTTCATCGGCGTTGCGGGGCGCATTATGCGTATTGAGCTTTGTAGCGTCAACAAGTTTTTTGCCGTTTTTTGCCTTAAAACGCCTGTTTGACTGGCTTGTAACCAGGGTGGCGATTTATTCAGCAGTTTTCGATCGCAACATCGACGATGAAAACAAAAAGGGGCCTTTTCAGACCCCTTATCCTACTCATTCACAAGCTTATTTGTAGGCAGACTGATGCACACCGACAGCACGACCAGATGGGTCATCCATGTTCTTGAAGGCTTCATCCCACTCAATCGCTTTAGCCGATGAACAGGCGACGGATGGACCGCCCGGTACACACTCTGCTGCACTGGCAATCGGGAACAGCTCTTCAAAGATTTCACGATACAAATACGCTTCTTTCGAGTTCGGCGTGTTGTACGGGAAACGGAAGTGCGCGGTAGACAATTGCTGATCGGTGATCTGCTTCGCGGCCACTTCTTTCAGGCTATCGATCCAGCTGTAGCCTACGCCATCAGAGAACTGCTCTTTCTGGCGCCATGCCACGCTCTCCGGCAGGTAAGAAGAGAAGCATTCACGCAGAATGTGTTTCTCCATTTTGCCGTTGCTGCCGCACATTTTGTCTTCCGGGTTGATGCGCATCGCCACATCAAGGAATTTCTTGTCAAGGAACGGTACGCGCGCTTCAACGCCCCATGCCGACATCGCTTTGTTGGCACGCGCACAGTCAAACATGTGCAGCGCCAGCAGTTTACGCACGTTCTCTTCGTGGAATTCCTGAGCGTTAGGTGCTTTGTGGAAATACAGGTAACCACCAAACACTTCGTCCGCACCTTCACCAGACAGCACCATTTTGATGCCCATTGCCTTGATTTTACGCGACATCAAATACATCGGCGTAGAGGCGCGAATGGTGGTGACGTCATAGGTTTCGATGTGGTAAATCACATCGCGAATCGCATCCAGACCTTCCTGCACGGTGAAGTGAATCTCGTGGTGCACGGTGCCCAGATGTTCCGCCACTGATTTGGCCGCTTTCAGATCAGGTGAGCCTTCCAGACCTACCGCAAAAGAGTGCAGCTGTGGCCACCAGGCATCACTTTTATCTTCATCTTCCACACGTTTTGCCGCAAAGCGCTTCGTCACGGCAGAAATGATAGAGGAGTCGAGGCCGCCAGACAGCAGCACGCCATAAGGCACGTCAGACATCAGGTGGCTTTTCACTGACTCTTCCAGTGCATGCTTCAGGCCCGCAGCGTCAGTGGTGTTCTCGGCAACGGCAGCGAAATCCATCCAGTCGCGCTGCCAGTAACGACGGATTTCGCCATCGCTGCTGCACAGGAAGCTTCCCGGCGGGAATTCTTTGATGGTGCGGCAAACCGGCACCAGCGCTTTCATTTCAGAGGCGACAAACAGGTTGCCGTGCTCATCGTTGCCCATGTACAGCGGGATAATCCCGATGTGGTCACGACCAATCAGATACTGCTGCTTCACGCTGTCCCACAGAATAAAGGCGAACATACCTTGCAGATCATCGAGGAAATCGAGACCTTTTTCCTGATACAGCGCGAGAATCACTTCGCAGTCAGAACCGGTCTGGAACGCGTAACGATCGCTGAGTTCAGCACGCAAAGCCTGATGGTTGTAGATCTCGCCGTTCACGGCCAGTACGTGGGTGTGGTCAGCGTTGTACAGCGGCTGTGCACCGTTGTTAACGTCAACAATCGACAGGCGCTCATGCACCAGAATGGCTTTGTCATCGGCATACACGCCAGACCAATCCGGTCCACGGTGACGCATCAGACGGGAACACTCCAGCGCTTTCTTGCGCAGTTCAACAGGATCGGATTTCAGATCCAGCACACCAAAAATCGAACACATAACTGACTCCTGATCTCACCTTGCGGCGATGTTATTTCTACGTTTGTCCGGCAGCCTTGACTGCGTGATGTATAAGAAAATGCGCTATCAGGTGGTGTCAACGCAAGTTAAATTGCGATCTTTTGATAAAAAGATTGTTGTGATGGCTTAAAAATTGGATATCATCTAATTAAATGTCAATTAAATTAGATGGCGTCTAATGAATTGGCGTTTTGGATGATTTCCTGCGCAATTAACGGTGCACAGAATCATAATAAAGGGATGTAAAAACAAACGCCCTGCTCACACGACGTGCGGGCAGGGCGATAAGTAAACGCGATAAGAGAAGGTTTAGAACAGGTCGATATCGGCCACTGAAGGGTAAATCCAGTCAGGGCGGAAAGGCATCGCATCAATGTCACTCAGCGTCGAAACCCCGGAGAGCACCAGAATGGTTTCCAGGCCCGCCTGGAATCCGGCCAGAATATCGGTGCGCAGGTTATCGCCGACAATCACCGTCTCTTCCGAGTGGGCATGCATCTTATTTAGCGCAGCACGCATGATATACGGGCTCGGCTTACCGACGTAAAACGGTTTGCGACCGGAGATGGTTTCGATACCGGCGCAGAGTGCACCGCAGGCTGGCACAAAACCGCGTGCGTGGGTATCCGGGTTGGTGGCGATAAAGCGTGCGCCATTAGCCACAAAGAAAGCCGCTTTATGCATCATTTCCCAGTTAAAGGAGCGCGTCTCCCCAACAATCACAAAATCGGGATTCACATCGGTGATGGTAAATCCGGCTTTATACAGTTCGTGAATCAGCGCGCCTTCGCCAATCACGTAGGCTTTTTTGCCTTCCTGACGACGCAGGAAATCGGCTGTCGCCATCGCCGAGGTATAGAACACTGAATCCGGTACCTCGACACCCGCATTGGCAAAACGGTTTGCCAGATCCTGAGCGGTTTGCGACGGATAGTTGGTCAGCACCACCAGCGGCATCTCTTTTTCAAGGATGCGCTGCAGAAACTCATTCGCGCCTTTCACGGCGGTATTGTCGTGCATCAACACGCCGTCGATGTCACAGATTACGCTTTTGATGGTCATATTGGCTTCCGGTCGGGCCCGCCAGACGGCAGGCTTCAATTATTCTTCCAGCAGATGCTGCAGCAAAATACCATTCAGCATCGCACGTTTCGCCAGGGCAAAAGCGCCAATAGCGGAACGGTGATCCAGTTCGGAACGCACCACCGGCAGGTTTTTGCGGAAGGCATTCAGCGCTTGGGTATTAATGCAGCCTTCAATCGCCGGGAACAGCACTTTGTCTGCGTCGGTGATTTCCCCCGCCAATACCACCTTTTGTGGGTTGAACAGGTTAATGGCAATCGCAATCGCTTTCCCGAGATAACGCCCTACATACTCAATCACTTCGCAGGCCAGCGCATCGCCCTGGTTGGCGGCACGGCAAATTTGCGGCATCAGGCAGTTATCCAGCGTCAGCGTGCTGGGATAGCCCTGGTTGAGCAAATGGCGCACGCGATTTTCAATCGCGCCATTGGCGGCAATCGTTTCCAGACAGCCAAAGTTGCCGCAGTGGCAGCGCTCACCCAAGGGATCGACCTGGATGTGGCCAATTTCGCCCACGTTGCCGTTGCTGCCGAGGAAAATATGGCCGTTAGCGATGATGCCCGCGCCGGTACCGCGATGTAAACGCACCAGTATGGAGTCTGCACAGTCACGACTTGCACCGAAATAGTGCTCCGCCAGCGCCAGACTACGGATATCGTGACCGACAAAGCTGGTGACGTTAAAGCGTTTCTGCAAGCTGGATACCAGCGGCCAGTGGCTGACAGCGATGTGCGGCATATAGCGAATAATGCCGTTAATCGGGTCCACCAGGCCTGGCAGAATCACCGCGATCGCGATTAATTCATGAATCTTGCGTTGATGCGCCGCCATAAATGCCGTGATGGCATTGAACAGCGCATTCTCCAGCGTTTCCTGGGTGCGCTCAGGCAGGGGATAATCTTCCTGCGCCAGCGATTTTCCGCTCAGATCGAATAATGTCAGCGTGGCATCATTGCGTCCTAAGCGAACGCCGATGGTATGAAAATGGCGAGTTTCGGTAATGATGGAAATGGCGCGGCGACCACCGGTAGAGGCTTGTTGCTCTACCTCTTTGATCAGGCCGCGCTCAATAAGCTGGCGGGTAATTTTCGTGACGCTGGCGGGCGCAAGCTGGCTGAGATCGGCGATCTGTATGCGCGATATCGGCCCTTGTTGATCAATTAGCCGGTAAACGGCTGCACTATTGAGTTGTTTGACAAGATCGACATTTCCTATTTGAGTCTGGCCGCCAGTGGTCATTCAGTACTTACTCGCTGAGGACGTCGTCTCCATTGACTAACGTCTTAGTGATTTGATAATCGCGGGTAAAGACAGTGAGGTTAGCGACTTTTCCTGCTGTCACTGAACCCAGCTGTTTTTCCACACCCATTGCCTGGGCCGGGTAGAGCGTTGCCATGCGCAAAGCTTCATCCAGCGCGATACCGCAATGTTCGACGCTGTTTTGCACCGCTTCAATCATGGTGAGCGCAGAACCGCTTAAGGTACCGTTTTCGTCAACGCAAAGGCCGTCGCGATAGTATATTGTTTTGCCTGCAAAAATGAATTTATCAATTGACGCGCCAGCGGGTGCGGTCGCATCCGTTACCAACACCAGCTTGTCACCTTTGATGCGCTTTGCATTACGCACGTTAGCGTAGTGGACATGTAAACCATCCGCAATGATGCCGCAGTATACATCAGGTGAATCAAACAGCGCACCGATCAGACCAGGTTCACGCCCTGCAAAGGTTGGCATGGCATTATAAAGGTGAGTGGCAAAAGAGACACCCGCACTAAAGCCCGCTTTGGCTTCTTCATAAGTGGCGTTTGAATGGCCCGCAGAAATAATAATGCCGGCATTGCGCAGCTTGCCAATCACCTCGGCACCGGCATTTTCTGGCGCCAGCGTCACTTTGGTGATCACGTCTGCGTTGGCGCAAAGAAAATCGACCATCTCCGCATCGGGCAGACGAATCAAATCTGGATTATGGGTACCTTTTTTGGCTTTGTTCAGCCATGGACCTTCCAGGTGTAGGCCTAACGCCTGATTAGGGTGTTTGGCCAGATAGGCGCGCATGGTTTCGATGGCACGCTTCATCAAAGCATTGGTGCTAGTGATCAGCGTTGGCAGATAGCTGGTGCAGCCTGATTTTTCGTTGGCACGCTGCATGATTTCCAGCGTTTCCACGCTCAGCGCATCGATATCATCGTTAAACTGCACGCCGCCGCAGCCGTTTAACTGCAAATCAATAAATCCGGGAGCGATAAACGCACCAGCCACATCCTGCTGTGTCATCGTTGCATCAAGCGCATCTCGTGGGCACACGCGCTCAATCAGGCCATCTGCAATCACCACTGCATGATTGTCCAGAATTTCATGACCGGTAAAAATCCGGCCGTTCACTAATGCGTACATCGTTTTTCTCTCCCGGCTAAGCCTGCCACCTTACGGCAGCAGGTTTTTCACAACGTGTTCTCACACACCTTTCATATTTTCCGCTTCCATTTCGCGGAAATATTTCACGGTTTTCACTTTCAGTTCCATGGTGGCCGGTTCGTCACACACCACCACAGATTTCGCATGCAGCTGCAGGCAGCTGATGGTCCACATATGATTAACGTTACCTTCTACAGCGGCCTGCAACGCCTGCGCTTTAAGATGGCCCGTCACCAGAATCATCACTTCTTCGGCATCCAGAAGCGTACCCACACCCACGGTCAGAGCGTACTTTGGCACCTGATCGACATCGCCGTTAAAGAAACGCGAGTTGGCGATGCGGGTATCGTGCGTCAGGGTTTTGATGCGGGTGCGGGAAGAGAGTGAAGAAGCCGGCTCATTAAAGGCAATGTGTCCGTCGTTGCCCACGCCGCCCATAAACAGATTAATTTTACCGTAAGAGCGAATCTTCTCTTCGTACTGGCGACATTCTGCGTCAATATCTGGCGCATTGCCATTCAGAAGATTAATATTTTCTGGTTGGATATCAACGTGATCGAAAAAATTGCGGTACATGAAGCTGTGGTAGCTTTCCGGATGCTCTTTTGGCAGGCCCACGTATTCGTCCATATTGAACGTCACCACATGCTTGAAACTAATCTGGCCCGCTTTGTGCATATCAATCAGGTGCTTGTAAGCTTCCAGTGGCGTACCACCGGTTGGCAAGCCCAGCACGAAGGGACGTTCTGCGTTAGGCTTAAACGCATTAATGCGGTTAACAATGTGGCGTGCAGCCCATTTACCCACCTGGGTCGGTGTGGCCAAGGGGATCAGTCTCATGTCTTCACCTCAATTAAGATTAGGAAAATGTTGTCGCCGATGCTGGTTTAGGTTGCTGCCATTAAGCGTAATCGGTTTAAGCGCAACCAGCAGGGAAAAGTGCGACCTGATATTTTTCATCATAAAATAAGTTTGTGGTGGTGGCTAGCATTTCGCAGTGATAAACGTCCATTATGGTGATTAAAGTCACAGTTACTGTGGTTTTAATTTGCGAGGCGAATTAATTTATCTTTACACTGCGCCTCGTGGTGAAAGATGTCATCAAGGTACCGAGCGTAGGGATAATAAAATCAACCCGCGCTACGGCAAACGCCAGTCTCATAGGGGGAGAAAAAGGTGAGTATTTTAGGATATCTGCAAAAGGTCGGCCGCGCGCTTATGGTGCCGGTAGCGACACTGCCGGCAGCGGCAATCTTGATGGGGGTAGGGTATTGGATTGATCCAGACAGCTGGGGTGCAGGCAATGCGCTGGCCGCTCTGCTGATCAAGTCCGGTTCTGCCATTATCGAAAATATGTCAGTGCTGTTTGCCATCGGTGTGGCTTACGGTATGTCCAAAGATAAAGATGGTGCGGCCGCGTTAACCGGCTTCGTGGGCTTCCTGGTGGTGACGACACTCTGTTCACCTGCCGCAGTAGCGATGATTCAGAAGATTCCGGTCGATCAGGTGCCTGCTGCCTTCGGCAAGATCAACAAC
Organism: Pantoea folii; assembly: GCF_056678875.1. Classification (NCBI taxonomy): domain Bacteria; kingdom Pseudomonadati; phylum Pseudomonadota; class Gammaproteobacteria; order Enterobacterales; family Erwiniaceae; genus Pantoea; species Pantoea folii. The sequence continues at coordinate 41,061 of NZ_JBWXON010000030.1, read as the reverse complement.
CAGTTCGTGGGTATTCTGGTCGGTATTCTCTCCGCTGAAGTGTATAACCGCTTTAGCCATGTTGAGCTGCCCAAAGCGCTGTCGTTCTTCAGCGGGCGCCGTTTGGTGCCGATCCTTGTCTCCTTCCTGATGATCGTTGTGGCGTTTATCCTGATGTACATCTGGCCAATCATCTTCGGCGGCCTGGTGAACTTCGGTGAGCACATTCAGAAAATGGGCTCGGTGGGCGCAGGCGTGTATGCCTTCTTTAACCGCTTGCTGATTCCGGTCGGTCTGCATCACGCACTGAACTCCGTATTCTGGTTTGACGTGGCAGGCATTAACGATATTCCTAAGTTCCTTGGCGGTGCACAATCAATCGCGAATGGCACGGGTATCCCGGGCATCACCGGTCGCTATCAGGCGGGCTTCTTCCCGATCATGATGTTTGGCTTGCCGGGTGCAGCATTGGCTATCTTCCACTGCGCACGTCCAGAAAACCGCGCGAAAGTCGGCGGTATTATGCTGGCTGCGGCCTTCGCGGCCTTCTTCACGGGGATCACTGAACCGCTGGAATTCTCCTTCATGTTCGTGGCACCGGTGTTGTATGTGATCCATGCCGTATTGACCGGTATCTCGGTATTTATTGCTGCGAGCATGCACTGGATTGCAGGCTTCGGCTTCAGTGCCGGTTTGGTGGATATGGTGCTGTCAACGCGTAACCCGCTGGCGGTGAATTGGTGGATGCTGATTCCACAAGGTCTGGTGTTCTTCGCCATCTACTATGTGGTATTCCGTTTCACTATCCAGAAATTCAATCTGATGACGCCGGGTCGTGAATTGTCTGCGGGCGATGAAACTGACGGCTACGACGTCAACGTTGATCACAGCGGTAACGGTGAAAGCCAGACCGAATCACTGGCACGTCGTTACATTGCCGCCATCGGCGGTTCAGACAACCTGACCAACATCGATGCCTGCATTACTCGTCTGCGTCTGAACGTCAAAGACTCAGCCCAGGTGAATGAAGGCGTGGCGAAACGTTTGGGTGCGTCTGGTGTGATTCGTTTGAACAAGCAGAGCGTGCAGGTGATTGTCGGCACTCAGGCTGAAAGCATCGCCTCCGCAATGAAAACGGTATTGAGCAAAGGCCCGGTTGCTGCGGCTTCCGCTCCTGCCACCGCTGCGCCGGTCGTGACTAAACCCCAGGCCGTGCTGAATACTGAAAAAGCGGTGATTGCTACGCTGGTGGCACCGGTGACCGGTGAGATTGTCGCGCTCGACGCGGTGCCGGATGAGGCGTTCGCCAGCAAAGCGGTGGGCGATGGTCTGGCAATCAAGCCAACCGACAAAACGGTGGTGGCTCCGATCGCCGGTACCGTGGTGAAAATCTTCAACACCAACCATGCGTTCTGTCTGGAAGCCGCTAACGGCGTTGAGATCGTGGTGCACATGGGCCTGGACACCGTGGCGCTGGAAGGAAAAGGCTTTACACGTCTGGTAGAAGAGGGAGCAACCGTCACTGCCGGTCAGCCGATTCTGGAGATGGATCTGGACTTCCTCAACGCCAACGCGCGCTCAATGATTAGCCCGGTGGTGGTCAGCAACAGCGATGATTTCGCCGGACTGAATCTGCTGGCCAGCGGTTCGGTGGTTGCAGGCGTCACGCCGCTGTATGAAGTGAAAAACTAAGTCCTTGTGATTTAGCCAGAAGGCAGGAAGAAATTCCTGCCTTTTTTGTTTTAAAACGACCAACAAACGGTTGTTTCCCTCCTGCGCTTTGTGGATCATACTCCGTTACTTCGTGGTACAAATCACCCGCTATTGTTTTGAGGATTTTGAGATGAGTGAGGCTGAAGCCCGCCCAACGAACTTTATTCGTCAGATCATCGACGAAGACTTGGCGAGCGGTAAGCACAGCAGTGTGCATACCCGTTTCCCGCCTGAGCCCAATGGTTATCTGCATATTGGCCATGCGAAATCAATCTGCCTGAACTTTGGTATCGCCCAAGATTATCAAGGACAGTGCAACCTGCGTTTTGACGATACTAACCCGGTGAAAGAAGACCTGGAGTTCGTTGAATCCATCAAGCGTGACGTGCAATGGCTGGGCTTTGAGTGGAGCGGCAACATTCGTTACTCCTCAGACTATTTCGACCAACTGTTTAACTACGCCGTTGAGCTGATCAATAAAGGTCTGGCTTACGTTGATGAGTTGTCGGCGGAAGAGATCCGTGAATATCGCGGCACCTTGACTGCGGCGGGTAAAAACAGCCCGTACCGCGACCGCAGCGTGGAAGAGAACCTCGCGCTGTTCCAGAAAATGCGTGATGGCGGTTTCGAGGAAGGTAAAGCTTGTCTGCGTGCCAAAATCGACATGGCATCGAGCTTCATTGTGATGCGCGATCCGGTGCTATACCGCATTAAGTTTGCCGATCACCATCAGACCGGCAGCAAGTGGTGCATCTACCCGATGTACGACTTCACCCACTGCATTTCGGATGCGATCGAAGGCATTACCCACTCATTGTGTACGCTGGAGTTCCAGGACAACCGTCGCCTTTACGATTGGGTGCTGGACAATATCACCATTCCGCAGCATCCGCGCCAGTACGAATTCTCGCGGCTGAATCTGGAATACGCGGTGATGTCGAAGCGCAAGCTGACGCAGTTGGTCACCGAGAAAGTGGTGGAAGGCTGGGACGATCCCCGCATGCTGACCGTTTCAGGTCTGCGCCGTCGTGGTTACAGCGCGGCCTCGATTCGTGAATTCTGCCGCCGCATCGGCGTGACTAAACAGGACAATATCGTTGAGATGGCGTCGCTGGAATCCTGTATTCGTGACGATCTCAATGAGAACGCACCACGCGCGATGGCGGTACTTGACCCGTTGAAAGTGGTGATCGAAAACCTGCCCGCCGGCCACGAAGAAACGCTGACCATGCCTAATCATCCAAACAAGCCGGAGATGGGCACGCGTGAAGTGTCGTTCAGCCGTGAAGTGTGGATTGATCGCGCTGACTTCCGTGAAGAAGCCAACAAACAGTACAAACGTTTGATTCTGGGCAAAGAAGTGCGTCTGCGCAATGCTTATGTGATTCGTGCTGAGCGTGTGGCGAAAGACGAAGAGGGTAACATTACCTGCATCTATGCCACTTGTGATGTTGACACCCTGAGCAAGGATCCGGCGGATGGTCGCAAAGTGAAAGGTGTGATCCACTGGGTTTCCGCCATTCATGGACTGCCAGCTGAGTTCCGTCTTTACGACCGTCTGTTCAGCGTGCCAAACCCCGCGGCGGCTGAGGATTTCCTCACCACCATTAACCCGAACTCGCTGGAGATCAAACAGGGCTTCGTGGAGTCTGGTTTGCGTGAAGCGGCCACTACCGCAGCTTATCAGTTTGAACGTGAAGGTTATTTCTGTGCCGATAGCGTCTACTCACAGCCGGGTAAATTGGTGTTTAACCGCACGGTTGGACTGCGCGATACTTTCGCGAAGATTGGCGAGTAATATCTTTCGTCAATAGCACAATATGATCATGAAAGGGCGAGCAATCGCCCTTTTTTATTGCCTGTAATTCGCCACGAGCAATTAATTATGCTGAAGGCGGCAAGCTGAGCTTGTTGTCTATTTTGCGACAATTCTGACTTTAGCAAAATTAACCCATTTGCGAGTGTGAAAAATTGTATTTCAGGTAGGCTATGCGCTCTCAACAAAGCTCTGCGGGTTATCAAAGGAAATAAAATGACAAGTCTCGCCCTGGAAGCTAAGCATAGTGTGGTGGTATTACATCAGCTTATTGAACGTGTTTTTAACCAGGTAGAAGGCAGTGATGACAGCATGGAACTGCTATTGTCACACTTTCACCCGGATTTCAAAATGGTGACGCCGCTGGGTAAGCAGCTGGATCTGAATGAGACCGAAGTGCTGTTTCGCAAACTGCACGGTCAGCGGGAAGGGCTGCGCATTGCCACCAGTGAGCATGCCATCATTTCTCAACAGAGCCAGGAAGTGACGATTCAGTATCGTGAACTGCAGATGTTGAACGGCACCCATCAAACGCGCATCTCTTTGGCTGTGCTGGATTGCAGCACCACCATTCCTCGCTGGCGCTACCTCCACGAGACCTTTATCGCTTGATAACAGGCATAAAAAAACCGGTGACCAGCACCGGTTTTTTTATATTGCATAGCACACTCAATTACTTATCGTGGAGCGTCTCGTCTTCGCGGCAGTCTCCCAGTGCACAGTGGCCGTACAAGTACAGGCTGTGGTTACTGAGTTTAATGCCATGGCGAGTGGCAATCTCACGCTGACGCGTTTCGATTGATTCATCGCTGAATTCGATTACTTTGCCACAATCCAGGCAGATCAAGTGGTCATGGTGATGCTGCTGAGTCAGTTCGAATACGGATTTGCCGCCTTCGAAGTTATGACGGGTGACGATACCCGCGTCATCAAACTGGTTAAGAACGCGATATACCGTTGCCAGGCCAATCTCTTCGCCCATATCGATCAGGCGCTTATACAAATCTTCCGCACTGACGTGATGGGACTCGGGGCCCGGTCCCTGAAGCACTTCCAAAATTTTCAATCTTGGCAGAGTGACTTTCAGGCCAGCCTTCTTCAATGCGGAGTTGTTGTCAGTCATTCGGATATTGTCCTGTTACTTTGCATGTCACTTACGGCGCAGGGGCCTTGAATGTTTAGGTCACACGTATTCTCATTTGCGTCTCATTATAGAACTCAAGCAGTGAAATGAAAACCGGGGTATCGCGCAAATCAACAAAAGTCGTAAGGATAAACATCGCCTACGTCAGCGCGGAACGGTGTGGTTTGGGTTTCCATTTCACTCAGCCTCAGTCAACAATCAGAGGAATAAGCGGATGACCATTGCGGGTATTCTACAGATTTGCGGGGAAAAGTTAAAAAACCGTAGCTATTATTTTTATAGGAAATTCCTTTGTCCCAATGTGAGCCAGCGCTCACATTGGGGAGGCGAGGCATCAGGCTTCGATGATCTCTTTTAACTGCAGCTCATCAAAAATCTGTTTCACCCAGGCATCAACACGTTCGTTGGTCAGCTCAGGTTGACGGTCTTCGTCAATTGCCAGGCCGAGGAAGTGTTTGTCATCGGCCAGACCTTTAGAGGCTTCAAAATGATAGCCCTCGGTCGGCCAGTGGCCCACGATCACCGCGCCATTTGGCTCAATGATGTCGCGAATCGTGCCCATCGCATCACAGAAATATTCTGCGTAGTCTTCCTGGTCGCCACAACCAAACAGCGCCACCAGTTTGCCATTAAAGTCGATCTCTTCCAGCGAAGGGAAGAAGTCATCCCAGTCACACTGTGCTTCGCCGTAATACCAGGTAGGAATGCCCAGCAGCAGGATGTCGAACGCTGCGAGATCTTCTTTGGTGCTCTTAGCAATGTCATGCACTTCGGCGACATCTTTACCCAGTTGTTTCTGGATCATTTTTGCAATGTTTTCAGTGTTGCCGGTATCGCTGCCGAAGAAAATGCCTACGATTGCCATGGGTTAAGTAACCTCTTAAAGCCTGATTGTGAAAGTAAGTCAATTGACTGCACATGTTAGCGAATGATAGCAGACCGTTGAAAAGGGCGGAACGAGTAAAGCCTGAACTTTGTGTTCCTGCGTGCGGTCAGCGCGCTAAGACAGTTTGAGTTGCGCCAGCAGCATTTGTTCAATCAACTCGCTGCGGCTGATGTTTTGTTGCTCGGCCAGCGTGTTCAGGGCGTCAACCGCTTCGCTGGACATTTTCAGCTCAACACGACGCAGCCCTCGCACTTTATCGCGCTTGAGCTGGTTACGTTTGTTGATACGCAACTGTTCGTCACGTGTCAGCAGGCTGGTTTTGGGTCGACCAGGACGCCGCTCGTCTGCAAAAAGATCAAGCGTGGTACGGTCTGTCTGTTCTTTTGCCATGATTTGTGAAACTGAGTGGGCGCGAACGGCGGAAAGGCGCTGCGCGATTTATACATTATCGGCCCGACCACGGCGAAAAAATCATCCGCGGCAAATTTTTAGCGCGACATCATACTCCAGCACCATCCGCGACGCCAACCCTAAACCGCATACGGCAAGCTTTTGCTTTTACAGGTTAAAAAAGCGACGAACTGCGCGCAAAACCGCATCAGGTTTTTCAGCATGTACCCAATGACCGGCCCCGCTAATCACGTGTGCGTGTGCCTGCGGGAACTGGCGTAGCAGTGCATCGCGGTGCTGATTGTCGAGGTAAGGAGAATCGCCACCGCGGATAAACAATGCGGGATGTGGCCAGGCGGGAACTTCTTCCCAGCCAGAAATCGTGGTGTAGTTGTCCCACAGCACCGGCACGTTAAAGCGCCACTCGCCCTCGACAAAGGACTTGAGGATAAACTGAATTACCCCCTCTTCAGTGACATGTTGACGCATCACCTCGGCCGCTTCGCTACGACGCGTTACACCCGCGGCGGTGACGGCGCGAATACCGGCAAAGATTTCATCGTGGCGGCGGGTTTGGTAATCCACGGGCGCGATATCGATCAGCACCATCTTCTCAATACGTTCGGGGGCCACTGCGCTCAATGCCATGGCGATCTTACCGCCCATCGAGTGACCTATCACGCCAGCGCGTTCAATCTGGTGTGCATCCAGCGTCTCAACGATATCTTGCGCCATGGCGTGATAATTCATCACCTCACTGCGCTCAGATAAACCATGGTTGCGTACGTCCACTTGTAGCGTGGGGCGAGCATCCCGTACGCCGCGTGCCAGCACGCCAAGGTTATCCATGCTGCCAAACAGGCCATGAATTAACAGAATCGGGGACGCTTCAGGGGGAGATTGTTCAGTTTGCAGACAGGCGTTCAAAATCATGGCTAAAGTTCTTACGGTTGTGACCTTGGCTTAGGGTATCATGGATTCACCTGTCCAGGAGCCAGCCGGCCAGGCATTAGGGCATATTCCGACTTTTGCCCTGAAACGACGCCAGCGCTATCGGCTGCCACGGATTTAACTTTATAATCCTTATGTTAGAGCCCGCTCACGTTTTGCACAGCTCGATTTTGCTAAGGCCGTTGCAATAAAGCGTGGTTCTGTCATTTGCCAGAATTGTACGGAATAAGATGAAAACGATTGAAGTTGACGAAGAACTCTACCGTTATATTGCCAGCCACACGCAGCACATTGGTGAAAGCGCCTCGGATATTTTGCGCCGCATGCTGAAGTTTACCGCGGGCCAGACCGCACCGACTGCACCTGTCGCTGCGGCTTCGGCTTCGGTCAAGGAAGCGCAGCCAGTGCGCAGCGAAGCGCGTCCTCAGGATCGCGTACGCGCCGTGCGTGAACTGCTGCTCTCTGATGAGTATGCTGAGCAGAATAAGGCGGTTAATCGCTTTATGCTGGTACTGTCAACGCTCTATCGTCTTGATCCAGCTGCCTTTGCTGAAGCCACTGCCTCGCTGCAGGGCCGCACTCGCGTCTATTTTGCGGGTGACGAGCATACGCTGCTGCAAAATGGCACCCATACTAAGCCGAAGCACGTTCCTGGCACACCGTACTGGGTGATCACCAATACCAATACAGGCCGCAAATGCAGCATGGTGGAACACATCATGCTGGCGATGCAGTTCCCACAGGAACTGACAGAGAAAGTTCGCGGCACCATTTAAACTGAAGCGTCAGGGAGAAGCGCCAATGGCCAATCACCCCCGTGCCGGGCAGCCTGCCCAGCAGAGCGATTTGATTAACGTTGCACAATTAACCTCGCAGTATTACGTCCTGAAGCCAGATGCGGCGAACCCGGACCATGCGGTGAAATTTGGCACTTCTGGCCACCGCGGCAGCGCGGGACGCCAAAGCTTCAATGAAGTGCACATTCTGGCGATTGCGCAAGCCATCGCGGAAGAGCGCAAAAAGAATGGCATCACCGGTCCGTGCTACGTGGGTAAAGATACTCACGCACTGTCTGAGCCGGCCATTCTGTCGGTGCTGGAAGTGCTGGCGGCGAACGGTGTAGATGTGATCGTGCAGCAGGACAATGGCTACACGCCAACGCCGGCGATCTCCAACGCCATTCTGGAACACAACAAACGCGGTGGCGCGCAGGCGGACGGTATCGTCATCACGCCTTCACACAACCCGCCAGAAGACGGTGGCATCAAGTACAACCCACCAAACGGTGGCCCGGCTGATACCAACGTCACCAAAGTGGTGGAAGATCGAGCTAATCAGCTGATCAAAGGTGAGCTGAAAGACGTGAAGCGTCTGCCACTGGATCAGGCTTGGGCAAGCGGCCATATCGTTGAGCAGGATCTGATTCAGCCTTATGTGGAAGGTCTGGCTGAGGTCATTGACTTCCCGGCAATCCAGAAAGCGGGCCTGAAAATCGGCGTTGATCCGCTGGGTGGTTCCGGTATCGCGTACTGGCAGCGTATCGCTGAACATTACAAGCTGGATCTGACCATCGTTAATGATGCAGTCGATCAGACTTTCCGCTTCATGCATCTGGACAAAGATGGCGTGGTGCGTATGGACTGTTCGTCTGAGTGCGCGATGGCCGGTCTGCTGGCGTACAAAGATAAGTTCGATCTGGCGTTTGGTAACGACCCGGATTACGACCGTCACGGCATCGTCACGCCTGCTGGCCTGATGAACCCGAACCATTATCTGGCGGTAGCGATCAACTACCTGTTCCAGCATCGCCCGCAGTGGGGCAAAGATGTGGCTGTGGGTAAAACCCTGGTCTCCAGCGCAATGATTGACCGCGTGGTCAACGACATCGGTCGCAAGCTGGTTGAAGTGCCAGTCGGCTTCAAATGGTTTGTTGATGGTCTGTTTGATGGCAGTTTCGGTTTCGGCGGCGAAGAGAGCGCGGGAGCTTCCTTCCTGCGCTTCGATGGTTCCGCCTGGTCAACCGATAAAGACGGTATCATCCTGTGCCTGCTGGCAGCCGAAATCACTGCGGTGACCGGCAAGAACCCGCAGCAGCACTATGACGAACTGGCAGCACGCTTCGGCGCGCCAAGCTATAACCGTCTGCAGGCGCCGGCGACCTCAGCGCAAAAAGCGGCACTGTCTAAGCTGTCACCGGAAATGGTGAGTGCTGACACGCTGGCGGGCGATCCGATTACTGCACGTCTGACCGCAGCACCGGGCAACGGCGCGTCAATCGGTGGTCTGAAAGTGATGACTGAAAACGGTTGGTTTGCTGCGCGTCCGTCAGGCACGGAAGACGCTTACAAAATCTACTGTGAAAGCTTCCTTGGCGCTGAGCATCGCCAGCAGATCGAGAAAGAAGCCGTAGAGATTGTCAGCGAAGTGCTGAAAAACGCGTAATTAAACGTCGAGGCGCGCTATGTGCGCCTTTTCACGCGTTTTCTATGGAACGACCCATGTGACAACATGGGTCGTTTTTTTATGGCATAAACCGATAGCCGATACCGGTTTCGGTCAGCAGATGGTTGGGTTGGGTGGGATTGCTTTCCAGCTTCTGGCGCAGGTGTCCCATATAAATGCGCAGATAATGACTATGCTCCACCGCATTCGGCCCCCACACCTGATTCAGCAACTGACGCTGCGTCAGCACTTTTCCGGCATTGTTCAGCAACAAACTCAGCAGGCGAAACTCGGTGGGCGTCAGGTGAATTTCCTGTTCGTTACGCAGCACGCGGCGCGCAGCCAGATCGACACTCACCTCCCCAAATTTCACGATCGGCTCAGGCTGGCTGCTTTGATGGCGACGTAACGCCACACGCACGCGGGCCAGCAATTCGCCAATACCAAACGGCTTGGTCAGATAATCATCGGCACCGGCATCCAGTGCATCGATTTTGTCCTGCTCATCACTGCGCGCAGACAGCACAATCACCGGCATGCTGCTCCACTGGCGCACTTCACGGATAAAGTCGTTGCCGTCGCCATCCGGCAGCCCAAGATCGAGGATCACTAAATCCGGCTTTCGTGTCGCTGCTTCAATCAGCCCGCGCTGTAATTGCTCCGCTTCCACAATTTTCAGACCTTCGCTTTCCAGCGCCAGGCGCACGAAACGGCGAATCTCTTTTTCATCTTCAACAATCAAGATGGTCGTCACGCTGACTCCTGCCACAGGTAAAGTTAACACGGCACTTTATCAAGAATTGGTCACCGCGTCCGTCATGATGTTTGTAACGGTGCAATATCCATATTTTTACAATTATGTAACTTACTTTCAGCGAAAGTCGAAAAGCACAAAAAAAGACCGAAATTAGTGGTCGGATGAGTAGTAAAATTACACAACCAGGCGTAATATCTGAGGCAGATCACATTTCAATGCAAAAATTACCCCAGGAGGCAATCATGTATCAGGCATATCCACTCTATAAAATCGTGTTGCGCCGTTTTCTGACGGTATTGGTCGGCATACTTGCCTTGCCCGTCATGCTGTTCCGCCAGGATCGTGCCCGTTTCTATAGCTATCTGCACCGCGTCTGGTGTAAGACCAGCACCAAGCCAGTCTGGCTGGCGCAGACAGAAGCGATAGGCAGCATCCACTGGTAAGTGCTCTCTCGACTCTCTAAGAACCCGGCAGCTTCAATCAAGCGCCGGGTTTTTTTATTCTAAACTTTGTCTGTATTCCCCGGTTACCCGCTGTTATCCCTCGCCGTTTCAGCTACACTTAAACCTCTACAAGAATTTGGAGGTTGTACAAGTATGAGCGAAAAAATTCCTGTCGGTATCAGCGCTTGCCTGCTCGGGGATAAGGTCCGTTTTGACGGTGGCCACAAGCGTTTCGCTTTTGCAACTGAAGAACTGACTCCCTTTATCCGCTTTGAACCGGTGTGTCCGGAAATGGCAATTGGCTTGCCCACGCCGCGTCCCGCACTGCGTCTGGTCAAAGAGTCGGATGATCAAATCCATCTTTGTTTCAGTAAAGATGGCGGGCAAGAGGTGACCGATGAGATGGAGCGCTGGTCGGCCGATCGCGTGAAATCCCTGCATCACCTTTGCGGCTATATTCTCTGCGCAAAATCACCCAGCTGCGGTCTTGAGCGCGTGCGCGTCTATCAGCCCGATACCAATGACAATCGCAAAGCGGGCACCGGCGTATTCACTGCCTTTCTGCAAAAAGAGATGCCATGGCTGCCTTTAGAGGAAGATGGCCGTTTACATGATGATGCTATCCGCGAAAACTTTATGGGCCGCGTGTATGCGCTGCATGAGTTCAATGAAATGTGGCGCAGCGGTTTAACCCGCCACAAGCTGATCGCCTTCCATAGTCGATACAAGTTGCTGCTGCTGTCGCATGCGCAGGATGAGTATCGCGAGATGGGACGCTTTGTGGCCGCGATGGAGCAGTGGGATTCGCTGGATGATTACGCCTATGAATACCGGATTCGCCTGATGCATTTGATGTCACATCAAGCTTCGCGTCGTAATCATACCAATGTGCTGATGCATGTGCAGGGCTACTTCCGCCCGCAGTTGTCGTCACCGCAGCGTCAGGAACTGGCACAGCTAATCGATCGTTATCGCACTGGCGTCCAGCCACTGTTGGTTCCCATCACCATGCTGAAACACTATATGGCGGAATATCCGCATCCGTGGCTGGCGCAGCAACGTTACTTTGATCCTTACCCGGAAGCGCTGCGTCTGCGCTACGGACAATAATCCCGGAGCATTATGACCACCCACTTAGTCTGGTTGCGTAACGATCTGCGCATCAATGACAACACTGCGCTGGCTGCTGCCTGCCGCGACAGCCATGCCAGGGTGCTGGCGCTGTTTATTGCCACGCCCAAACAGTGGCAGCAACACCATATGGCACCGAGGCAGGCGGCTTTTATTCATCAGAATCTGTGTGCGTTGCAAGATTCACTGGCCGAGCGCGGTATTCCGTTGCATTACCATCAGTGCGATGACTTTGCTGCTTCTGTGGATTACCTGAGTGCGTTTTGCGACCAGCATCAGGTGGATGAGTTGTATTACAACTATCAGTATGAAATTAATGAGCGCGAACGTGATGCGACCGCCGAAAAGCGTCTCGATGCCCAGGGCGTAATTTGTCAGGGCTTTGATGACAGCCTGTTATTGCCGCCTGGCAGCGTGCAGACCGGCAATCACACCATGTTTAAAGTCTTCACACCGTTCAGCCGCGCCTTTGTCCGTCGACTGCATCAGGGGTTACCGGAGTGTCATCATGCACCGAAAGCGCGCCGTGATGCGCCGATCAGTGCGGGTAAGAAAATCCCTGCTTTTGATTATCCGCAGGAAGATTTCGATGCATCGCTGTTTCCCGCTGGGGAAGAGGCAGCGCTGAAGCAATTGCGCCATTTCGGCAAACAATCGGTGCAGCACTATCCTGAGGTGCGCGATTTACCGGCACTAGATGGCACCAGCCGCTTATCGCCTTATCTGGCGATTGGGGTGCTGTCTCCGCGCCAATGTTTGCATCGTATTCTGAAAGAACACCCAGATGCACTGAACGAGGGTAAAGCCTTTACCTGGCTTAATGAACTGATCTGGCGCGAGTTTTACCGTCATCTGATGGTGGCCTTTCCAGCGTTGTGCAAGCACCAGCCGTTTGTGGAGTGGACGCATAACGTACAGTGGCAGAAAAACGAGGCGCATCTCACCGCCTGGCAGCAGGGCAAAACCGGTTATCCCATCGTCGATGCGGCAATGCGCCAACTCAACACACTGGGCTGGATGCACAATCGCCTGCGCATGATTGTTGCCAGCTTTCTGGTAAAAGACCTGCTGATCGACTGGCATGACGGTGAGCGCTACTTCATGCAGCAACTGATCGATGGCGATCTGGCGGCCAACAACGGTGGCTGGCAGTGGGCGGCCTCAACGGGCACCGACGCGGCACCGTACTTTCGCATATTCAATCCTACGACTCAGGGGGAACGCTTTGACGAGAAAGGCGAATTTATCCGTCAGTGGCTACCGGAATTGAAAGATGTGCCGGAGAGTGACATTCATCAGCCGCAGGTGTGGGCGAAGAAAAACAATAAGAAACTCGATTATCCTGCGCCAATCGTGGAACATAAGGACGCACGTAAAAAGACACTAGACGCCTTTGAGCGCGCGCGCAGCGCGGCCTGAGGCGATCAGGGAGCCGTACTAAATGAATCATGTTGAGTTAGAACATATTGTTAATCAGCAGCTGAACACCAGCGCCTTCAGTGACTATGCACCCAATGGTTTGCAGGTAGAGGGTCGCGCGGAAGTGAAAACTGTCATCACGGGCGTGACCGCCTGTCAGGCGCTGCTGGATGAAGCGGTCAAGCGCAATGCTGACGCTGTTCTGGTCCATCACGGATATTTCTGGAAAAGCGAATCGCCGCTGATTAAAGGAATGAAACGCCAACGCCTGCGCACGTTGCTGCTCAATGATATCAACCTGTATGGCTGGCACCTGCCGCTCGATGCCCATCCGCAGCTCGGCAACAATGCGCAGCTGGCAAAGTTATTTGATATTGACGTGAAAGGGGAAATTCAGCCGCTGGTGCCGTGGGGCGAATTGACTGAACCGTTGAGCGGTGAAGCGCTGGCGGCGAAAATCGCCGAACGTTTAGGTCGTAAACCGTTGCACTGTGGTGATAATGCCCCGGCACTGATAAAACGTATCGCCTGGTGTAGTGGCGGCGGACAGGGCTTTATCGATAGCGCGGCTGCTTTTGGTGTAGATGCATTTATCACGGGCGAAGTTTCTGAGCAAACCATTCACAGCGCACGTGAACAAGGTCTGCACTTTTTCGCCGCCGGACATCATGCCACCGAGCGCGCCGGTATCAAGGCGCTGGGCGAATGGCTGGCGCAGAGCTATGGCCTCGACGTAACCTTTATTGATATCGACAATCCTGCCTGATCTCTCTCTCTGCGTCCTTAATCCACGTTAAGGACGCAAATCTGTTGACACATCTCTGTCACTTTCGCATAACTTATTGACTTTCATTATAAGCAAAGCGATTTGTGGACATTTTTTGTCCGCGCTAATCATGACCGGGAGGTGGGTTTTGCAACGAGCACGTTGTTATCTACTGGGTGAGCGAGCAGTGGTACTGGAGCTGGAACCCCCCGTTTCACTCGCCAGCCAGCAGCGCATCTGGGGACTGTGCCAGCGCCTGCAGCACAATGAACAGGTTCAGGAAGTGATTCCGGGGATGAATAACCTGACGCTGCTACTGCGCGATCCGCAATTGAATGCACTGGATGCCATCGAGCGTTTACAGCGCTGGTGGGAAGAGAGTGAAGAACAGATCCCTGAATCGCGTCGGGTAGAGATTCCGGTGGTGTACGGTGGCTCGGGTGGGCCTGATCTGCAGGTGGTGGCAGATGGCGCCAGCATGACGCCAAAGCAGGTCGTCGAGCTGCACAGCAGTGTTGATTACGTGGTCTATTTTATCGGCTTCCAGCCGGGTTTTCCCTATATGGGCGGATTGGATGAGCGTTTGCACACGCCGCGCCGTGCTGAACCGCGAGTTATCGTTCCCAGTGGATCAGTCGGCATCGGTGGCAGTCAGACGGGTATCTACCCATTGGCCGCACCTGGCGGTTGGCAGCTAATTGGCCATACGCCCGTCAGCCTGTTTGACCCCTTACAACACCCGCCGACACTGCTGCGCCCCGGTGACAGCGTGCGCTTTGTGCCGCAACAGGAGGGCGTATGTTAAACATTCTACGTGCCGGATTGATGACCTCGATTCAGGATCAGGGTCGTACCGGCTGGCGGCAATATGGTATTAGCGTTAGCGGAGCGCTGGATCAACCCTCAATGCGTACCGCCAATATGCTGGTGGGCAACCCGGAAGAGAGCGCGGTATTAGAGATGGTGCTTGGCCAGTTTAAAGCGGAATTTAAACGTGACGGCTGGTTTGCGCTGACCGGAGCAGGTTGTAATGCCGATCTGGATGGCAAACCGGTGTGGACTGGCTGGCGCTTACCGGTGAAAAAAGGCCAGGTCTTATCACTGGCGATGCCGGTGCGCGGTATGCGCAGTTATCTGGCAGTGAATGGTGGTTTCGCCATCGATGAGATGCTCGGTTCGCACTGTACCGATCTCAAAGCTGGTTTTGGTGGTTTCCAGGGTCGTAAGTTGCAGGATGGCGATCAGTTGCCGTTGGGCAAACCCTCCCGCACCTTCAAAGGCAAAGCGGGCGTACGTCAGTTGTTGTGGGGCAACCGTATTCGCGCCTTGCCGGGCCCGGAGTACAACGAGTTCACCCGCGAAGCCCAGGAAGGTTTCTGGCGCAGCCCGTGGAAGCTCAGCCCGCAGAGCAATCGTATGGGTTACCGCATGCAGGGGCGTCAACTGCAGCGTAAAGCCACGCGTGATTTGTTGTCACATGGGTTAGTGCCCGGTGTAGTGCAGGTGCCGCCTAATGGCCAACCGATTGTGCTGATGGCCGATGCGCAAACTACGGGCGGTTATCCGCGTATCGCCTGTGTTATCGAAGCTGACCTGTATCAACTGGCGCAGATTCGCCTCGGTGAGCCGATTCACTTTATCCATTGCACACTAGAAGAAGCGCTGCTGGCGAAACAACATCAGCAACGCTCCTTCGACCAAATAGCCTGGGGGCTTGCACATGAAGATTGATCTTAATGCTGACCTGGGCGAAGGCAGCGCCAGCGATCAGGAGCTGCTAACGCTGGTGAGTTCGGCCAATATCGCCTGTGGATTCCACGCCGGTGATGCGCAAACCATGCTGCAATCGGTGCGCTGGGCCAAAGCCTCAGGTGTGGCGATCGGCGCCCACCCGAGCTTTCCGGATCGCGAGAACTTTGGTCGCACCGCGATGCAGCTGCCGCCGGAAACGGTGTATGCGCAGATGATCTATCAGATCGGTGCATTAAAGAGCATCGCCGAAAGTGAAGGTGAGCGTTTAGTGCATGTGAAGCCGCACGGTATGCTGTACAACCAGGCCGCGGCGGATGCCACGCTCGCCGATGCGATTGCCCGCGCGGTGAAAGCGGTGGATCCCGCATTGATTCTGGTCGGTCTGGCGGGCAGTGCTTCCATCAAGGCGGCTGCGCATCATGGCTTGCGCACGCGGGAAGAGGTATTCGCCGACCGTGGCTATCTGGCAACCGGCGCACTGGTGCCGCGCAGCCAGCCAGGCGCGATGATTGAAGAAGCCGAGCAGGCGCTGGCGCAAACGCTCACCATGGTGCAGCAGCGTCAGGTGCAGAGTATCAGCGGGGAGTGGGTGAAAGTGAATGCCGAGACCGTCTGCTTACATGGTGATGGCGCACATGCGCTGCAATTTGCGCGCACGTTGCGTGCGGCTTTTGCTACCCATCAAATTACTGTGACCAGCGCATAACAAATAACAACTCGCCCGATCTGTATCGGGCTTTTTATTTCTGATGAGGGGAAAAACATGGATAACGTGGTCAATCTCTGGCCGTTACTCGGCATTGCCGCCATCGTTCTGGGATTCGTGTTGCGCTTTAACCCGGTGCTGGTGGTGATTGTTGCCGGTTTTGTTACCGGCCTGGCCGCGCATCTGCCGCTGGCCGATATTCTGGAGAAACTTGGTTCCGGCTTCCTGAACACCCGCAACCTGCCGCTGATTTTGCTGCTGCCGCTGGCCGTGATCGGTTTGCTGGAGCGCCACGGTTTGAAGGAGCGCGCACAAAGCTGGATCGCGCAGATCAAAACCGCAACGGCGGGCCGTTTGCTGATTGTCTATCTGTTCGTGCGTGAAATCACCGCGGCACTCGGTTTAACCAGCCTCGGAGGTCATCCGCAGATGGTGCGCCCACTGCTGGCACCGATGGCAGAAGGCGCCACTGAAAACCGCTATGGCGAAGTACCCGATGAAGTGCGCCATCGCTTGCGCGCCATGTCGGCAGCCACCGATAACGTCGGGCTGTTCTTTGGTGAAGATATCTTTGTCGCATTCGGCGCGATTATCTTCATGCACAACTTTATGCAGGAGTCGGCAGGCATTAGCACCGAGCCGCTGCATATCGCCTTGTGGGGTATTCCCACCGCACTCTGTGCCTTCCTGATCCATTCGGCGCGACTGGTGCGCCTTGACCGCCAGCTGGCGCGTGAATTGGGTGCCATTAATCAGCAGGCGTTGCACGCCAAAGGCGGGAAATAATGTTTCAGCAACAATATCTGATGTGGCTGGCAGGTGTAATCCTGCTGGTGGTCGCCGTTCTCTCCTGGCGCGATGCGGCTAACCCAAGACGCTTTACCACCGGTTTATTCTGGGCGCTGTATGGCCTGATGTTCCTGATTGGTGATGGTGCTTATCAACTGATGGGGCAGTGGGCAGGCGATGCCGCTGCGGGTAAACGCATGCTGCACATTGGCGTCGGCATTGCGGTGGTGTTGATGGCGTTAATTGCCGGTTTCGGCGGCGTGCGCCTCGGCAGCTATCATCAGCGCAGCGATCAGCAGAAGCGCGAAAGTGCACAGCGTCTGCGTAATAAGCTGTTTTTACCCGCGCTGGCGATTCCGGTGGTCACCGTGATTGGTGTGCTGGCGTTTAACAACATCCCGGGTTTGCAAGATGCTGTGTTTGGCCCGGGTAATCATTCAACGCTGGTGACCCTGTTCTCGATGATGGTCGGCTGCGTGCTGGGCTGGGTCATCGCGCTGCAAATCACCCATGAAAAACCGCTGCAGTCGATGCAGGAAACTCGCCGCCTGCTGGATGCGGTGGGTTGGGCATTTATTCTGCCGCAAATTCTTGCCACGCTTGGTCTGTTATTCACCAGCGCGGGCGTCGGCACTGCGATTTCACATCTGACTGAACAGTATCTGGCAGTGGACAATCGCCTGATTGCGGTTGCGGTGTATGCGATTGGCATGGCCCTGTTAACCATGGTGATGGGCAATGCGTTTGCCGCTTTCCCGATAGTGACGGCTGGCATTGGGATTCCTATTCTGGTGCTGCAACACGGCGGCAATCCGGCGGTCATGGCGGCAATTGGCATGTTCTCTGGCTATTGCGGCACCCTGATGACGCCGATGGCGGCGAACTTCAACATCGTACCCGCGCGGTTACTGGAGTTGCCGGATCGAAACGGGGTGATCAAGGCTCAGGTGCCAACCGGTGTGCTACTGTTGGTGGTAAACGTATTCCTGCTCTACTTCCTGATGTTCTTGTGAGGTCGCAATGAAAACGGTATTGATGACGGCGTTTGAGCCGTTCGGTGGCGAAACCATTAACCCTTCATGGGAAGCGGTGCGCAGTTTTGACGGTAAAGAGATTGCCGGAGCCCGAATTGTGGTACGCCAGCTACCCGTGGTGTTTGCCACCTGCGGAAAGGTGCTAACGCAAGCGCTGGATGAGATTCAACCTGACCGAGTATTATGCGTGGGCCAGGCCGGTGGGCGTGTTGATATCACCGTCGAACGTGTGGCGATCAACGTGGATGATGCGCGTATTCCCGACAACGATCAGCAGCAGCCGATCGACCAGCCCATCGTGATGGATGGACCTGCCGCCTATTTTTCCACCTTACCGATTAAAGCGATGGTTGCAGCACTGCGTGAAGTGGGTGTGCCGGCCTCGGTATCGCAAACGGCCGGCACATTTACCTGTAATCACGTGATGTACAGCCTGTTGCACTGGCTGAAGACCACCAACAGTCCGGCACGCGGGGGCTTTATTCATATCCCCTATATGCCTGAACAGGCGGTGAACCATCCCGGCGTCGCCAGTATGGCGACGGCCAGCGTGATCCTGGCGCTGGAAACCTCGTTGCAGGTGATGCTGAGCACTGAAAATGACATCCGCGTGGTCGGTGGATCGACGCATTAACAGGAGAAGTTATGCCTGAAGGACCGGAGATCCGCCGTGCGGCGGATCAACTGGCAGCGGCGATGGAAGGCAGGCCACTCACTGATGTGTGGTTTGCCTTTCCTGAATTGAAAACCTACGAACCAGCACTAATGGGTGAAACCATTACGGCTTTTGAAACACGTGGCAAAGCACTGCTGACGCATTTTTCGAATGGCTTAATTCTCTATAGCCATAATCAATTGTACGGTGTGTGGCGAGTGGTGCCGACCGGCACTGAACCCAACACTTCGCGGCAGTTGCGCGTGCGGTTGGCAAACGCCGAACAGACCATCCTGCTCTACAGCGCTTCGGATATCGAACTGCTCAATGCAGATACCGTCGGCGCACATCCCTTTCTGCAGCGCGTGGGGCCCGATGTGCTCGATGCCACTTTAACGGTGGCAGAGGTGCGTGAGCGGCTGCTATCGCCGCGTTTTCGTCGCCGTCAGTTCAGCGGATTGTTACTCGATCAGGCCTTTCTGGCGGGATTGGGTAACTATTTGCGTGTGGAGATTTTATGGCATGCCGGATTGCTGGCGTCGCATCGGGCGCAGGATCTCACTGAGGCACAGCTCAATGCATTAAGTGAGGCGATGCTGGCGGTGCCACGTTTGTCGTATCAGATGCGCGGCAGTATGAAGAAATACCATGCCGATGCGGCGTTTCGCTTTGAGGTGTTTCATCGCCAGGGCAAGAGATGTCGGCGCTGCGGCACGCTGATTGAGAAGGGCACGCTATCGTCGCGGCCATTTTACTGGTGCCCGGGATGTCAGTTTTGACGCCATAATTCGAACAATAAAAAAGCTGCCATCTCAATGAAATGGCAGCCTTTTTTCACACTCATTCAGCTGTGGATTACTTTTTCAGCGCCGAGTTAAATGGACGCTCGGTGTAACCGGTGTACAGCTGACGTGGACGTGCAATCTTCATGCCTTCGTCGTGCATCTCTTTCCAGTGTGCAATCCAACCCACGGTACGCGCCATCGCGAAGATCACGGTAAACATGGAAGAAGGAATACCCATCGCTTTCAGAATAATGCCAGAGTAGAAATCGACGTTTGGATAGAGTTTACGCTCGATGAAGTACGGGTCGTTCAGCGCGATATGTTCCAGCTCCATCGCCACTTCCAGCAGGTCATCTTTCATACCCAACTCATTCAGCACTTCGTGACAGGTTTCACGCATCACGGTGGCGCGAGGGTCATAGTTTTTGTAAACACGGTGACCGAAGCCCATCAGACGGAACGAATCGTTTTTGTCTTTCGCGCGACGTACGAATTCTGGAATGTGCTCAACGGTGCTGATCTCTTCCAGCATACGCAGGGTAGCTTCGTTGGCGCCACCGTGTGCCGGTCCCCACAGTGAAGCGATACCCGCAGCGATACAGGCAAATGGGTTTGCACCAGAAGAACCGGCGGTACGCACGGTTGAGGTAGAGGCGTTCTGCTCATGATCAGCATGCAGAATCAGAATACGGTCCATGGCGCGTTCCAGCACCGGGTTCACTTTGTACTCTTCACACGGTGTGGCGAACATCATATGCAGGAAGTTGCCTGCGTAGGACAGGTCGTTACGTGGGTAAACGAACGGCTGGCCAATCGAATATTTGTAGCACATCGCTGCCATGGTCGGCATTTTGGACAGCAGGCGGAAGGCAGCGATTTCACGGTGACGTTCAATGTTGACGTCTAAGGAGTCGTGATAGAACGCCGCCAGGGCGCCAGTGACACCACACATTACCGCCATTGGATGCGAGTCGCGGCGGAAGCCATGGAACAGTCGGGTGATTTGCTCGTGGATCATGGTGTGGCGGGTAACGGTGGTGCGGAATTCTTCAAACTGGGCTTGGGTCGGAGCTTCGCCATTCAGCAGGATGTAACACACTTCGAGGTAGTTGGAGTGGGTTGCAAGTTCGGAAATCGGGAAGCCGCGGTGTAACAGAATGCCTTCATCACCATCAATAAAAGTGATTTTAGATTCGCATGACGCAGTAGAGGTGAAACCGGGATCGAAAGTGAACAGGCCGTGATTGCCAAGTGTGCGGACATCAACAACGTCTTGTCCCAGCGTACCTTGCATCACATCCAGTTCAACGGAAGCATTATCTTGTAGGGTTAGCGTCACTTTTTTATCTGTCATTTTTCGTCTCCATAGCGCCTTAGTAGGTAAGGATCTTAGACACCAGAATAGCCTTCATGTTGTGTAAAACCACAATCTTCACAGTATCACTCTGCGGTAACGTTTGTCGTGCAGGGTTACAGGTAGATGTATTAGGGCCAGTCGGTGGCGTTCGGGCATGACATGCTGAACAGCGCGGATGTTAAAGATCCTGTCACGACATAACTTCTTGGTAACCAATAACCTGATGCTTTGTGTTGCTCGTAAAGGCAATGTTACATAACTTGAGCTTAGGGGAAAGTGTATCCCCATAACTTTTGTGCATCATAGGGCTTTAATGCGTTTGTTTGTAACTGAATTGTTGATCTTTTGTCAAATCAGATAATTAAAAATGTATGAATTGTGAAATTCGTGAGTCGGATCACTGTTCAGCCTAAATGTGACCAAAGAGATTGTAGGGGAATTGTAATCAGAATGTGATCCTCCTATACTGCCGCCAGGTCTCCGGAATACCCTGACACCAGGAGCCACCCAGCGTTTTTTTCGCTTCACTTAACACTGGATGTTGCTTTTTTGGTGGCGGTTGCAGTCTGAACACGCGCTGTGCTCTGATGCGACTCAGGTCCGGAGGAAGCAAAATAAAAAAGAGCTGTGTGGGCAAAACCGTGAAAAAACAAAGACCTGTTAACTTGGATCTCTCGACGATCCGGTTTCCCGTTACTGCAATATCGTCCATTCTCCACCGCGTCTCCGGCGTGATCACCTTTGTCGCTCTCGGAATACTGCTCTGGTTACTGGGTCTCTCTCTCTCTTCTCCTGAAGGCTTCCAGCAAGCGGCTTCCATCATGGACAGCTTCTTCGCCAAATTCATCATGTGGGGCATCCTGACTGCGCTGGCGTACCACGTCGTGGGCGGTATTCGTCACATGCTGGCTGATTTTGGCTTTATGGAAGAAACCCTGCAGGTGGGAACCCGTTCCGCGCAGGCGGCTTTTGGTATCACTTTCGTGCTCTCAATTTTGGCTGGAGTCCTCGTATGGTAAGCAATGCTTCTGCATTAGGACGCAACGGTATTCATGACTGGCTGTTACTGCGTGCTGCTGCAATCTTAATGACGCTCTACATCATCTACCTCCTTGGTTTTGTGGTGATGACCGGCACCCTGACCTATGACGCCTGGCACGGCTTCTTCGCCTCTGCCTTCACGAAAGTGTTTACGATACTGACGCTGTTCTCGATTCTGGTCCACGGCTGGATTGGTATGTGGCAGGTCCTGACCGACTACGTTAAACCAGTAGCAACCCGCTTGCTGCTGCAGTTTGTGATTGTGGTCGCGCTGTTGTCGTATGCCGTTTATGGAATCGTTGTTGTGTGGGGTGTGTAAATGAGTTTGCCAGTCAGAGAATTTGATGCCGTGGTGATCGGCGCGGGTGGCGCGGGAATGCGCGCGGCTCTGCAAATCTCCCAATCGGGCCAGACTTGTGCCCTGTTATCCAAAGTTTTCCCAACCCGTTCTCATACCGTATCGGCGCAGGGCGGTATTACCGTTGCGCTGGGTAACACCCATGAAGATAACTGGGAATGGCATATGTACGATACCGTCAAAGGCTCCGACTATATCGGTGACCAGGACGCGATCGAGTATATGTGTCACGTCGGTCCGGAAGCGATTCTGGAACTGGAACACATGGGGCTGCCTTTCTCCCGTCTTGATGACGGCCGCGTATATCAGCGTCCGTTTGGTGGTCAGTCGAAGAACTTCGGCGGTGAGCAGGCGGCGCGTACCGCTGCGGCAGCCGACCGTACTGGCCACGCACTGCTGCATACCCTGTATCAGCAGAACCTGAAAAACAAAACCACCATCTTCTCCGAATGGTATGCGCTGGATCTGGTGAAAAATGAAGACGGTGCGATTGTCGGCTGTACCGCTATCTGCATGGAAACCGGTGAAACCGTTTACTTCAAAGCGAAAGCGACCATTCTGGCAACGGGCGGTGCAGGCCGTATTTACCAGTCCACCACTAACGCGCACATCAACACCGGTGACGGCGTAGGTATGGCGCTGCGTGCCGGTGTGCCGGTGCAGGATATGGAAATGTGGCAGTTCCACCCAACCGGTATCGCCGGTGCGGGTGTGCTGGTAACTGAAGGTTGCCGTGGTGAAGGTGGATACCTGCTGAACAAACACGGCGAACGCTTCATGGAGCGTTATGCGCCAAACGCCAAAGACCTGGCAGGTCGTGACGTGGTCGCACGCTCCATGATGGTGGAAATTCGTGAAGGCCGTGGTTGTGACGGTCCATGGGGCCCGCACATCAAGCTGAAACTCGATCATCTGGGCGCAGAAGTTTTGGAATCGCGTCTGCCGGGTATCCTTGAGCTGTCGCGTACCTTTGCGCACGTCGATCCGATTAAAGAGCCGATTCCGGTTATTCCAACCTGCCACTACATGATGGGCGGCGTGCCGACCAAAGTGACCGGTCAGGCGCTGCGCGTGAATGAGCAGGGTGAAGACGAAGTGATTCCGGGCCTGTTCGCGGTGGGCGAAATTGCTTGTGTATCAGTACACGGCGCTAACCGTCTCGGCGGTAACTCGTTGCTCGACCTGGTGGTATTTGGCCGCGCGGCGGGTGTGCACCTGCTGGAGTGTCTGGAAGAGCAGGGTGAACTGCGCGAAGCCACGCAGGAAAACATTGATGCCGCCATGGCGCGCTTCAACCGCTGGGAAAACAACACCACGGGTGAAGATCCGGTTGAAATCCGTAAAGCGTTGCAGCGTTGCATGCAGAACAACTTCTCGGTCTTCCGCGAAGGTGATGCGATGCGTGAAGGTCTGGAAGAGCTGAAAGTGATTCGTGAACGTCTGAAGTCAGCGCGTCTTGATGACCGTTCGCCAGATTTCAACACCCAGCGTATCGAGTGCCTTGAGCTGGATAACCTGATGGAAACCGCGTACGCCACGGCGGTCGCCGCAAACTTCCGTACCGAAAGCCGTGGCGCACACAGCCGCTTCGACTACCCGGAACGTGATGATGCTAACTGGCTGTGTCACAGCCTCTATGTTCCGCAAACGGAAAGCATGACGCGCCGTGAGGTGAACATGCAACCGAAACTGCGTGCGGCCTTCCCGCCGAAAGCGCGTACCTACTAATTGCGGAGATCATCATGAGACTCGAATTTTCTATCTATCGTTACAACCCGGAAGTCGATGACAAGCCGCGTATGCAGGAATACACGCTGGAGTCAGAAGACGGTCGTGACATGATGTTGCTGGACGCGTTGATTCGTCTGAAAGAGAAGGACCCAACGCTGGCCTTCCGTCGCTCATGCCGTGAGGGTGTTTGCGGTTCTGACGGCCTCAACATGAACGGTAAAAACGGTCTGGCCTGCATCACGCCAGTCTCCGCACTGGGTAATGGCACGAAGAAAATTGTTATCCGTCCACTGCCTGGTTTGCCGGTGATCCGCGACCTCGTCGTTGATATGGGACAATTCTATACGCAGTATGAGAAGATTAAGCCTTTCCTGTTGAATAATGGGGAAAATCCGCCAGCACGCGAGCATCTGCAGACCCCGGCAGACCGTGAGCACCTGGATGGATTGTACGAGTGTATTCTGTGCGCTTGCTGCTCGACCTCGTGCCCATCGTTCTGGTGGAACCCGGACAAGTTCATCGGTCCGGCAGGTTTGTTAGCCGCTTACCGTTTCCTGATCGACAGCCGCGATACCGAAACCGATGCGCGTCTGGACAATCTGAACGATGCTTTCAGTGTATTCCGCTGTCACAGCATCATGAACTGTGTGAGCGTGTGCCCGAAAGGACTAAACCCGACGCGCGCTATCGGCCATATTAAGTCGATGCTGCTGCAACGCGGGGCGTAACACACTGAAGTCACTGTCCGGGAACTTAAGGTTCCCGGCAGTTTACGGAAGCCTTTATAAGCGCGGTACTGACCACGCTTATAAAGGTTCCCTTACGGGCCAGGCGCCGGTTGCGCACAGGTTCGTATCGCTGAACTCACTACGGCAAGCCGCGAAAGCGGCAACAAATGAAACCTCATAAAAAGCAGATTAATGCTTAAGGGATCACAATGCAGAACAGCGCGATGAAACCCTGGCTGGACTCCTCCTGGCTGGCCGGCGCGAACCAATCCTACATAGAGCAACTCTATGAGGATTTCCTGACCGATCCTGACTCAGTTGATGAAATGTGGCGCGAGCTGTTCCAACAGCTGCCCGGCACTGGCGTGAAACCTGAGCAGTTTCACTCCACCACGCGTGATTACTTCCGCCGCCTGGCAAAAGATGCGACCCGCTACACATCCTCAGTCACCGATCCGGCTACTAATTCCAAACAGGTTAAAGTGCTGCAGCTGATCAATGCGTTCCGCTTCCGCGGCCATCAGCACGCTAACCTCGATCCGCTCGGCCTGTGGAAACAAGATCGGGTTGCGGATCTTGACCCTTCTTATCACGATCTCACCGACGCCGATTTTCAGGAAAGCTTTAACGTAGGTTCCTTTGCCATTGGTAAAGAGACCATGAAGCTGGCTGATCTGTTCGCGGCGCTGCAGCAGACCTATTGTGGCTCGATTGGTGCAGAGTACATGCACATCAACAACACCGATGAGAAACGCTGGATTCAGCAGCGTCTGGAATCGGTGGTCGGCCATGCGTCATTCAGCAGCGACGAGAAAAAAGGTTTCCTGAAAGAGCTGACCGCGGCTGAAGGTCTGGAAAAATACCTCGGCGCGAAATTTCCAGGTGCAAAACGCTTCTCACTGGAAGGCGGTGATGCACTGGTGCCGATGCTGCGCGAAATGATCCGCCATGCAGGCAAAAGCGGCACGCGTGAAGTGGTACTGGGGATGGCACACCGTGGTCGTCTCAACGTCCTGATCAACGTACTGGGTAAAAAGCCACAGGATCTGTTTGACGAATTCTCCGGCAAACACAAAGAGCACCTTGGCACTGGCGACGTGAAGTACCACATGGGCTTCTCGTCTGACGTTGAAACCGAAGGTGGTTTAGTGCACCTGGCGCTGGCGTTTAACCCGTCACACCTCGAAATCGTAAGCCCAGTGGTCATGGGTTCGGTGCGTGCACGTCTGGATCGTCTGGCTGAGCCAAGCAGCAACAAAGTTCTGCCGATCACCATCCACGGTGATGCGGCGGTGATCGGCCAGGGCGTGGTGCAGGAAACCCTGAACATGTCTGCGGCGCGCGGTTACGAAGTGGGCGGTACCGTTCGCATCGTGATTAACAACCAGGTAGGTTTCACCACCTCGAACCCGAAAGATGCGCGTTCAACGCCTTACTGCACCGACATCGGCAAGATGGTGCTGGCGCCAATCTTCCACGTGAATGCGGACGATCCAGAAGCGGTGGCCTTCGTGACTCGCCTGGCGCTGGATTATCGCAACACCTTTAAACGCGACGTGTTTATCGATCTGGTGTGCTACCGCCGTCACGGCCATAACGAAGCGGATGAGCCAAGTGCAACCCAGCCGCTGATGTACCAGAAAATCAAGAAACACCCAACGCCACGTAAGATCTACGCCGATCAGCTGGAAAGCGAAGGTGTGGCGACGTTAGAAGATGCGACCGAACTGGTCAATCTCTACCGTGATGCGTTGGATGAAGGCGAATGCGTGGTGCCAGAATGGCGTCCGATGAGCCTGCACTCCTTCACTTGGTCGCCGTACCTGAACCACGAGTGGGATGAAAACTATCCTGCCACGGTTGAGTACAAACGCCTGCAAGAGCTGGCGCGCCGCATCAGCAGTGTACCGGAAGCCGTCGAAGTGCAGTCGCGCGTGGCGAAGATTTACAACGACCGTAAAGAGATGGCGGAAGGCAACAAGCCATTTGACTGGGGCGGCGCGGAAAACCTGGCGTACGCCACGCTGGTAGATGAAGGCATTCCTGTTCGTCTGTCGGGTGAAGACTCCGGCCGTGGCACCTTCTTCCACCGTCATGCGGTGATCCACAACCAAACCAACGGCTCAACCTATACCCCGCTGCACCATGTCCATAACGGCCAGGGTCAGTTCAAGGTCTGGGATTCCGTGCTGTCAGAAGAAGCGGTACTGGCCTTTGAATACGGCTATGCCACCGCAGAACCGCGCGTGCTGACCATTTGGGAAGCGCAGTTCGGCGACTTCGCCAACGGTGCTCAGGTGGTGATCGACCAGTTCATCAGCTCCGGCGAGCAGAAGTGGGGCCGTATGTGTGGCCTGGTGATGCTGCTGCCACACGGTTATGAAGGCCAGGGTCCAGAGCACTCCTCTGCGCGTCTGGAGCGCTATCTGCAACTCTGTGCTGAACAGAACATGCAGGTATGCGTGCCGTCAACGCCAGCACAGGTTTACCACATGCTGCGTCGTCAAGCGCTGCGCGGTATGCGCCGTCCGCTGATTGTGATGTCACCGAAATCGCTGCTGCGCCATCCACTGGCGGTCTCCAGCCTGGAAGAGCTGGCCAATGGTAGCTTCCAACCGGCGATTGGCGAGATTGACGATCTGGATCCGAAGCAAGTGAAACGCGTGGTGATGTGTTCCGGTAAGGTTTATTACGATCTGCTGGAACAGCGTCGCAAGAATGAGCAGACCGATGTCGCCATCGTGCGTATCGAACAGCTCTATCCGTTCCCGCACAAAGTGGTGCAGGACGTATTGAAAAATTATGCACATGTGCAGGATTTCGTCTGGTGTCAGGAAGAGCCACTGAATCAGGGCGCATGGTATTGCAGTCAGCATCATTTCCGCGAAGTGGTTCCCTTCGGTGCGTCACTGCGTTACGCAGGTCGTCCGGCTTCTGCTTCACCAGCCGTGGGCTACATGTCCGTACATCAACAACAGCAGCAAGACCTGGTTAACGACGCGCTGAACCTTGGTTAATTAAAAGGAAAGAAAATGAGTAGCGTAGAAATTCTGGTTCCCGATTTGCCTGAATCCGTAGCGGACGCAACGGTTGCAACCTGGCACAAAAAACCCGGCGATGCGGTCAGTCGCGATGAAGTACTGGTTGAGATTGAAACGGACAAAGTTGTGCTTGAAGTGCCTGCTTCAGCAGACGGTGTACTGGAAGCGATTCTGGAAGACGAAGGCGCTACGGTGCTCTCGCGCCAGCTGTTAGGCCGCCTGGTGGAAGGCAACAGCGGTGGTAAAGAGACCTCTGCGAAAGTAGAAACGAAAGAAGCGACACCAGAACAGCGTAAAACCGCGTCTCTGGAAGAAGAGAGCAACGATGCGCTGAGCCCTGCGGTTCGTCGCCTGATCGCTGAAAACAACCTCGACGCGAGCCAGATTAAAGGCACCGGTGTCGGCGGTCGTCTGACGCGTGAAGATGTTGAGAAGCATGTCGCGAAGAAAGCTGACGGCGCGAAAGCGGCGCCTGCAGCAGCGGCCGCGGCACCACAGGCTGCTGTGGCTAACCGCAGCGAAAAACGCGTACCAATGACGCGTCTGCGTAAGCGTGTGGCTGAGCGTCTGCTGGAAGCGAAAAACAGCACCGCGATGCTGACCACCTTCAACGAAATCAACATGAAGCCGATCATGGATCTGCGTAAGCAGTACGGCGACGCGTTTGAGAAACGTCACGGTGTGCGTCTGGGCTTCATGTCCTTCTACATCAAAGCGGTGGTTGAAGCCCTGAAACGCTATCCAGAAGTGAACGCTTCTATCGATGGCGAAGATGTGGTTTACCACAACTACTTCGACGTCAGCATCGCGGTGTCTACGCCGCGCGGCCTGGTAACCCCAGTGCTGAAAGATGTTGATGCGCTGAGCATGGCTGACATCGAGAAGAAAATTAAAGAACTGGCGGTGAAAGGCCGTGACGGTAAGCTGACGGTTGACGAGCTGACCGGCGGTAACTTCACCATCACCAACGGCGGTGTGTTCGGTTCTCTGATGTCTACCCCGATCATCAACCCACCGCAGAGCGCGATTCTGGGCATGCACGCGATCAAAGAGCGCCCGATGGCGGTCAATGGTCAGGTTGTGATCCTGCCAATGATGTATCTGGCACTCTCTTATGACCACCGTCTGATCGATGGCCGTGAATCCGTGGGCTATCTGGTCGCGGTGAAAGAGATGCTGGAAGATCCGGCACGTCTGCTGCTGGACGTCTAATTTTCGCCGGGCGCATCGCACAACGGTGCGCCCAAACTCATATCTGAATGGATAGAACATCATGAACTTACATGAATACCAGGCGAAGCAGTTGTTTGCTCGCTATGGCATGCCAGCTCCAACTGGTTACGCCTGCGCTACGCCACGTGAAGCAGAAGAAGCCGCCTCTAAAATTGGCGCAGGTCCGTGGGTAGTAAAATGTCAGGTACATGCCGGTGGCCGCGGTAAAGCGGGTGGCGTGAAAGTGGTGAACAGCAAGGAAGATATCCGTGCATTTGCTGAGCATTGGTTGGGCAAGCGTCTGGTGACCTACCAAACTGATGCTGATGGCCAGCCGGTAAACCAGATTCTGGTTGAAGCCGCGACTGACATCGACCAGGAACTGTATCTGGGTGCGGTAGTTGACCGTGCTACCCGTCGCGTGATCTTCATGGCTTCCACCGAAGGCGGCGTGGAAATCGAGAAAGTGGCGGAAGAAACCCCGCACCTGATCCACAAAATGGCATTGGATCCGCTGGCCGGACCTCAGCCATACCAGGGTCGTGAGTTGGCGTTCAAACTGGGCCTGTCCGGTAAGCAAGTTAGCCAGTTCACCAAAATCTTCATGGGTCTGGCGACCATGTTCCTGGAACGCGACCTGGCGATGGTTGAGATCAACCCGCTGGTGATCACCAAGCAGGGCGACCTGATCTGCCTCGATGGCAAACTGGGCGCCGACGGTAACGCATTGTTCCGTCAGCCTGAGCTGCGTGAAATGCGCGATCCAAGCCAGGAAGATCCACGTGAAGCACATGCAACACAGTGGGAACTGAACTACGTTGCGCTGGATGGCAACATCGGCTGTATGGTGAACGGTGCCGGTCTGGCAATGGGTACCATGGACATCGTGAAACACCACGGTGGCCAGCCAGCTAACTTCCTTGATGTCGGCGGCGGCGCGACCAAAGAGCGCGTAACCGAAGCCTTCAAAATCATCCTGTCTGACGATGCCGTTAAAGCGGTATTCGTTAACATCTTCGGCGGCATCGTGCGTTGCGACCTGATCGCAGACGGCATCATCGGTGCAGTTGCAGAAGTGGGTGTGAACGTGCCAGTAGTGGTACGTCTGGAAGGTAACAACGCCGAGCTGGGCGCGCAGAAACTGGCCGACAGCGGTCTGAACATCATTGCAGCAACCAGCCTGACAGACGCTGCGCAGCGTGTTGTTGCTGCCGCGGAGGGTAAATAATGTCCATTCTTATCGACAAAAACACCAAAGTCATTTGCCAGGGTTTCACCGGTGGCCAGGGGACTTTCCACTCTGAGCAGGCTTTGGCCTATGGTACGCAGCTGGTTGGCGGTGTCACGCCAGGCAAAGGCGGCACCACGCATCTGGGTCTGCCAGTGTTTAACACCGTGCGTGAAGCGGTAGAAGCCACAGGCGCGACCGCGACCGTGATCTACGTTCCAGCTCCGTTCTGCAAAGACGGTATCCTGGAAGCCATCGACGCAGGCATCAAACTGATCATCACCATCACCGAAGGCATCCCAACGCTGGATATGCTGACCGTGAAAGTGAAGCTGGATGAAGCTGGCGTGCGCATGATCGGCCCGAACTGCCCAGGCGTGATCACCCCAGGCGAATGTAAGATCGGTATCATGCCGGGCCACATTCACCAGCCAGGCCGTGTCGGTATCGTATCCCGTTCAGGTACCCTGACTTATGAAGCCGTTAAGCAGACCACTGACATTGGTTACGGCCAGTCAACCTGCGTCGGTATCGGTGGTGACCCGATCCCAGGTTCAAACTTCATCGATATCCTGAAAATGTTCCAGGATGACCCACAGACCGAAGTGATTGTCATGATCGGTGAGATCGGTGGTAGCGCTGAAGAAGAAGCCGCAGCCTTCATTAAAGAGCACGTGACCAAGCCGGTTGTCGGCTACATCGCGGGTGTAACTGCACCGAAAGGCAAACGTATGGGCCACGCAGGCGCCATCATTGCTGGTGGTAAAGGCACCGCTGACGAGAAATTCGCCGCGCTGGAAGCGGCCGGTGTGAAAACCGTACGCAGCCTGGCTGACATTGGCGACGCCGTTAAAGCAGTTCTGCCAATCAAATAAGTCATCACTGTGGATGCGCATGAAGCCACCTTCGGGTGGCTTTTTTATGCCTGAAAGGGAGGGGAAGCCAGTGGCAACAGCGCCCTGTGCAGAGTCACACAAAAAGCAGGGAAAAACCGTAACGGAGATAAAATCTGCGGCTATGCTTACTGAGTTGGTAAGGTAAAGATAAGAAAATGTGCGTGATCTCACAGGGGAAATTAAACCTGAGTATCCGGTATTAACGTTAAAAAAATACGGGAGAAGTAATTATTTCCTTAATTGCATCACGCGTTCATGACAACTAATTAACAACAACGCTAACACTACATATCTGAAAAAATATTGTCTTAATCCAGATCAATAAAGGGTGAGATATAACAAACTTTACTGCTGGCATCACGCACGACAAACGGTATAAATTGCGCTGCATCAATTCAGTCTTTTCCGCGAATTTTCAGGAGTTTGAGCCAGGCGTTGTTAGCGCAATTCTGCCGCCTTCTTGCATCACACTCCTGCTCGAAACAGATTGAAGCGATCGGTTTTTCGGGAAATTTTCAACACTGTTACTCACTCATTTCGGGCTACAGATTTCTCTGTTCTGTCAGTAATAAAACTGGAATCAATAATCAGTCGTTCCTGGATCTTATTCTGCACGTCAATGTTCGTTGTTTACCGTTGTCAGCCGCAGAGTAAATTCATGCGAGGAGCAAGGAGTCATCATGTTAGATATTGTCGAGCTGTCGCGTTTACAGTTTGCCCTGACGGCGATGTACCATTTCCTGTTCGTCCCCTTAACGCTGGGTATGGCGTTTTTGTTGGCGATCATGGAAACCGTATATGTCCTGACGGGTAAGCAAATTTATAAAGACATGACCAAGTTCTGGGGCAAGTTGTTCGGTATCAACTTTGCGCTGGGTGTCGCAACCGGTCTCACCATGGAGTTTCAGTTCGGGACCAACTGGTCATATTACTCCCACTACGTCGGCGATATCTTTGGTGCGCCGCTCGCCATTGAAGGCTTGATGGCGTTCTTCCTTGAATCCACCTTTGTTGGTCTGTTCTTCTTCGGTTGGGATCGCCTTGGCAAAGTCCAGCACCTGGCGGTCACCTGGCTGGTGGCGCTCGGTTCTAACATGTCTGCGCTGTGGATTCTGGTGGCGAACGGTTGGATGCAAAACCCGATCGCATCCGAATTTAATTTCGAAACCATGCGCATGGAGATGGTGAGCTTCTCCGAGTTGGTGCTCAACCCGGTTGCGCAGGTGAAATTTGTCCACACCGTGGCGGCAGGTTACACCGCTGGCGCGATGTTTGTGCTGGGTATCAGTGCCTGGTATCTGCTGAAAGGCCGCGATGTGGCTTTCGCTAAGCGCTCATTCGGTATCGCGGCCAGCTTCGGCATGGCGGCGATTCTGTCCGTTATCGTGCTGGGTGATGAATCCGGTTATGAAATGGGTGACGTACAGAAAACCAAACTCGCAGCGATTGAAGCCGAGTGGGAAACGCAGCCTGCACCTGCGGCCTTCACGCTGTTTGGTATTCCCGATCAGGATTCGCAGGAGAACAAGTACGCGATTCAAATCCCGTATTTGCTCGGGCTGATCGCGACGCGATCGGTGGATACACCGGTCACCGGTCTGAAAGATCTGCTGTCGCAGCATGAAGTGCGTATCCGCAACGGCATGAAAGCCTACGCGTTGCTGAATGAACTGCGCGCGGGCAGCAAAGATCCTGCGGTGCGTAGCCAGTTCGAAGCCAGCAAACAGGATCTCGGTTATGGCTTGCTGCTGAAGCGCTATACCCCGGATGTGGCGAATGCGACTGAAGCGCAGATTCAGAAAGCGACACAGGATTCGATTCCACGTGTGGCTCCGCTCTATTTCGCCTTCCGCATCATGGTGCTGTGTGGCGTGTTGCTGCTGGGCATTATCGCACTGTCATTCCTGAGTGTGATTCGCAACCGCATTGGTAAGAGCCGCTGGCTGCTCAAGGCGGCGCTGTACGGTATTCCGCTGCCATGGATTGCCATCGAATCAGGCTGGTTTGTCGCTGAGTATGGTCGTCAGCCGTGGGCGATTGGTGAAGTGCTGCCGACCGCCGTGGCGAACTCCTCACTGACCGTTGGCGATCTGCTGTTCTCAATGATTTTGATCTGCGGTCTCTACACCCTTTTCCTGGTGGCGGAAATGTACCTGATGTTCAAGTTCGCCCGTCTGGGACCCAGCAGCCTGAAGACTGGCCGCTACCATCATGAGACCGTGAAAGCGGCTGCTCAGCCCGTTCGTGGATAAGGAGAGCAACCATGTTTGATTATGAAGTATTGCGCTTTGTCTGGTGGTTGCTGATTGGCGTGCTGCTAATTGGCTTTGCGGTTACCGACGGGTTTGATATGGGGGTCGGTATGCTGACGCGCATCCTTGGCCGTACCGATACCGAACGACGTATCATGATTAACAGCATCGCCCCGCACTGGGACGGCAACCAGGTATGGCTGATCACCGCGGGTGGCGCGCTGTTTGCCGCCTGGCCAATGGTTTACGCCGCCGCGTTTTCCGGCTTCTATGTGGCGATGATTTTGGTGCTGGCTTCGCTGTTCTTCCGCCCGGTGGGTTTTGACTACCGTTCGAAGATTGAGGACATGCGCTGGCGCAACACCTGGGACTGGGGCATTTTCATCGGCAGCTTTGTACCACCACTGGTGATTGGCGTGGCCTTCGGCAACTTGCTGCAGGGCGTACCTTTCCATGCGGATGAGTATCTGCGTCTGTTCTACACCGGTAACTTCTTCCAGTTACTCAATCCGTTTGGCTTGCTGGCGGGTGTGATCAGCGTCGCGATGATCCTGACACAGGGTGCGACCTATCTGCAGATGCGTACCAACGGCGATCTGCACCTGCGTGCGCGCGGCACTGCGCAAATCAGTGCGCTGGTGATGATGGTGTGCTTCGTATTAGCCGGTGTGTGGGTGAAATACGGAATAGATGGCTATGTGGTGAAAAGCGTCATCGATCATCACGCTGCATCCAACCCGCTGGGCAAAGAAGTGGTGCGTGAAGCCGGTGCGTGGATGGTGAACTTCGAGCAGACGCCAATCCTGTGGCTGTTCCCGCTGCTTGGTGTAGTGCTGCCGCTGCTGACCGTGCTCTGTTCGCGCATGGAGAAGGGCGCCTGGGCGTTTGTCTTTTCTTCATTGACGCTGGCATGCGTCATCATGACTGCAGGCATCGCGATGTTCCCGTTCATTATGCCTTCCAGCACCGTGCCGGGCACTAGCCTGACCATGTGGGATGCCACCTCAAGCCTGCTGACGCTGAAAGTGATGACCTTCGCCGCCATCATCTTTGTCCCGATTATCCTCGCCTATACCGCGTGGTGTTATTACAAGATGTTTGGCCGTATCACCAAAGAACACATTGAGAGCAATACGCACTCCCTGTACTGATTAAGGAGATTGAGCATGTGGTATTTTGCCTGGATTCTTGGCACTTTGCTGGCCTGTGCGTTTGGCGTGATCACGGCGCTGGCGATTGAGCAAGCAGAAGAGAGTGGCGCAAAGGATAAACAACACTGATGCGCACACTGATTCAGACGCTGTATCGTCTGATGGACAAGGGCCCGTTACGGGCCCTTTCGCTGATACTGGCGCTGTGGCTGGCGGGCTGTGTTATCTGGCAACCGTCACGCTTTGCCGCCCGCACGAGCGACTTAGCCATCTGGCATGGATTATTGATGATTTGGGCGGTGTGCACCGGCGTGATTCATGGTACGGGCTTCCGTCCATTGCAAACGCGTTGGCGAGCCGTGTTTTCACCGTTGCCTGCGATGATCGTACTCATTCTGGGAATCTATTGGTTCTATCATTGAGTCCCCGAGGCTGTTTTTATCCGCTTTATTCGGGCGCTGACGTGAGTTTATGTCAGCGCCTGGTCAAGAAATATCCTGAAATTCCTTCCAGTTGTTAACGTGTGATAATTATTTTCTCCTGGCTCTGGCGGACCATTCCCAAGCCGATCTCACTTGCGTATAGTAGCAACGTTTAAAATGAGACCGGGATGTAGAGTGAGTACAACGCTGTTTCGCTGGCCGGTTCGGGTCTATTACGAAGACACCGACGCCGGTGGTGTGGTTTACCACGCCAGTTATCTTGCTTTCTATGAACGAGCACGTACCGAGATGTTGCGCCAGCACCATTTCAATCAACAAGCCCTGTTAGAAGAACAGGTGGCGTTTGTGGTACGACGCATGACGATAGACTTTGTTGCCGCAGCACGTCTTGACGATCTTCTGGATATCCAGAGTGAAGTGACCGCCATGACTCGCGCCACCATGACGTTCTCGCAGCGTATCGTGAATGCAGAAGGCAAAGTGCTGAATGAAGCAGAAGTCCTGATTGCCTGCATCAACCCACATCTAATGAAGCCGATTGCGCTTCCCAAGTCTATTGTCGCGGAGTTCAAGCAGTGACTGACATGAATGTTCTTGATTTGTTCCTGAAGGCGAGCCTTCTGGTCAAACTTATCATGTTGATTTTGATCGGCTTTTCTATTGCCTCATGGGCGATCATTATTCAGCGCACGCGCATCCTGAATGCGGCGGGTCGCGAAGCCGAAGCCTTTGAAGATAAGTTCTGGTCAGGCATCGAGTTATCGCGCCTGTATCAGGAAAGCCAGGGACGCCGCGATGAGCTGGGCGGATCTGAGCAAATTTTCTATTCGGGCTTCAAAGAGTTTGCCCGTTTGCACCGTGCTAACAACCACGCGCCAGAAGCGGTGGTCGAGGGCGCCAGCCGTGCGATGCGCATCTCAATGAACCGTGAGCTGGAAGCGCTGGAAAACCACATTCCTTTCCTTGGCACCGTTGGTTCCATCAGCCCGTATATCGGTCTGTTCGGTACGGTGTGGGGGATCATGCACGCCTTTATCGCGCTTGGCGCGGTGAAACAGGCGACGTTGCAGATGGTTGCGCCGGGTATTGCCGAAGCGCTGATCGCCACTGCCATCGGTTTGTTCGCGGCCATTCCTGCCGTTATGGCGTATAACCGTCTGAACCAGCGCGTCAACAAGCTGGAGCAGGGCTACGACAACTTTATGGAAGAGTTCACGGCTATCCTGCATCGTCAGGCTTTCTCCACCGACAACACGAAGTAAGTCGAGGTTAACGATGGCCAGAACCCGTGGTCGCGGGCGCCGCGACCTTAAGTCGGAAATCAACATAGTTCCACTGCTGGACGTACTGTTGGTGTTGCTGCTCATCTTCATGGCAACTGCGCCGATTATTACGCAAAGCGTGGAAGTGGATCTGCCTGATGCGACCGACTCGAAAACGGTCTCAACGGATGATAATCCCCCGGTCATTGTTGAAGTGGCTGGCGTCGGGCAATACAGCCTGGTGGTGGATCACGATCGTATGACGCAGCTGCCGCCGGAACAGGTGGTGAGCGAAGCACAGCGTCGCATTGAAGCCAATCCGAAGACGGTGTTCCTGATTGGTGGAGCGAAAGACGTGCCTTACGACGAAATCATCAAGGCGTTGAACCTGTTACATCAGGCAGGCGTGAAATCTGTCGGTTTGATGACACAGCCGATTTAAAGCGAACCGTTTTTGGGATCCGAGAGTGTCGAAGGTAACCGAGCAGAACGACAAGTTAAAACGCGCGATAATCATTTCGGTGATTCTGCACATCGTGCTGATCGCCCTGCTGATCTGGAGCTCGTTTAACGAAAAGATCGAATCCAGCGGCGGTGGCGGCGGCAGTGACATTGATGCCGTGATGGTCGATTCCGGCGCGGTGGTTGAACAGTACAACCGCCAGCAGAATCAGCAACGCGACAGCCAACGTGCCGAGCAGCAGCGCCAGAAACAATCACAGCAGCAGGCTGAAGAGTTACAGCAGAAGCAAGCCGCTGAGCAGCAGCGCTTGAAAGAGATGGAAAAAGAGCGTTTGCAGGCGCAGCAGGAAGCCAAAGAGCAGGCCAAACAGCAAGCTGAGCAGCAGAAAGCCGCTGAAGCAGCTGCGAAGCAGGCGCAGGATCAGCAGAAGGCAGCTGAAGCGGCCGCCGCAAAAGCTAAGGCCGACGCCAAAGCTGAAGCGGATGCGCAAGCTAAAGCGGCGGCAGATGCCAAAGCCAAAGCGGTAGAAGAGGCGAAGCAGGCTGCAGCGGACGCGAAGAAGAAAGCGGACGAACAGGCCAAAGCAGCGGCTGCTGAAGCGGCGAAAGAGAAAGCGGTAGAGCAAGCCAAAGCCGCCGCCGAAGCGAAAGCGCAAGCTGCCGCCGAGGCCAAAGCGCAGGCTGCTGCGGACGCTAAAGCGAAAGCGGCTCAGGAAGCGAAAGAAGCGAAAGAGCAGGCTGCCGCAGAAGCAAAAGAGAAAGCCGCTGAGGCAGCGAAAGAGAAAGCGGCTGCCGACGCGAAAGCTAAAGCGGATGCTGCCGCGAAAGCGAAAGCTGATGCAGCAGCCAAAGCGAAAGCAGCCGCAGATGCTAAAAAGAAAGCCGCTTCTGAAGCTGCCAAGAATGAAAGTGACGTTGATGACCTGTTAGGTGGTCTCTCGTCCGGTAAGAATGCACCGAAAAGTGGCACGGCCTCTGGCGGTGCGGCAGGGCAGGGGAATCAGAAGAAAGCGGGTGCATCAGGCGCTGAGATTAACTCTTATATGGGCCAGGTCGTTGGTGCGATTCAAAGTCGCTTCTACGATGCGGATACCTTTAAGGGTAAAGAGTGTAATCTGCGTATCAAATTGGCACCTGACGGTTTGCTGATTGATGTCAAAGCAGAAGGTGGCGACCCGGCATTGTGCCAGGCTGCAATCACCGCCGCGAAGCAGGCTCGAATTCCTAAGCCGCCATCGCAAGCGGTGTATGAAGTGTTTAAAAACGCCCCAATGCGTTTCAAACCGGAATAATGCAGTAACTCACGGCAGGTTGAACTAAGGTTAGCTTGCCGTAATTTATGAACACTCGTGTTTTTCAGGAACTGTGCGAATTATCGTGGACTCAGGTTCAGATAAGGGAGAAAAGATGAAGCAGGCACTTCGTGTAACCTTAGGTTTTTTTGTACTGCTGTGGGCAGCCATGCTGCACGCAGAAGTGCGCATTGAAATTACGCAGGGCGTGAACACCGCACGTCCAATTGGTGTGGTGCCGTTCAAATGGGCTGGCCCAGGCGCGGCGCCAGAAGACATTGGCGGCATCGTCGCGGCTGACTTGCGCAATAGCGGTAAATTCAACCCGCTGGATCGTTCACGTCTGCCACAGCAGCCGACCAGCGCGCAGGAAGTGCAACCTGCTGCCTGGAGCGCATTGGGTATTGATGCGGTTGTCGTGGGCCAGGTCACGCCAAACCCGGACGGTAGCTACCAGATCGCTTACCAGCTGGTGGACACTGGCGGTGCACCTGGCACGGTGCTGGCGCAGAACTCTTACAAAGTCACTAAGCAAT
This sequence comes from Pantoea folii, assembly GCF_056678875.1. Lineage (NCBI taxonomy): Bacteria > Pseudomonadati > Pseudomonadota > Gammaproteobacteria > Enterobacterales > Erwiniaceae > Pantoea > Pantoea folii. Next base: position 2,513 of record NZ_JBWXON010000030.1, on the reverse strand, counting down.
GGCTGCGTTATGCAGGCCACACCGCCAGTGATGAAGTGTTTGAGAAGCTGACCGGTATCAAAGGCGCATTCCGTACGCGTATCGCGTATGTGGTGCAAACCAACGGCGGCCAGTTCCCGTATGAATTGCGCGTATCTGATTACGATGGCTACAACCAGTTTACCGTGCACCGTTCACCAGAACCGTTGATGTCACCGGCCTGGTCTCCAGACGGCAGCAAAGTAGCCTACGTGACCTTTGAAAGCGGTAAATCGGCGTTGGTAGTACAAACGCTGTCAAACGGTGCCATCCGTCAGGTGGCTTCTTACCCGCGCCACAACGGTGCGCCGGCCTTCTCGCCGGATGGTACAAAACTGGCGTTCGCGCTGTCTAAAACTGGCAGCCTGAACTTGTACGTGATGGATCTGGCCTCAGGTCAGACGCGTCAGGTGACCGACGGTCGCTACAACAGCACCGAACCGACCTGGTTCCCGGATAGCCAGACACTGGCCTATACCTCGGATCAGGCAGGTGCGCCTCAGATTTATAAAGTGGGTATCAACGGCGGTGCGCCACAACGTATTACCTGGGAAGGTTCTCAGAACCAGGATGCGGATGTGTCAACTGACGGCAAAACCATGGTGATGATCAGCAGCGCCGGTGGCGCTCAGCATGTCGCCAAACAGGATCTGGTAACGGGAGCCGTTCAAACAATAACGGACACGTTCCTGGATGAGACGCCAAGTCTGGCGCCTAACGGCACGATGGTAATCTATAGCTCTACTCAGGGGATGGGTTCCGTGTTGCAGTTGGTTTCAACAGATGGGCGTTTCAAAGCGCGTCTTCCGGCAACTGATGGACAGGTCAAATTCCCTGCCTGGTCGCCGTATCTGTAATGCATGAGTCCCCTGCATAGCGGGGGATGACAATGTATAGCAAACAAAATAATAGGATAAAGAAATGCAACTGAACAAAGTGCTGAAGGGTTTGATGCTGGCTCTGCCGGTAATCGCGGTAGCTGCATGTAGCTCGCACAAAAACAACAACAACGACCAGACTGGTATGGGCGCAGACAACGGCGCTTACGGTGCTGGCCAGAACGGTAACATGTCTTCTGATGAGCAAGCGCGTCTGCAGATGCAGCAGCTGCAGCAGAACAACATCGTTTACTTCGGTCTGGACAAGTATGACGTGGCTTCTGACTATGCTCAGATGCTGGATCAGCACGCAGCATTCCTGCGCGGCAACCCGTCTTACAAAGTCACCATCGAAGGTCACGCGGATGAGCGCGGTACCCCAGAGTACAACATCGCCCTGGGCGAACGTCGTGCTAGCGCAGTGAAAATGTACCTGCAGGGTAAAGGCGTTTCTGCTGACCAGATGTCTATCGTTTCTTACGGTAAAGAAAAACCAGCTGTACTGGGTCATGACGAAGCGGCTTACGCTAAAAACCGTCGTGCCGTACTGGTTTACTAAGAGCATGACATGATGAGTAACTTCAGACTTCATCTATTGAGTCTGTCGTTACTGGTTGGCGTAGCGGCCCCCTGGGCCGCTAATGCCCAGGCGTCAATCAGTAGCGTTGGCTCAGGCTCGGTCGAAGACCGTGTCACCAATCTTGAACGTATCTCCAATGCCCAGGCTCAGCTTCTGCAGCAGTTGCAGCAGCAGATGAGTGACAACCAAAGCGATATCGATTCGCTGCGCGGCCAAATCCAGCAGAACAGCTATCAACTTAATCAGGTGATTGAGCGCCAAAAGCAGCTCTATCAGCAGATCGATACGTTGAGCAGTGGTAATGCGGGCGCACAGGCGAGCGGTGGCGGTGATGCCGCAGCGGCGGGCGCAGGTGCAGCAGCGGGAAACGCTGATGCAGGTGGTAGCAATGCCAGTGGAAGTTCCGCTGCCCCTGCACAAACCGGCGATGCGAATACCGATTACAATGCGGCAGTTGCGCTGATTCTTGAGAAGAAACAGTTCGATCAGGCCATCACGGCCCTGCAGGCGTGGGTGAAGAAGTATCCTGACTCCACCTACCAGCCCAATGCCAATTACTGGCTCGGTCAGTTGTATTACAACAAGGGCAAGAAAGATGATGCCGCTTATTATTTTGCCACTGTGGTAAAAAATTACGCGAAATCGCCGAAGGCCCCGGAAGCGCTGTTTAAGGTTGGCGTGATCATGCAAGAGAAGAACGATACGGCGAAAGCTAAAGCGGTCTATCAACAAGTGATCAAACAATTCCCGACCAGCGAATCTGCCAAACTGGCGCAAAAGCGTCTGGCTGGGATGTAATTTGTGCAGCAGAGACCGGATTTCGTATGATTTCTGGTCTTGCAGCATGAAAGGTAAGCAATTGAGTGATTTGGTGATAAATAAGGGTTGCGCCCTCCCGCTAAATCAGTAATATATGCCGCCGTTGCCCGGGCAGTTTAACAAAGCGTCCGGCAGCCTGAAGATGGGTCGTTAGCTCAGTTGGTAGAGCAGTTGACTTTTAATCAATTGGTCGCAGGTTCGAATCCTGCACGACCCAC
>NZ_JBWXON010000002.1:0-357623 GCF_056678875.1 Pantoea folii | reverse complement strand
GAAGAGGTACGTCGTCTGGGGAAGGGAGACATACTTATCCGGGTAAAAACCTCCGCTCATTCACGGAAGAAATGGCCACATCTGGCGGCGCACACAGAGATGAGGATGATAAGCCGGGAAATAAAAGGCCGGACGTGGCGGTTCCTGACGTCGATGACGGATGCGATGCGTTACCCGGGTAAAGAAATAGCGGATCTCTACAGTCATCGCTGGGAGATAGAGCTGGGATATCGTGAAATAAAGCAGGGTCTCCAGGACAGCAGGCTCACGCTTCGCAGCAGGAAGCCGGAGATGATAAGACAGGAGCTGTGGGGCGTGCTGCTGGCCTACAATCTGGTGAGATATCAGATGATAAGAATGGCCTCAACGCTGAAGGGATACTGGCCTAACCAGCTCAGCTTCAGGGAATCGACAGCGTGGGTGATGAAACTGCTCTGGACACTTGAAGGCGCATCGCCTGGGCGTATCCCGGAACTGGTAAAGGACGTAAGTTCGATAGCAGAGATGGTCAGACTACCGGGACGACGGGAGCGCTCGTTCCCAAGGGTGGTGAAAGAGAGACCCTATAAATATCCGACAGCCAGAAGAAAAAATGCCAGTCAGGCTTAACTGACTGGCATTAGGCCATTGGGCCTGTTTTTAATGGGGATAAGACAACGTATTTGATGGCATCGACAGAGAGAGGGGACGAATCTGGGGCATCTTTGGGCTGAAAATATGCATGGTGAATGTAAGCAGTTAAACCGCGGGGTGTGCATTGTATACATTGATTAGGCATCCTTGCTCATCACAACGCGGGTTCCACTTAAATCTTTGTTTATGAAATGTCATCCGGGGTGCGCTGGACAACTATTTCCAGTGCGTTTCGGTAAATATCCTGCTTAATAATGTCACTTTCGCACTCAAGCCTTAATATCAGTGCAAGAATGATATCCTTATTGGTAATGCGGTGTTTTTTAGCCAGCAGTTCCATGCGGATTTCAGAAATAATCACGCGTTCGCTTAAATCTTGCTCGCCAGTCGTCTGGAAATAGTCGAGTAATCGAGACTTAGCGGTAGTCGATTCTTGCATAAAAGCCTCAATTAAAGTAAGGGTAGAAGTTATGTGTATCCGTTAGCGTTATTGCAGGATCCAGCAAGATTGGGTTATCTTAAAACTACAATTTTGAAAAGAGAAGCGATCTTCCTGGCCATCACGGCTCGGTATCCACAACAAGGCTTGCTCAGGCAATCAAATTTATACAAATATTAAAAACTTGTACAATAAGCTCATGATCAATTCGTGTGGTCTGACATGTATATTATTTATATCTTTATATTCATTCAAAATAAATGAAATAAAACTCACAGTTATGAATGTCTGGAGTGCTGATCGTGAGTTTTTCCTGTGAAGTTGTTCAAAAATAGTGTATGAATCTACGATTAATAAAAGAAAGCAAAATTTAGTCAAATTCCGTACAATTTTATTCAAAGTCACCCATGCGTTTTCATCTGACTGAAGGTAAATTACAGTAAGGCTAATAAATATATTTAATATGCATCTTAAGTTTAGTAATTCCGCTTCGCTTTATTAATCACTGGAACCCACTATTGATATATGCAGTTTCTAACATTGTAGAGGTGCGCTTGGACGCATATGAAAATGATGTTGATGTTTTTGCACGCCTGATAAAAAAGCACGCAGCTGAGCACCAGTCAGGCGCTAGCCTAAAGCACGCAAAAGAAGGTGTCGATAAGATCATACAAGACATGAAAGATTCATTAGATAAAGATAAGGATTATCAGGTGGTTAAGTGGACGGAACTTCTCAATAAACTCGAAAGTTTTCAAAGCAGTACCGCAGATCCGCTCTGGAGAACTGTTATTAATCATGCCCGGTTCCGTATAAAAAGCAGGCGTAGTACTTTGATTCATGGAAGAGAGCGATTTAATCCTAAAGCGTAGCGGGTTTATTGCCCTATGCGTTTGCCAGCATTCTGGCTCTCTGGTCGGGGTCCGTATCAGGTAGCAGGTTGAATATCAAAGCGAGCATCGCATTTTAAATAGAGAGGGTAGTGGCATAACAGTGGATTACCCTCAACGCCGATGAGAGTCAGTGTTACTTCAATGTCTCGGTGTTGGGGTGAAATCATTCAGTTTGCTAATAATCTGGCATCTAAGCAGTAATATAACCGAGGCGTAAAATCGCATTGCTATGTTCCCTGTGAAAACACCTGAAAGCAGTGCGCAGAAAGTGTCTATTTTCTGGGCAACTGAAAAGCAGTCATCCAACGGTTGGCTTATTCGTGCTGTCCTTAACAGGAGAGTAATTTCTTGAATATATTTGCATAGTGTTGTTTTGCAGATGCCTCTTCGCAGACGTCAAGTTGTTTCAATAACTCAAAGCAAAGCGTTTTTCTGCTCAACGTTTTACCTGAACTTAAAATTTCGGCCACGAGTTTTCCCAGCGCTTCCTCTTCAGAAATTTCTGAGCGATTTTCTGCTTCATCCCCGGTAAAAGGCTTTTTTGAATCTGCTGCATCATTGGTGCACATATTAATTTCCCTAAGGCTAATCGCAAAAGTTAAAAACATCGGGCTGCGCATGTCTTGCCATTTACGGCTCGCTTAAGCCTGTTCGACAACAATCCATCAGGGTGAATAACCCGGTTTAATTAGGAAATGCATATTTCCTAATAGGGCAAATGAATTAATCCAAAACCTTCATGACCATACTAATGGTTTTTTTTCCGTTAGTCACATCTTGTACTTTACCCACCACGCGCATGCCAAATGCCACGCACAATAGTAGCCCTGCTGCTGTTTCAGCATCAACATGAGATGAAATAGAGCCATCTTTTTGGCCATCCGCGACAAGCGAAATCAGAAAATTTTGGTTGCGCATCACGGCTTGCCGAACAAGCTCGGACAACTCTTCATCGAGCGTCTGAAGTTCAACGGTGCTTCCGACCACCAGGCATCCTCTGCGGCCTTCAATCTCAACAGCGGAATCCAGATAGAACTGGAGCAACTCTTCAATGCGCGCTCTGCCATTCGGAAAATGCTGCAGGCGTTGACGCAAGTCCGCATTGCGTATGGCAATGTAGCGTTCAAAAACGCGCAGAAACAGCGTACGTTTATCGATAAAAGCCTTGTAGATGCTTCCCGCTGTCAGGCCCATGGCTTCGCCAAGGTCAGCGATGGATGATGCGTGGTATCCTTTTTTCCGGAAGACAATCATTGCCTTATCCAGGACTTCATCCATGACAAAGACTCTTGGTCTGCCACGCTCGCGTGTCACTTTTGTGGTTTGATTTTCTGATGCCATCGATAATGATTTGTGTAGTGAATATTTCCAATTGATTATAGGTGAACGGAATAAAATAATCGAATCGCGTTTATATAAGGTGAATTCGATTTTCCCCGCACCTCTCGCCTGGCTGTCAGCACGATTTTCTGTCAGTCTGGCGGTTTTGTCTGCAAGCACAAAAGGGAGTGAAAATGAGTCAGCAACCGGTTGTCGCGGTATTAGGTTTAGGCGCAATGGGGCATGCATTTGCCGCCAACTTACTGAAAAAAGGATTCGTGGTGCGTGGCTGGAACCGCACACGTGCGAAGGGTGAAGATCTGCTGGATGCCGGTTTGCAACTGGCTGACAGCGCAGCGCAGGCCGTTGAAGGCGCAGACGTGGTGATCGCCATGCTGTCTGACGGCGACACCACGCGTCAGACCCTGACCGAAGCAAGCCGTGCATTGAAGCAGGGCGCGACCGTCTGCCAGATGGGGACTATTGGCGTGGAAGCGACTGATGCGCTGATTGCCGACCTGCAACAGGCACGTCCGGATGTGCTCTTTATCGATGCGCCGGTTTCCGGTACCAAAGCGCCTGCCGAAAATGCGCAGATTCTGGTGATGGCCAGCGGCGATCAAAGCAAAGCGCAGGCCGCTGAGCAGGTGTTTGCTGCAATTGGAAAAGGCACACAGTGGCTGGGTGAGGCGGGTGCCAGCTCGCGTATGAAACTGGTGGTCAACAGCTGGCTGATTGGCCTGATGCAAAGTCTGGCGGAGAGTACACGCCTGGCGGAGCAGTTTGGTTTCAGCACCGACGATCTGTGGAAAGTGCTGGATGGCGGCCCGCTGGCAGCCCCGTACGCCAAAATGAAACTGGGTATGATCGCCAGTGGTGATTTCACCCCGCAGATGCATCTGGTGTGGGCCTTGAAAGATGCAAGACTGGCACTGGATGCTGCGGGTGAGACCAAACTGCCCGCGCTGGAGAACATCGTTGACGTCTGGCAGCAAGCGGTCGATGCCGGTTACGGCGAGCAGGACCTGGCGGCGGTCTACCAATACCTGAAACGCTAAATGAGTCAGCGGCTCAACTTCGATTTCAGCTTTCGTCCGCTGGTGCCTTATGCGCACGATTATGTGCACGGTGATGCTGAGTCATGGCATCACCACGATTGTGCACAGTTGATCCATACCTTAAGCGGCGTAGTGAAAGTCGAAACCCGACAGGGCTGCTGGATTGTGCCGCCGAGTCGTGGCGTGTGGTTACCGGCGGGCACCGGGCATGCACTGCAGATTGTGGGTGCCGTGGCGGCACGCACGCTGTTTGTCGATCCGCTCGCACGAGCGGATCTGCCTGCCAGTTGTCAGGTGGTGCAGATTTCCCCGCTACTGCGAGAGCTGATCGTCAGTGCTCTGGCATTGCCGGATCAATACGCTTCTGGCAGTCGTGCAGAACGCATTTATGAATTGATTCTCGATGAAATTCGCGTAATGGATGTGCTGCCCTTCGGCCTGCCGTGGCCGGAAAGTGAGAGGATGCGTGCACTGTGCCAGCAAATTCATCAGCAACCGGGCGAGATCTGGACACTCGCGAGAGCGGCCAGCGAACTCTGTGTCGCTGAACGCACGCTGGCGCGTCATTTTAACCGCGAAACGGGCTTGCAGTTCAGCGATTGGGTGCGCCGCGCACGCCTCAGCGTGGCGCTGGCGCGGCTGGCGCAGGGCGAAACGGTGTTAACGGTGGCGCTCGAACTCGGTTATGACAGCCCGAGCGCCTTCAGTGCGATGTTCCGCCGCGTGCTCGGCGTTACACCGGCGAACTACTTTCCTGCGGCAGAAAAGCGTGGGCTGCGTTGAGTAGCGCCTGTAATGAGGCGCGTGTCACATCATTATCGATGCCCACACCCCAGGCACGTTCGCCGCGTGCATTGGTACAGCTAATATAGGTAACAGAGCGGCTGTCACTGCGTTTACCCAGCGTATGCTCGTGGTAATCCTCAATGCTGATTGCCAGATCATAGCGCTGACGCAGTGCCGCGACCGCCGCCGACAGCAGTCCGTTGCCTTTGCCTTCCAGCGTCAGCGTTTGTCCGCCATCCTGCAGGCGCGCTTTAAATCGTGTTTCACCTTTCTCATCGCTATGGTTTTCCGCGTCCAGCAAGCGGCGTGCAGGCTGCGTTAAGCCGTAATGCTGGCAGAACAGTTGCCACAGTGCGTGATGCGTCATCTCCTGTCCGTGAGCATCGGTTTGCTGCTGCACAATGCGGCTGAACTCCTGCTGCAACCCGCGCGGTAACTGCAGGCCATGGTTTTGCTCCAGCAGCCAGGCGGCACCGCCTTTACCGGACTGACTGTTGACGCGAATCACCGCTTCGTAGCTGCAACCGATATCGATCGGATCAAGTGGCAGATACGGCATTTGCCAGATCGCCTCCTGACGCTCATTGCGTTCGGCAAAGCCCTTACGAATCGCATCCTGATGCGAACCCGAAAACGCGGTAAACACCAGCTCACCAGCGTACGGATGGCGCGGATGCACCGGCAACTGGTTACAACGGGTCACCACTTCCAGCACCTGCTGGATATCGCTGAAATCGAGTTCCGGTGCCACGCCCTGAGTATACAAATTGAGCGCCAGCGTTACGATATCGACATTGCCGGTGCGCTCACCATTACCGAACAAGCAGCCTTCAACGCGATCGGCTCCGGCCAGTATCGCCAGCTCGGCACAGGCCACGCCGGTGCCGCGATCGTTGTGCGGATGCACGCAAATCGCCACCTGCGATCGCTGGCTAAAATGTCGGCAGAAATACTCGATCTGATCCGCATAGACGTTCGGAGTATTCACTTCCACCGTGGCGGGCAGGTTAATAATCATCGGGCGTTCAGGCCCCGGCTGCCAGATCGATGCGACTGCTTCACAAATCTCCAGCGCGAATTCTGGTTCGGTAAAGCAGAACGTTTCAGGTGAATACTGGAAGGTCCAGGCGGTGTCGTTTTGTGCTTCACATTGGGCGCGGATTTGCCGTGCCCCAGCGCAGGCCAGCTCAATGATCTCTGCTTTGCTCTGGCGGAATACGCGTTCGCGGAACAACGGTGCCGTGGCGTTGTACATATGAATAATCGCCTGCGGTGCGCCGCGCAGGGCTTCAAAGGTGCGATCAATCAGATCGCTGCGTGCTTGCGTCAGTACCTGAATCGCAACGCCTTGCGGAATATGGTTCTGCTCAATCAGCAGGCGTACAAAGTCGAAATCAGTTTGTGAGGCGGCAGGAAACGCCACTTCAATCTCTTTGAAGCCGCAGCGCAGCAATAGCTGCCAAAACTCGAGCTTGCGGGCGCTGTCCATGGGCGTAGCCAGCGCCTGGTTGCCGTCGCGCAGATCGGTAGAAAGCCAGCGCGGTGCCTGGGTGAGCTGGCGCGATGGCCACTGACGGTCGGGTAAATCGATCACCGGGAAGGGGCGATATTTTTCAGCAGGGTGGTTCAGCATGAGGTTCTCCTTATGGGTCTGTACTCAGTCTGGACCACATCGCCGCACGCTGCTCACGCATAACTGACAAGCTACATTGCGTAACTGACATTTCGTTGCGAAGTTGCCGCAGCAGCCGGGCCCACATTCTGTGAACCCTCGCTATCCCAACCGTTCACAACAAATGTGGGATGATGAGAATCGACGGCCAAAAGCGTTGTACTGCTTATGCGCAGGATGATTTTCCTCAGACGAAATCGGCATCTGGGCTTTTAGCACAACAGGGTAGTCTGGGATTTTGCGCTATAAGAGAAAATAGAATGAAAAGAAAAGCTTTAGCCCTGTTAGTGATGCTTGCCAGTGGAACCGCTGCGGCGGAAACCGTCACACTGCGCATTGCCGACCAGAAAGGCAATATGCATGCCGAGATGGAAGCGGCGCAGCAGCTCAATAATCTCAATTATAAAATCGAATGGGCGGAGTTCCCGGCAGCGGCACCGCTGGCGGAGGCACTGAATGCGGGCGCCGTCGATGCGGGTATTATTGGTGATGCGCCGCTGCTGTTCTCGCTGGCGGCGGGTTCGCAGGTGAAAGCGGTGGCGGTAAGTAAATCTGTGCCTGAAGGCTTAGCGGTATTGGTTAGCCCGGATTCAAAAATTAAAACCGTGGCCGATCTCAAAGGGAAAAATATTGCCACCGGGCGTGGATCCATTGGCCATTTTGAAGCGCTGAAAGCACTGGAAAAGGCCGGTTTAACGGATAAAGACGTCAACTTTCGCTTCCTGACGCCCGCCGATGCACGCATCGCATTAGCCAACGGTTCAGTCGATGCCTGGTCAACCTGGGATCCTTATACCGCGCTGGCGGAAGTCACGCATACTGGACGTGTGCTGATCAATGGCGTTGGCCTCTCCAGCGGCAACAGCTTCCTCGCGGCGACCGATGCGGCAATCAATGACGAGGCCAAACGTGCAGCGCTGCAGGATTACGTTAATCGCCTTGCGGCGGCGGATCGCTGGGCGAACAGCCATGTTGATGCGTACTCCACCACGCTGGCGAAAATCATCGGCTTCCCGAAAGAAGCCGCGGCGAAGTCCTTTGCACGCCGCCAGTCGCATTGGCAAGCCATTGATGACGCCACCATCGCACAACAGCAGGACACCGCCGATTTTTATCAAAAACAGGGCCTGATTAAGCAGCATCTCGACGTCAAACCCACCTTTTATCATGGCCTAAAGGTTGCACAAAACTAACGCTTTGTGCCCCTTTGTTTGGCGAATCAACCGGGCGCGAGTAGCATAGCGCCTACGTTGTCTCGCTGTGTGATCCCCTATGTTATTTAAAACCTTCGATGGTCATAACGACCTGCTGCTTAATCTGTGGCTGCATCATCGTGACGATCCCGCTGGCGCCTTTTTTTCTGGCATTGAGAAAGGGCATCTGGATTTTCCTCGTATGCAGCAGGGTGGTTTTGCCGGTGGGCTCTTTGCACTGTTTGTCCCGCCGCAGCGTTACATCAATGAGGTCGCGCCGCAACGTGCAAACGAGCAGTGGCAGCCGCTCGATATTCTCTGGCAACAACTCGATATCCTCAAAACGCTGGCAGCGCAGTCCGGCGGGCGCGCCCGTCTATGCCTGACGGCGGCGGATATTGCCAGCTGTCGCCACGATGGCGTGCTGGCGATGGTCGCGCATATTGAAGGGGCGGATGGATTCGATGCCGATGGCGAAGATCTGCATGCCTTTTATCAGGCAGGCGTGCGCAGCATCGGGCCTTTCTGGAACTTACCTAACCGATTTGGTGAGGGAGTAAACGGTGCTTTCCCGCATTCGCCAGACACCGGACCGGGCCTGACCCCCGCCGGTGAGCAGTTAATCCTTGCTGCCAATCGCCATCGCATGATGATTGACGTGTCGCATATGAATGAGAAAGCGTTTTGGGACACAGGACGGCTGTCAACGGCACCGCTGGTGGCTAGCCACTCTAACGTGCACGCGCTTTGCGCCCAGCCGCGCAATCTTACCGACCAGCAACTGCGTGCCATTCGCGACAGCGGCGGAGTGGTAGGGATTAATTTTGGTAACGCTTTCTTACGACCGGATGGCAAGCGTGATAGTGATACGCCATTGATCGAAATTGTTAAACATCTGGATCATTTAGTTGAAATAATGGGGCCAGAAAACGTAGCATTTGGTTCGGATTTCGACGGCATTAGCGTGCCCGATGCGTTGAAAGATGTTTCAGGGCTACCGCATCTCTATGCGCTGCTGACGTCGCTCGGCTATGATCAAGTTATGATTGAGCAGTTTGCCTGGGGGAACTGGCTGCGCGTCCTGCAACAGATTTGGCAGGATTAGCACAATTCCCTTACCGAATCAGGGTTGATCTGTCCGCTACATTGGCGCAACATCAGCCCGCGTCGTGCCTTGCTGCCAGAAAATTCGTTTACTGGTGCAAGCATTTCCAGCAGAGCCTGCTCTGCGTTATTTGTTTTGAGGAAGAAAGTTATGTGGAAAAAACCTGAATTTGTTGACCTGCGTCTGGGCCTGGAAGTGACTCTGTACATCTCCAACCGCTAAGACTTTCTGCCCGCCGTTCGTGCGGGCATTTTATTTTTCATTCTGGTTATCTCTCATGTTTATTAAAGTGCTCGGTTCAGCGGCAGGCGGCGGCTTTCCGCAGTGGAACTGTAACTGCGCCAATTGCAGCGGCCTGCGCAACGGTACGATTCAGGCTCAGGCGCGGACGCAATCCTCGATCATTGTCAGTGACAACGGCGAAGATTGGGTGCTGTGTAACGCATCGCCAGATATCAGCCAGCAGATCGCCCACACACCCGAACTGAATAAAAAAGGGGTGCTGCGCGGCACGGCGATTGGCAGCATCATCCTTACCGACAGTCAGATCGATCACACCACCGGTTTACTCAGTCTGCGCGAAGGTTGCCCGCATCAGGTGTGGTGTACGCCCGAGGTGCATGCCGATCTCACCAGCGGTTTCCCGATTTTCACCATGTTGCAGCACTGGAATGGCGGGCTGCAGCATCATGGTCTTACGCCACTCGAACCGTTCCGCGTCGATGTCTGTCGTAACCTGCAGTTCACCGCGATTCCGATTCTCAGCAACGCGCCGCCATACTCACCGTATCGCGACCGCCCGTTACCGGGTCATAACGTCGCGTTGTTTATTGAAAATACCGCCAATGGGCAGACGCTGCTGTATGCGCCAGGTCTGGGCGAGCCCGATGCGGTGATCATGCCGTGGCTGGAGAAAGCCGATTGCCTGTTAATTGACGGCACCGTCTGGCAAGACGATGAGTTGCTCGCCACTGGCGTCGGTAAAAACACCGGCAAAGCGATGGGGCATCTGGCCCTCGCGGAAGAGCATGGCCTGATGGCGCTGCTGGCGTCACTGCCTGCACCACGCAAAATTCTGATTCACATTAATAACACCAATCCGATCCTCAACGAGCAGTCGCCGCAGCGTCAGTATCTGACGCAGCAGGGCATTGAAGTGAGCTGGGACGGGATGGCGATTCATCTGCAGGAGAGCGCATCGTGATCATCACCGAAGCCTTATCGCCTCAAGAGTTTGAGCAGGCGCTGCGTGCCAAAGGCGCGTTTTACCACATTCATCATCCATACCATATCGCGATGCATAATGGTGAAGCGACGCGTGAACAGATTCAGGGCTGGGTCGCGAACCGCTTCTATTACCAGACCAATATTCCCCTGAAAGACGCGGCGATTATGGCGAACTGTCCGGATCCCGCAACCCGCCGTAAGTGGGTGCAGCGCATCCTCGATCATGACGGCAGCAACGGCCAGGAAGGCGGTATTGAAGCCTGGCTGCAACTCGGTGAAGCGGTGGGATTGGATCGTGAAGTCCTGCTGTCCGAAAAATTGGTGCTGCCGGGCGTGCGTTTTGCTGTGGATGCCTACGTTAACTTCGCCCGTCGCGCCAACTGGCAGGAAGCGGCCTGTAGCTCATTAACTGAGTTGTTTGCACCGCAAATCCACCAGTCGCGCCTCGACAGCTGGCCGCAGCACTATCCGTGGATCAAAGAAGAGGGTTACTTCTATTTCCGCAGCCGCCTGAGCCAGGCAAACCGCGATGTGGAGCACGGGTTGGCGCTGGCGCTGGAAGTGTTCACCACTGCTGAGCAGCAGAACCGCATGCTGGAAATTCTGCAGTTCAAACTCGATATTCTCTGGACGCTGCTGGATGCCATGACCATGGCGTATTCTTTGCAACGCCCGCCTTATCACACGGTCACCGATCAGGTGTCCTGGCACAGCACAAGACTGGTGTAACATGATAAAAGATAATCTGATTCCGGCCTTCCGTCGTGGCTATCGCATGCAGTGGGAAGCGGCGCAGGATAGCCATGTGGTGCTGTATCCCGAAGGCATGGCGAAGCTGAATGAAACCGCGACGGCGATCCTTGAACTGGTCACCGGCAAACAGGATGTGGCCGCCATCATCGCCATTCTCAACAGCCGTTTCCCGGAAGCGGGCGGCGTGGATGATGACGTGAAGGAATTCCTGCAATCCGCCGTAGAACAGAAATGGATCCAGTGTCGTGAACCTGAATAAAACCGCCACGCCGCCGCTGTGGCTGCTGGCTGAGCTGACTTATCGCTGCCCGCTGCAGTGCCCATACTGCTCGAATCCGCTCGACTTCTCGCAACAGGAGAAAGAGCTGACGACTGAGCAGTGGATCGAGGTGTTCCGTCAGGCGCGTGCCATGGGCAGTGTGCAGATGGGATTTTCGGGCGGCGAACCGCTGACGCGGAAAGATCTGCCCGAGTTGATCAAGGCAGCGCGCGATCTCGGTTTCTACACCAACCTGATTACTTCCGGTATCGGTCTGACGGCGAAAAAACTCGACGCTTTCGCGGATGCGGGTCTGGATCATATTCAGATTAGCTTCCAGGCAAGTGATGAAACCCTCAATGCCGCGCTGGCCGGTTCGAAAAAAGCCTTCCAGCAGAAGCTGGAAATGGCGAAAGCGGTAAAAGCACACGGCTATCCAATGGTGCTGAACTTCGTGCTGCATCGCCATAATATCGACCAGATCGATAAAATCATCGACCTGTGCATTGAGCTGGAAGCGGACGACGTGGAACTGGCGACCTGCCAATTCTATGGTTGGGCGCATCTTAACCGCCAGGGCTTATTGCCGACGAGGGAACAGATTGCCCATGCCGAATCAGTAGTGGCGGAGTACCGTGAGCGTATGAGCGAAACCGGCAACCTCACGAATCTGCTGTTCGTCACGCCGGATTATTACGAAGAGCGACCAAAGCCTTGTATGGGCGGTTGGGGTTCAATTTTCCTCAGTGTGACACCGGAAGGTACGGCGTTACCTTGCCACAGCGCACGCCAGTTACCGGTTGAGTTCCCATCAGTGCTTGAGCACAGTCTGGAAGACATCTGGTACAACTCGTTTGGGTTTAACCGTTATCGCGGCTATGACTGGATGCCGGAGCCGTGCCGCTCCTGTGATGAGAAAGAGAAAGACTTCGGTGGTTGCCGTTGCCAGGCCTACATGCTGACCGGCAATGCGGATAACACCGATCCGGTATGCAGTAAGTCACCCCATCACGGCAAGATCCTTGAAGCGCGCCGCGAAGCTACCTGCAGCGACATCAAAATCGCTCAGCTTCAGTTCCGCAATCGCTCCAACTCTGAACTGATCTTCAAGCAGCGAGTCACCTGATGACCTCTCGCCAGCTGGTGTTAGCCAATGGCCTGCGTTGCCACCTGCATCATCAGGCCGATGCTCGCGACGCTGCAGCCCTGATTCGCGTGCAGGCTGGCAGTCTGGATGAACCCGACCGCTGGCCGGGGCTGGCGCACTTGCTGGAGCACCTGTTGTTCTGCGGCAGCGAGCGTTTTAAAGACGTTGAGCGCCTGATGCCGAGGGTGCAACAGCGCGGCGGGCAGGTCAACGCCACCACGCAACTTAGCCACAGCGCCTTTTTTTTCCAGCTTCCCGCGGCGCACCTGTCTGAGGGTGTGCAGCGGTTGAGCGATATGATCGCCGCACCACTGTTGAGTCAGCAGGCTATTGAGCAGGAAGTGGCGGTGATTGATGCGGAATGTCAACTTCTGCAACAGCATGCCGACACGCTTTGTGAAACGGCGCTGGTGGATAGGTTGGGCGGGGCATTTCAACGTTTTCGCGTCGGCAATCAGCAGGTTTTTGGTGACAATGTCACTTCATTGCAAGTTGCGTTGCGCGACTTCCATCAGCGCTTTTATCACGCGAATGCCATGGAGTTGTGGTTGCAGGGACCGCAATCGTTAGATGAGCTGGCGGAACTGGCGCTGCATTTTTCTTCGATCAGCTCGGCAAAAATCTTACCTTCAAATCTCACACTCACACAGCCTCCAGGCGACGTGATGTTGCAGCTGGCAGGTGATGAAAGCTTCTGGCTGACGTTGATGTTATCCGGTGATGAACGGACTTTACGTGACAATGTCACCTTGTTCAGTGTGTTCTGGCAAGATGAGGCGCCAGGCAGCCTGCTGAGCGCGCTCAGAGAAGCTGAATTATGCGATACGCTGCAGGGACAATGGCTGTGGCAGGATGCGCAGCACGGTTGGCTAGCACTGCGCTTCAGCGGGCCTAAAATCAGTGCGGAGCAGGCTCATCACATTGAACACTGCTTCTGGCAGCATTTAGACGCCATCAAACTCTGCTCTTCGGAGCAACAGCAACATTATGCGCAGCTGGCGCGGCACGATTTTGCCTGCTTATCGCCACTGGAGCAGTTGCGTGGCCGGGCGCTGGGCTTTGCGCCTGCCGATTATGTGCCGCAGGGGTTCAGTGCTTTTATAGCCGCATTGGCGCAGGTGCCTTGCTCACGTTTGCTCACACAGCAGCAACTGGATTCGCCAGAATTCGTCCAGACGCAAGGTTTCACGCTCTTGCGCAAAAAAGGGCTGCCGCAAAGTCCGAGCACATTTTCAACGCCTGCATTCTTTTTCTATCCCACTGCGCAACCGGCCGTATTGCCACTGTTATCACCGATAGCAATGCCGCTGCCGCGTTTTGCGCCCCGGCAACAGGTTGAAACCTTGCTGTTGCGACCCGCTTTTTATTACACGATGAGTGATGCCGAAGCGCAGGCACGGCAAATCCGGCTGCGTCCAGTGCTGGCGGCGTTGCGGCATGCTGGAGGAAGTGGCAGTTGGCAGCAGAAGCAGGGGGTCTGGCAGTTGGTGCTGAATCTGCCTGTCTGTGAGTCACACGCTTTGCTGGCTGTGCATCATGCACTTGAGGCACTGAACCTGACGCCCCAGCCAAAACCGCTGCCGCATGCCCAAACGATTGTGATTCGGCAGCTTCTTGCCGCCTTGCCCGCTCAATTGATTGCCCCGGCCAGTGACACTCGATGGCTGGTAGCATGGTGCGGTAAGCACACGTCATTGCATCAGCGAGTATCGCATCTGCTCAGCGACTTCACGCCTGATTTAGTAAGCGGTGCACAGCCGCCGCGCTTGCAGCGGGGCATTAAGCCGGTTCCATGTAACGGAGGTGATCAGGCACTGCTGCTGTTTATTCCGCTGCCGCTAGCTGATGACAGGCAATTAGCCGCATTGCGCGCGCTGTCGTTGTTGCTGGAACCGCGCTTTTTCCAGCGATTACGGGTTGATCAGCAAATTGGCTATGTGGTGTCAGCACGCTACCAGCGCGTGGCGGATGTCGATGGGCTAATGCTGGCACTGCAGTCGCCACAGATTCCATGGCAAACGCTGCTTGGACACTGCAAACGCGTTTTACGCGAAATCGTGGCAGAGCTAGATGCTATCACGCCGCAAACCTTAGCGGCCTGGCAAGCCACACTGCGCGAACAGTGCGATAGCAGCGATAACGCGGAAGCCGCACTACAGGGATTACGACAACAGCAGGGATTGCCGACCCTCACGCGTGATGCGATTGCATCCCTGACGTTGCCCCTTATTCAGCAACTTCATACTCGCTTAATGCGCGAACGCCGCCGCTGGCGAATACTTGTTGCGACCGAAAAGTTATGAAACCTTCACCACACTAAACCATTACCCACTGATATTTTTGAATATATTTGAAAGTCACGGGCAAATCTCTTCACTATTCCTCAGCCTCCGATTTGAAGACACTCAATAGATTCTCCCGATCTAAAAGGAACGCTGAGTGAAAAACGTTACCCGTTTAATCCTGCCAATGTTGGCAGCCGCTGCTTTGTATGCACCTGTTTCTCAGGCTGCGGCGATGCATTATGACCTCGACCCCGCGCATACCTCGGTTATTGTGACCTGGACGCACTTCGGTTTTTCCCATCCAACAGCTGACATCCCCAACAGCAAAGGTACGCTGGTGTTTGATAAGGATCATCCAGAGCAGTCGCGCGTCGACGTTACGCTGCCGGTTTCACAGATTGATACGCATGTGCCCGCGCTGACCAAAGAGTTCCTCGGTACGGAATATTTCAATACGGCTAAATACCCTTCAGCTGTGTTCCACAGCACCAAAGTGGTGGCGAAGGGTGACAATAAGTTTGATGTGGAAGGCAATCTGACGTTGAAAGGCATCACTAAGCCGGTCACGCTGCACGCGACGTTGAATCAACAGGGCATGCACCCGATGGTGAAGAAGCAGGCGATTGGTTTTGATGCTACAGGCGTGATCAAACGTTCGGATTTCAAACTGGATAAATATGTGCCAGCGGTAAGCGATGATGTGACGCTGACCTTGTCTACCGAAGCGTACGCGAAGTAATTCACACGGCGTGTCAGTAAAGTAAGGTTACGCATCCTGTTTCGGGACAGGGATCAGGATGCGTAACGGCTGGGAAGATAGGATGGTGCCAGGTTATGCCTTTACGCCCAATACTTCTTCTTACTGGTTTTACCCACGCCAGGGTTGCAGCTATTAGTCGGATCCAACTGCTTCCAGTGATCCACATGCTCGCACGATGCCTGATAGAGATGCCCCACATTATGCTCAGCCGGATACTTTGCACCACGCTCAGCCAGATAGACTTTCACCGCCTCCTTAAACGCCTTCGCATCGACCCCTTCTTTCAACACATAATCCTGATGATTCACATAACAGAAAAAGTGCCCGCAGCAGGAATCAACCTGCACCTGTGCTGCTAAGTGATCGGGTAAGATTAAACGCCAGTCCTCATCATTACGGCGTAGCGCCACGTCGAAGGCCACCAGCCTTTCATTCGGGTTATAACTCAGCGCATCACAATAAGAGATGGTGCAACCGCCCACGCCAAAGCGCACCAGGAAGGCATCTGCGCCTTCCCGGGCATCACAATGGAAAAAGCCGCCGCTGTGCCCGGCAAAGAACTGCTGCAATAACGTCTGCAATTCAGGGGTCTGCTGGGCATCGACTTTAATCATCAGATGATGTTGATATTCATCGCGATAAGCCATGATGCGCGGGGCAATAAAGCTCGGCGTGAGCTGGTTAAAGCATTGCAGCACCCGATCAATAAAATTACGCGGCAGGAAGGGCAGATGGCTGACACGCACGTCCCACTTCGCTTTATTGCTCATCATTTTAGGAATAGCCTGCGGGCCGAGTTTACGGATCGCCAGATACATATGCTTGGCGTACCGCACGGTTAAGTCGAAGGCGTTGCGATGAATGTATTCTGCCTGCAGCGGCAGTTCGCTCATCTCGGTGAGGAGAAAACGACGCAGTGCCACCAACTCGCGTTCATCGTTTGTGCCAATGTAGAAGGTATCGCTACCCGCGCTGGCCTCAAAGGTGGGCAAGCGCACCGCAAACACCACCACTTTACCCGCGCTGCCAGAACTGTCGTGCAGATAGCGCAGGTCACCATTAAAACGCGCAGGGGAGTCAGCGTTGACATCGCGTAGGCGATCGGCGTAATCATCGGCCCAGATTTTGCCGTCCCAGTCTGCCTGGTCGCCGGTCTGATACTGTTGCTCAGTCAGACTCTTCAGCATTGCTTCCGGCGTTTCACCCAAATCGATACCCAGATGATTGACCATTTCTAAGCGCCCATCATCATGAATACGGGCAAACAGTGATTTTTCAGTAAAGGCGGGGCCCCGGCGAATCAGCGAACCGCCCGAGTTGTTGCAGATACCGCCCACGACAGAAGCGCCAATGCAGCTGGAACCAATCACCGAGTGCGGTTCGCGTCCCAGCGGTTGCAGCGTGTGCTCTAGTTCGGTCAGGGTGGTGCCGGGGAAGGCGATGATCTGACGCGCCTGATCGATCACCTGCACGCCCTTGAGCTGTCGGGTACTGATGATCACCACTTCGCGGTCATAATCATTGCCATCCGGCGTTGAGCCGCCGGTCACACCGGTATTCGAGGCTTGCATCAGGATAATGGCGTCCTGTGCCACGCATACCTGTAGACTTTGCCAAAGTTGTAGCAAGTTTTGCGGCAATATCACTGCCAGTGCCTCACCGCGACCGACACGAAATCCTTTGTTGTACCAGGCTTTATCATCAGCATGGATCAATACCTGTTTGTCGCCCACTATGCCAGCGAGCTGACGCAACATCTCCTGCGAGTTGGTCATGTTTTCTCTTCTTCGTCATTTATTTGCTGCGATATTGGACAGCCAGATAAACGTGACGTCAATCATTCATCGGCACTGATCAACAAATAACGCACTGAATCATTATCCCTTTATCTTTCGTGGGGAAAAGTCGGCGTACCGATAAAAATGCGCGGGCAATCACAATTCAGATCGAAAGAAACTCAGGCAAAAACGTGATGGCAGGCTAAATGCGTTTCACACCATGAAATAAATATAACCGGATGATTTTATTGGTTTTGTTAAATGATGGGTGAAAATTGCAATGTGATAATCATCACAAAAAACAGTGACTATTAATCCTTGTCAACGTCAGATGGAATGAAATACATGGCAAAAATGTGATCTCTGTTGCAAATAGAAAAGTCGTTCACCGGAAGAATGAATGTCAGACGCGCAGCATACGGAGTGATGACAATGAGAATTGGCATAGTGATAAGCGGTGGCGATGTTACCGGAATAAATAACTTTGTGTTTCAGATATCACGTATGACGCAGGCGGATATGGTGTTATTTAATGGCGGCATTCCCGGTTTATTAGAAAATCGCCATCAGGAAATGTCACAGCGCGATCTGGTGGACTATGCCATCACTTCCATTCCCGTGATGCAATCAGGACGAACCACGCGAAAATTAATTCGCCCTGAGTATGAGATGATCGCCAAACAACTCAAATCGCTGCGCATTGATGTATTAATTATGGCCGGGGGGGATGGCTCATTACAGTTTTTACATACATTAAGTGAATTCGGCGTGAATTGCTTTGGTGTAGGTATGACCATTGATAATGATGTTTTTGGCAGTGACTACACCATTGGTTTCTCTACCGCTTGTGAGCAAGTCTTAAAAGAAGTTTCGAAGTTAAGAAATACCGGCCGTGCATTAACCGGTCGCGTATTCATGGTGGAGTTGCTCGGCGGTTATTGTGGTGAATTGACGCTGCAGTCAGCGATCAAATCCAATGCTGATTTTGCGCTGATTCCGGAGTGCCAAATCCCAACACAAGAGTTGGCAGAGCGCATCACGCAACGACTTGCTGCACAAAACAGTGTGGTAATCCTCTGCTCTGAAGGCTACACCCGCGAATACTCGCCGGGCTTTCAGGGCGCGATTGATACCTTAATTAAACAGATTGAGCCGCTAATAGGGGTACGAATTCGTAAAACTATTATTGGTTACGGCTTGCGTAGTGGTGACCCGACCTGTGAAGAGATTTATCAAGGCACCATTATGGCCAGTGAAGTTGCGCGCTGTATTCAGTCGGGGATGCGCAACAAAGCGGTGATTATTAATGGCAGTAATCGACCGATACCGATTGATCTTATAAGCATGAAAAAACGCCTGGTTGATACCGAAGGGCATCATTACAAACTCGCTAAACAACTGCATATTCTGTGAGGAAAACGCCATGCTGAAAATATTATGTGTCTGTGGATGTGGTCTGGGCTCCAGTTTCGCTATCGAAATGAGTGCCAAATCCGTATTAAAGAAACTCGAAATTGAAGCGGATATTGATCACACCACGATTTCAGAAGCCAATGCTTTTAAATCCGACATGATTCTAACCCAAAAAGCCTTTGCGGATGTCCTGAATGCCGATGCCAGCCCCGAGCAAATCAAACGGGTGATTATTCTCAATAAGCTGACCGACAAGGCAGAAATTGAAGAAAAAATCGTGGCGTTTATGAAAGAACGTAATCTGAAGGTTGCTAACCATGAATAGTGTGATCAACTTCCTGGTAAAAGACTTATTAGGGCAGGCATCGATTCTGATCGCCTTTATTGCCCTGATTGGTCTGCTACTGCAGAAAAAATCCGCAGGTAAGGTGGTGGAAGGCACCTTTAAAACGCTGCTGGGTTTCTTAATTATGATGGCGGGTATCAACATTATTGTCGGTACGCTGACCTTCCTGAATACCATCTTCACCCACGGTTTTGGCATGAAGGGCTATATCACCGATGTGGCCGCCATTGCCGGATTAGCCAGCCGCGAATTGGGATCAGAAGTGGCGCTGACATTGTTGGTGATCTTTATCGTCAACATCATCATCGCGCGTCTGACGCCGTTCAAATACATCTTCCTCACCGGCCAGGCGCTGCTGTGGATGGCAACCATCGGCGCGGTGATTGGCTACAAAGCCGGGCTGACAGGTTTACCGCTGATCCTGACGGGCGGCATCTTCGGCGGCATTATGGCGGTCGTGATGCCAGCGCTGGCTCAGCCGGTGGTGCGCCGAATCACGGATTCCGATGATGTTGCACTGGGGCACTTCTGCACCATTGGCTACCTGCTGACAGCGGCAGTGGCGAAGGTGGTCGGTAAAGGCTCGCGCTCAACGGAAGATCTCAAGCTGCCAGACAACTTCAAGTTCCTGCAGGACACCTATCTGTCGATGGCAGTGGTGATGGTACCGATGTACCTGATCCCGGCAGTGGCAGCAGGCCCAGAATTTATCGGTCAGTACAGCAATGGCATGAACTACCTGATGTATGCCTTCATGCAGTCGATTCAGTTTGTTGCGGGTGTATTCGTATTGTACAGCGGTGTGCGTTTACTGCTGAACGAACTGGTGCCAGCCTTCCGTGGTATCGCTATGCGCCTGGTGCCGGATGCCAAACCGGCACTCGATTGCCCGGTGATGTTCCCTTACGCACCAAATGCCGTGATCGTCGGCTTCCTGGCGACAACGCTGGGTTCCGTGGTCGGTATGCTGGTGTTCCCGATGTTCGGTCTGGCGATGATTCTGCCTGGCCTGCTCACTAACTTCTTTGCCGGTGGCACCGCTGGCGTGTTTGGTAACGCGCTGGGTGGACGTCGCGGAGCGATGATTGGCGGCTTTGTACACGGTCTGTTTATCACCTTCCTGCCGGCCATTCTGGTACCGATGCTCGAAAGCTACGGCTTCACCGGAGTGACCTTCAGTGACTCTGACGTCATCAGTACCGGACTGGTATTGGGTCATGCGTTCCAGGGCAACTGGTTGTTCGTCGCACTCTTTATTGTCTTTATCACTCTGATCGCCTGGTTTGTTAACGGAAAATCCCCTAAATCCCACGAGGAAAAGCTTCATGAAACTTTATAACTTTACCGATCTGTTACAGGTGGCTAAACAACGTGAATTTAAAGCGCTAGGTTCCTTTAATTTGCACTGCCTGGAAATGTTACCGGCCTTTTTTAAAGCAGCAGAGAAAACCAACAGTCCATTAATGATTCAGATCTCAACCGGTACGGCGAAATATCTCGGACACAAATTATTAGTGGATGCGATTCGCTCATTATCTGAAAGCCGTAATGTACCGACGTGCCTGCATTTGGATCACTGTTCAGATCTCGATGCGATTCAAACGGCACTGGACGCCGGATTCAGCTCCATTATGTACGACGGCTCGCATTTATCGATTGAAGAGAATATTGCCAATACGCGTCGCGTGATTGATATGGCGCGTCCATTGCAGGTATCGGTTGAAGCCGAACTGGGTGCTATCGGTGGTTCAGAAGACGGTAAAGAAGTCGAAATGAACGATGCGTCCTTTACCACCGTAGATGATGCTAAGCGTTTCGTGGATGAAACAGGCGTTGATATGCTGGCCATCTCCATCGGTACTGTACATGGACTGTATACCGGTAAAGCGCATATTCAGCATCAGCGTCTGGCCGATATTACTGAAGCGACTAAAACCCCGTTGGTGTTGCACGGCGGTACGGGCGTGAGTGATGAAGACATGCGCCTGGCCGTGCGCAGCGGTATCGAAAAAGTGAACGTCGGCACGGAAATGAATGTGCAGTGGGTGGCAAACTGCAAGCAGACGTTTGAAAAAGGTAAAGTGAATGACAGCGTACGCAACTTCCTGGTGCCCGCAAATGATGCCGTTACCAATGTGCTGGTAGAAAAGATTTCACTGTTCCGTTAAGTACGACTCACTCATGACGTAATAAACCTGAGGTGCCCTGGCGCCATTCGGGGCAGGAGACGCTATGTTTGGATTCTTGAAAAAGGGCTCAGAAAATAAGAGCCAGGATTCACAAGAAATAGATCTTCAGGCAGAAACCATCAGTGGAAAAATTAGCGAGCTGGAACAACAGCTCGCTGTTAATCCGCAGGCAGTTGATACGCAGAAACAATTAATGCTGGAATATAATCGTGCATTAAATATCTTTGCGAAAAGCCGCCGTTTTCGTCAGGAAATTGATCCGCTGTTCGTTAAAATTGATGAACTGCGTAATACCATCCGCAAATCAATTTAAGGAGGCAGTATGAGTATTAAGCGACTGCTGCAAGAAGCGAATGCGATTCAGGTGGGGATCAGCGCCACGGACTGGCGCGAAGTGATCGCGCTGGCCGCACAACCGTTGGTAAGCGGTGGATATGTGAAGGATTCGTATCCGGAGGCGGTGATAGCCAATACCCTGACGCACGGCGCTTATTATGTGTTTGAGGAAGGGATAGCTATTCCGCATGCGCGTCCGGAAACGGGCGTGCTGAAAGATTGCTTCAGCATGATTGTGCTGGATGAGCCGATCTCTTTTGAAGGGAGTGACAAAGCCGATATCGTGATCATGTTCGGCGCGCGCGACAGCAATGCGCACATCGAAGAGGGCATTCGCGCAATTGTCTCATTATTGGAAGATGAAGAGACGCTGGTGCGGTTACGCCAGGCCAGCAGTGTGGCGGAGGTGATAGAAATCCTATGACTTCTCACACTGCAGAAAAGGTGGTGGTGCTGGTCAACGGTATTCCAGCCTCGGGGAAAAGCACCCTGACACGCGCCATGGCGGAGCAGTTTGGTTTTCCAGTGCTGACGCTGGACAGCCTGAAAGAACCGTTTATGGCCAGTTTCGCGCCGGTGGACCGACTGCGTAACCGGCAGTTGGGGTGCGCGGCCTATCAGGCGATCTGGAAGGTGGTCGGACAGGCTCCCAACTGCTGCGTTTACCTGATTGACGCCTGGTTTGGTTTCCAGCCCAAAGAAGTGCTGCAGCAAGGATTGCAGCAGGCGGGTATTACCCGGGTACTGGAGCTGTGGCTTTCCATCACACCGGACGAAGCGGTCGCGCGCTATCAGTCACGACTGACCGATCGCATGCCGGGCCATCCAGGTGCCGAATATCTGCCGGAACTGCGAAAGCTGGCGGAAACGGCGCAGCCGATGGCGCTCGGACCGGTGCTGCAACTTGATGCCTCCGATCCGGATGAAGCGGCCGCGATTGCCTGGTTGCAGCGCCAGCTGCGGCTGCCGGTGAGTGCTCAGCCTGCTTTATCTGCATCCGGTTGAAAGAAGTCCGCCAGCAAAGTGCTGAACTGTTGATCGTGTTGACGATCGTCAGCCAGCTGGCGGCAAATTTCCCCTAAAGCCCGATAAAGCTGATCGGTGGCGAGTTCGCCGTGATTGAGCGTGGCAATCTCATCCATCTCCGCCGCCCAGCGCCAGGCTTTTGGCAGCATATCCGGGGCGGCTTTTTCCATTCGTTTCAGTAACGCCTGCTGGCTCTCCTGCATCTCTTCACGTAACGCATCCGCAGCACCCACGCGGCTGGCATTAATCAGCATTGCTGAGGTCATCAGAGTGATGCCTTTGTTGATACCGGCGTACGCCATCTTCAATGCTGAGGCGGCGCCGTTTTCAGCGTTCATCACCCGTATCCGCAATCCATAATCACTTAACTGCGCCAGTTTCCCGGCATGGGGCCCTGCAAACCAGAAGCGTGGTCCGGTGGGATTTTGCTCGCCCGGCGGCAAGCCAATAATCGCTGCATCAGCAAAGGGTGTGCCGGTGCTTTCGATCACCTGAGCCACCTGCTTTAGCGTCTCCGGACTGATGGCGTTGCAATCTACATACAGCGGCTTATGTACGGCAGCTTGCAGAAGCGGGGCCATCTGCTGCGCCCAACTGAGTGCCGATTCGGGCGGCAGGATCGACAGGATAATATCGGCCTCACACAGTGCCTCTGCGCTGCAGTCGACAATATTTGCCTGTTGTGCACGCTGTTGAGATTGGGCGGAGCGTTGGCTTAGCGGGGTAATCACCCGCGCCCCGTGCTGGGCAAGCACAGCCCCGATGGCCGCGCCCATAGCGCCGGGTGCGGCGATAGCAATGGTTGTCATCACGATAACTCCTTCAGGCATTAACTTCTCAGTATGGAACGTGCTAAAAGGATCGTGTGCAGGGAAGTGCAAGCAAATACAACCGTTAACCCGGCGAAAAGACGCGCGTGCTGAGAAAATCAATTAACGCGCGGACTTTGGGTGAAGGATGTTTACTGGCGGGCCACAGCAGATGAAACACATTGCGGTGACAGGCGTAATCGCTAAGGATTTCGACCAGTGTGCCTTGCGCGAGGGCTTCCCGCACTGAGAAATCAGGCAGCATAGCAATCCCTAAACCTCGCTTCGCAAAACAGACTCGCGTCTCGATGTTGTTGCACACCATGCTGCAAGGCAAAGCCAGCTCATGTTCATCTTCATAACCGCGTAGTACCCAGCGTTCCAGCTTGCCGGTGGTGTTGAAGCGATAATGCAGGCAGGCATGATGTTGCAAATCTTCCGGCATCTGCGGCGTGCCGTGACGCGCCAGGTAATCGGGTGACGCGACGGCAAGCGAGCAGGCATAACCCAACTTGCGCGCCGAAAGACGAGAATCCGTCGGCGGGCCGCCACGCATGACCGCGTCATAGCCTTCGGCAATCACATCCACCAGGCGATCGCTAAAATCGAGATCCAGCTGAATATCAGGATAGGCCGCCATAAAATCACCCAGCGCCGGCAAAATCAGTGAGCTAACGATTGGCAGGCTGAGTTTTAATCGCCCGGTCGGACGCTGTGCGGCCTGCGATAATTCGCTTTCGGCTGCTTCTATCTCGGCAAGAATACGCCTGCTATGCTCCAGAAACAGCGTGCCTTCAGCGGTGAGGGTGATGCTACGCGTGCTGCGGTGAAACAGCCTTACACCCAACCGGTCCTCCAGACGGGCGATACTCTTCCCGACCGCCGACGCCGTAACCCCCAGATGTCGTCCCGCCGCCACAAAACTGCGTGTTTCCGCCACCTGAACGAACACCATAAATCCATTGAGGCTGTCCATCTTGACCCCTTATTCAGGACAAAAATGTCCTGTGAGTCATGAAATGTACCCTACTTTTTCCGTAATCGGGAAGTGGCTACCTTAATCGGACTTATGACTCAGGAGCGAGAACGATGCAAAAGATCCTTAAGCAGGTGATGCAAACGGCACTGGATGAACAGCGTCTGGTGGGGATGGAGGTCATGGTGAAGCGCGATGGCGAAACCCTGTTCCATCAGGCAGCGGGCTATGCCGATCGCGAAAGCCAACGACTGATGAGCGTGGGTGAGCGTTTTCGCCTCGCCTCCGTCAGCAAGCCAATAGTCAGTACTGCGGCGGTGATGCTGGTCGCAGCGGGAAGGCTGTCACTGGATAGCGATATCACGCGCTGGCTGCCAACGTTTAAACCGCTGCAGCCTGACGGCAGCCGGGCGCTGATCACGTTGCGTCAACTACTAAGCCACAGCGCCGGTCTTAGCTATCGCTTCCTTGAAGCCACACCCGATGGACCCTATGCGCGGGCAGGGGTCTCGGACGGTATGGATGCGACCCCATTATCCCTGCAGGAGAACCTTCAGAGACTGAGTACGGTTCCCTTGCTGTTCACTCCGGGAACAGCGTGGTGCTATTCACTGGCTATGGATGTTGTGGGGGCGATCATTGAACAGGTCCAGCAGCAGCGATTGCCTGAGGCCATACGTTCTCTGGTCACCGGGTTACTGGGGATGAAACAGACGGGCTTCTCACTGTCAGCCGACCAATCTGTTGCAACCGCTTATGTCAGCGACACGCCGCGTCCACATATCCTGAGCGAAGGAGAGGTGGTTGCCCCGTTTGAAGGGACGGTGGGGATCCCGTATAGCCCTGCTCGTGTATACGATCCACAGGCGTTTCCGTCTGGCGGCGCAGGCATGGTCGGAACGGTCAGTGATCTCATGACGCTGCTGGAAATGCTGCGCAGCGGAGGCGGTACTCTACTGTCGCCAGAGTGGATTGCAGAGATGGCCCGGGATCAAGTCAGCGAGCACGTCTTGCCGGATATGCCCGGGGTCGGGTTTGGACTGGGCTTCTCGGTATTGCGCGCTCCGCTGCTGGCAGACTCACCTGAATCTATTGGCACCTGGCGCTGGGGTGGCGCTTACGGTCATGCATGGTTTGTCGATCCACAACAGGCTTTGAGTGTGGTGGCCTTTACCAACACGCTTTATGAAGGCATGTCCGGACAATTTGTTAATGACCTGCGCGATGCTGTTTACCAGGCATTACAGGGGGCCGAATGAGCGCACGTTTACCGTTAGTGCCTCTGTTCACACTCAGTCTGGCGGCGTTTGTCACCATCGTTACCGAAGCCTTGCCCGCCGGATTACTGGTACCCATGGCTCAAGATTTACAGGTATCAGTGGCTGCTGCGGGCCAGAGTGTGTCGACTTTTGCGATAGGTTCCCTCCTGGCTGCCATACCGCTGATGGCCTTGTTGCAGGGCATACCACGACGTCGCCTGCTGCTCTTTGCGCTGGCAGGATTCACCGCCGCCAACGCGGCAACCGCGCTAGTGAGCCACTATTCATTGATGCTAGTGGCTCGGATTCTGGCCGGTATGGCAGCGGGTCTGCTGTGGGCGCTATTGGCGGGTTACGCCGCCGCCATGGTACCGCCTGAGCAGAAGGGCAAAGCCATCGCCATGGCGATGGCCGGCACGCCCCTGGCGCTGGCGTTTGGCGTGCCGCTGGGAACCCTGGTGGGCAACGTAATTGGCTGGCGCCTGAGTTTTGCCGCACTGAGTGGTTTATCGCTGCTGCTGATGCTGATATTGCGGCTGACTGCGCCACAGCAGCCAGCAGACCCGGCGCAGCAGCGTTTGCCTTTGCGCAAGGTGTTAATACTACCCGGTGTGGCCAGAGTGCTGATGCTGGTGCTCTGTGTCGTGCTGGCGCACAACATCCTCTACACCTTTATCGTGCCATTTTTACAACCTGCCGGGCTGGCCCCCTGCGCTGACGCGATATTGCTGATGTTTGGTATCAGTTCGCTGATCAGCATTGTTATCACAGGCTGGTGGGTGGACCGCTACTTACAGCCGATATTGTTGATCAGCATTCTGTTGTTTATGGCTGCCGCGCTGCTGCTGCAACTGTTTTCCACCTCGGCAATGGCAATCGGGTTAGCGGTCATGTTGTGGGGATTGGCGTTTGGCGGAGCGGC
The DNA here is from genome assembly GCF_056678875.1 of Pantoea folii. Classification (NCBI taxonomy): domain Bacteria; kingdom Pseudomonadati; phylum Pseudomonadota; class Gammaproteobacteria; order Enterobacterales; family Erwiniaceae; genus Pantoea; species Pantoea folii. Next base: position 331,039 of record NZ_JBWXON010000002.1, on the reverse strand, counting down.
CACACTGTTCCAAACCGCGATGGTGGAGCATGCCGGTAATGCGGTGGATGTTGCGCAATCGATGCTGGTCACGGTTTGGAATCTGGCGATTGCCGGCGGCGGAATCCTCGGGGGTACGTTATTGCATAGCGTCGGCGTCAGCGGTTTTGCCCCGGCACTTTTATTACTGCTGACGGTGGCGCTGTGGACGATTTGGCGGGGAAGAAAACGGGCCGCAAACGCTTATGGTCATCCCGGATCGTGATAATAACCGCATGATTTGATAAGGCATATTTCATATGCTCAACCAGACTTGATGGATGTTCTGCATGATATTGCGCATCCATCAAGGAGATCTGTATGAAAATTGATTTGCACGGTAAAACCGCATTAGTCACTGCCTCAACGGGCGGCATTGGCTTCGCCATCGCTCAGGGATTGGCTGAGAGTGGGGCCGAAGTGGTGCTTAACGGGCGCAGTGAAGCCTCGGTAAGCCGTGCGCGTGAGAAGCTGAATGGATTGGTGGCGGGGGCCAAAATTCATACTTTTATTGCCGATCTGGGTAGCGCGCAAGGCGTGAAGCAGTTGCTTAACGGGTTACCTCCCATCGATATTCTGGTCAACAATGCGGGGATTTATGGTCCGCAGGACTTTTACGCCACCGATGATGAAACCTGGGAAGCGTACTGGCAGACCAATGTGATGTCGGGCGTACGTCTGTCTCGCGCTTTGTTGCCGGAGATGGTGAAACGCGGTTGGGGGCGTGTGGTGTTTATCTCTTCTGAATCGGCGCGCAATATCCCCGCGGATATGGTGCATTACGGTGTGACCAAAACCGCGCAACTCTCCCTGGCGCGTGGGCTGGCGAAAGTCGCGGCAGGGAGCGGCGTGACGGTAAACAGTGTGCTGCCTGGCCCTACGATCTCCGATGGCTTTGCCGCGATGATGGAAGACGAGGTAAAACGTACCGGAAAATCGTTAGAGGTGCTGGCAAAAGAGTTTGTGATGGCACAGCGGCCGAGCTCGGTGATTCAGCGCGCGGCAACGGTCGATGAAGTTGCCAATATGGTGGTATACGTCTGTTCACAACAGGCATCAGCTACCTCCGGCGCGGCATTGCGCGTCGATGGCGGTGTGGTGGATGATATTGTTTAACCATTGATGGTAAGCACAAAACCGTAGCGGCGAGATTTATCGCGCCTTCTGACAGCAATCAAGCTGCCAGAAAGTATTGCGCTGCTACGCTATCGATATGCAAAACACCAAGACAAAAGTTTACACAGCAAAGCTTGGTGTTTCTGCTGCAAGTGAATAAAATGCCCGCACTTTACTCTGGGGCGATGGCATGACCAAATCAGCACAACGCGCAAAATGGATTCTGGCACTGCTTTGTCTGGTGCTGGCGTTCTGTCTCGCCCAGCGTAGCTTTAATCTGCCAAGTGCCCCTCAGGCGCAGATCAGCGCCTCGTCGTTCAGCGATCATGAAACGTTCGGTGGCGAAAAACTCTGCTCCATCAGCGGAAAATCACTGCACGCGGCTGCCCCGATTATTGACAGCGTCATGCCGTTTTTATTGATGGTCGTGGCTCTGTTTACCACGCTATGCACTTCTAATGCGGTTAGCGCCTATCGTCGCGAACCCCTCTTTCCGCCGATACAGCGGCGGCATCTGACCTTCTGTGTCTTCCGGGAATAACACCACGCTGTCCATCGCGTAAACCTTGTTATTCACCGGAGAAAAATTCATGAATCTCTTTATCAGGAGCCTGCTGCTCCTGTTGGTCAGTTGCACGAGTATTGTGCACGCTGCCGACACAGGCTGGCTGCGTAATGCACAAAACAGCCATGCAGAAGTGCGCTTACGCAGCGCAAATGATGGCGCTGATGCGCAAATAATGCTGGATATCCGCCTGGAAAAGGGTTGGAAAACCTACTGGCGGTCGCCGGGGGAAGGCGGCGTGGCCCCTGAAATTCGCTGGCAAACCCCCGATGTCAATGCCACGTGGTATTGGCCAGCACCTGCTCGTTTTGACGTGAGCGGACTCACCACCCAAGGCTATAAAGGCGATATCACGCTGCCGATAGCGTTGGCGAAGGTGTCAAATAAACACCTCGCCGGCACGCTCACGCTGTCGACCTGTAGCGATGTCTGCATTCTGACCGATTTCCCTTTCACGCTGGATCTCGACCAGCAGGCTGACCCCGATTTTGCCCGCGATTACGCCCGGGCGATGGGGCAGATCCCCGCTGAAAGCGGTTTGACCGATCAACTGGACGTCAGCAACGTCAATAGCGAACTCCAAATCCGCGCTCAGCGTCAGGGTGGATGGACTAAACCTGAGCTGTTCTTCGACTATCCACAAGGGAGCATGCTGGCTGCACCGCAGATCACGGTGAAGGGCGACATACTCAGCGCTCGGGTCGCGATCACCGATGAGTGGGGCGAAGCAGCACCCGATTTGCGCGGTAAAACCTTATCGCTGGTGGTTGTTGACGCGGGTATTGCCCAGCAAAGTTCGGTGATCATCGGCGCTCAGCCCCTTGTCTCCGACAGCACATCACAGACCCTATGGTCGGTGATATTGCTGGCGCTGTTGGGCGGATTGATCCTCAATCTGATGCCATGTGTGCTGCCGGTGCTGGCCATAAAACTCAGCGGTCTGGTGCAGCAACAAGGCCAATCGCGGCGTCAGACCAGGCAGCAGTTTCTTGCCTCCAGCGCTGGGATCCTGTTTTCGTTCCTGCTGCTCGCGGCGTTGATGACCGGCCTGCGGCTAAGCGGGCAGGCGCTGGGCTGGGGCATCCAGTTCCAGAGCAGTGGTTTCCTGCTATTGATGGTACTGGTGATGTTCCTGTTCACCGCCAGTCTGTTCGATTTACTGCATTTCCGTTTACCTTCAGGCCTTAATACTCGACTGGCAACGCAGGGCGGTAGCGGGCTGCTGGGGCATTTTGGTCAGGGGGCTTTTGCTACGTTACTGGCGACGCCATGCAGCGCGCCGTTTCTCGGAACCGCAGTGGCCTATGCGCTTACCGCACCCTTGCCGCAGCTGTGGCTGCTGTTTGCTGCATTGGGTATTGGCATGAGCCTGCCATGGCTGCTAGTGGCGGCATTGCCAGGTTTGGCGCGCTGTCTGCCGCGTCCGGGGCGCTGGATGATTCATCTGCGTACTCTGCTTGGTCTGTTAATGCTGCTCGCCACCTTCTGGCTGGTCACGCTGTTGATCCCGCATTGGGGTAGCACCGTTGCCACGGTACTGGTTGGCGTATTGCTGCTGGTGCTCTGTGGCTGGTTAATTCAGCGTCGGGCGCTGCAACAAGCCGGTGTGGTATTTATCACTCTGACGTTGGTGGGGGCGGTATTCCTGATGACGCGCATTGAGCCAGAGGAGGAAACGCTCTACTGGCAGCCGCTGACCGAAGCGGCAATCAATCAGGCGCTGGAGCAAGATAAGCGCGTGTTTGTCGATGTCACCGCCGACTGGTGCATTACCTGCAAGGTGAATAAATCCCGCGTGCTGAATCAACCTGACGTGCGCGCCGCGCTGAAAGCCGACGATGTGGTGCTGCTGCGCGGTGACTGGACCCAGCCCGATCCGGCGATCGGTGAATTCCTGCGTAAACGCGACCGTGTCGCCATCCCTTTTAACCAAATTTATGGCCCGGCACTGCCGCATGGCCACATTTTGTCACCGTTGCTGAGTCGTGAAGCGGTGATTTCTACTCTCTCTGAGGCCAAAAAATGATGAAAAAATCCCTGTTACTGTCCCTGATGTTTCTGACTCTGCCTGCGCTGGCGGCGGCACCCTTTACCCCTGAACAAGAGGCACGCATCAAACAGCTGATTCGAGAAACGCTGGTGCAGAATCCGGCGATTCTGGCCGAAGCAGCGGATGCCTTTGATAAAGAAGCGGCGAAACAGCAGCAGAGCGTTGTCGCGCAGATGGTGAAGAAAAAACACGATGCCTTGTTCAACGATGCGGGTTCACCACGCATCGGCGCTGAAAAACCCGCGCTGACGCTGGTGTACTTCACTGACTACAACTGCGTGTTCTGTAAGAAATTCGATGCGGATATTGAGAAGCTGCTGAAAACCTATCCACAGGTGGCGGTCGTATTAAAACCGCTGCCTTATCGTGCCGAGACATCATTGACATCCGCGCGTCTGGCATTGACGGTTTGGGAACAGCAACCTAAAAACTTCCTGAAACTCCACGAGCGGTTGATGGCGAAAAAGGGTAACCACGATGAGGCGAGCATTGCTGCGGCGCTGGATAAAACCGGTATCAAGCTGAAAGAACCCAGCAAAGCCAGCCTCGACACCATCAATGAGAATCTGACGCTGGCGCAGCAGTTAGGTGTTCAGGGCACGCCTGCTACGCTGGTGGGCAATGAGCTGATCAGCGGCGCGGTGCCTTATGCGCAACTGGAAGCGGCAGTGAAAGGCGCGTTGCAGGCGAAGCCATGATGCGTCTCAAGCGCTGGCTGCGTGAAGCAGCAGTGCTGGTGCTGATCGCCGCGGCGATAATCTGGGGCATGGATTGGCTGCGCGCGCCGCAGCTGCCAGCCGATCTGGCACAAAAGCCGCTAACGACGCTGCAAGGCGAAGTCAATCTGGCCACATTAAGCCAGGACAAGCCGGTGCTGGTGTATGTGTGGGCCACCTGGTGTGGGGTGTGCAAACTTACCACGCCAACGGTGGCTGCACTGAGCCAGAACGGTACGCAGGTGGTGACTGTGGCGCTGCGATCGGGTGATGACCCGCGTGTCGCGACCTGGCTGGAGAAGAAAGGTCTGCGCGGTCCGGCGGTGAACGATGCAGTGAGTCAACGCTGGGACATCAGCGTGACACCGACCTTTATCGTATTGCAGCAGGGCAAAGTGGTGAGCACCACCACCGGCTGGAGCAGCAGTTGGGGACTGAAATTGCGGCTCTGGTGGGCGGAAAAATTTAGCTAGCGCGTAAGTGAATGTCAGATCGCGCTAAACAGCGTATTGACTGACAGATAGGATTACTGCTTAGCCAGGCTGTCACTTCTCGGAGTGGCAGCTTTTTTCGTGCTAAGGCAAACGAATGACGTGAAGGCACCGCGTTAGCGGTGCGAGGACCGCCAGCCCCAAAGGGGCCCCAGACTGCGTTCACGCTGGTCGTTTAACAGACAAGCGGTAATCCAGCAGGAACTCATGCACTATCCAGAGATGCAACTGCATGTGTATCCGCTATCTACCGCGCTCCGAGAAAATCCTCACGCTGCGGTGTAAAGGTATCGAGCAGGGTACCCGCTTCCAGACAAACGCAGCCGTGCACCACATTGGGCGCTTTATACAACGTATCTCCAGCGCCGACCTCCTGCGTAAGCCCATCAATCGTAAAAGCGAAACGGCCCGACAACACGTAGGTCAGTTGTTCATGTGGATGATGATGCAACGGTCCAACCGCATCCTTCTCAAAGGTCACTTCGACTGCCATCATCCGTCCCCCGTGGGCCATGACTCGCCTCTTCACGCCGTTACCGAGGTCTTCCTGAGTGGTTGCGCTTTTATAAATAAACATGGGTTCTCCTCACCAGTGACTTCATTAATGTGTGAAGTAACTCACACCAAAAGGGACATTTCAGGGCTGCATTTTAGCGCATCTTGATTAAAATGAAACAGTGTTTCAATTTAATTTGAGGATGGATCATGAAAATCGCTTTGATGATGGAAAATAGCCAGGCCGCTAAGAACGCAACCGTATGGAAAGAACTGCAAAACGTCGCGCAACCGCTCGGCCATCAGGTATTTAACGTCGGCATGAGCGACGAGCAGGATCACCATCTGACTTATATTCACCTCGGCATCATGGCCAGCGTGCTGCTGAACAGCAAAGCGGTGGACTTTGTGGTCGCCGGTTGTGGCACCGGACAGGGCGCCTTGGTATCGCTCAACCTGCATCCTGGCGTGGTGTGTGGCTACTGTATCGATCCTGCTGATGCCTATCTGTTTGCCCAAATTAATAATGGCAATGCGCTTTCGCTGCCGTTCGCCAAAGGTTTTGGCTGGGGTGCCGAGCTAAATCTGCGCTTTATCTTCGAGAAAGCCTTCACCGGCGAGAAAGGCCTGGGCTATCCGCCAGAGCGCAAAGAGCCGCAGGTGCGCAATGCGGGCATTCTCAATGAAGTCAAAGCCGCGCTGATGAAAGACAATTACCTCGATTCACTGCGCGCGCTGGACCCTGAGTTGGTAAAAACCGCAGTGAGCGGGGCGCGTTTGCAGGAGTGCCTGTTCGAACACGGACAGAATCAGGATATCGTGCGATACGTGCGTGAATTGCTGTAATGCGCTGCTGTTAAGCGGATCTTGCTACTCAAATCAGGTGCGCACCCTTGCGCACCTGACCAGAACTCACCTCAGCGCCATCCCCGTTAATGGCAACCCGTACCGTTTAAGCCCGACTCGACTCCACCAACATCTGTGTATACGCCACCTGCGCGCGATTCCCCACCAATGCATCGACATCCAGCGTCTCCAGCATTTTCCCGTGCTGCATGACGGCAACCCGATGGCACAGATGCGCCACCACACCGAGATCGTGTGTCACCATTAAATAAGTGAGATTCTCCTGCTGCTGTAAATCACTCAACAGGTTCAGGATCTCCGCCTGTACCGAAACATCCAGCGCCGAGGTCGGCTCATCCAGTAACAGCACGCGCGGTTCGAGGATTAACGCACGTGCAATCGCCACACGCTGACGCTGACCGCCCGAAAGCTGATGCGGATAACGAGTTTGCCAGGCGCGGTTCAAGCCCACTTTTTCCAGCATGGTCATCACGCGCTGGGAACGTTGTCCGATACCGTGAATATGCAGCGGCTCTTCAAGAATGTCGCCAATAGTATGGCGCGGATGCAACGAGCCATAAGGATCCTGGAACACCATCTGCACCTCGCGGCAGCGTGCGCGGGCAATGCGATGCTCCAGTTTTTCTCCGGCAATCGCTAGCTCACCATCCCAATGGGTAAACAGCCCGGCAAGGCATTTCAGCACCGTGGTTTTCCCCGATCCGGACTCGCCGACCAGGCCAAAAATTTCCCCTTCACGCACCGACAAATTAACGTCATACAGCACCTGATTGCGCTGTTCATCGTCGCCGAAGCTCAGGTTAAGGTGACTTATACGGATCATCTCGCTCATGCTCTCTCCTTAAGGTTGTAACCAGCTGGCCTGGCGCTGTAGCACTGGCAACCGAGAACGGCGCGCATCCATATCCGGCAGCGCGGCCAGTAATCCCTGGGTGTAAGGATGCTGGGCGTGATCGAGTTGATCGGCGGCCAGCGACTCGACTACGCGTCCGGCATACATCACTAACACCCGATCGCAAAAGCGCCGCACCAGATTGAGGTCATGACTGATGAAGATCAGACCCAGTCCGCGCTGTTGCACCAGTCCATCCAGCAGCGTCAATACCTGCAAGCGCACGGAAACATCCAGCGCTGAGGTCGGTTCATCGGCGATCAGCAGTTCCGGGTCGGTAATCAGCATCATGGCGATCATCACGCGCTGTCCCTGACCGCCTGAAATCTCATGCGGATAACACTGATAAACGCGCTGGGGATCGCGAATCTGCACCACTTCGAGCATCTCCATTGCTCGCTGACGTGCAATGTCACGCTGCCCCGGATGATGGCTGCGCCAGGCTTCGGCAATTTGCTCGCCAACACGCACAACCGGATTCAGCGAGTATTTGGGGTCCTGCATGATCATCGAAATACGTTTGCCGCGCACGGCACGCATTTGTGCAGGAGAAGCCCGCAGCAGATCGACATCAGCAAACTGCATGCGCTGGGCGGTAACCTGCGCGCTGCGCGGATGCAGTTGCAACAGTGCGCGGCCCACCGTGGATTTGCCCGAGCCCGATTCACCGACAATCGCCAGCTTCTCCTTGCCCAACTGAAAAGAGATGCCGCGCACTGCTGGGGTAATCTGGCGTCCGTTAACGAAATTAACCTGAAGATCCTGCACGTCGAGCAGGGGAGCAGCGCTATTCGCTGCGAGGATCGAGGATGTCACGTAAGCCATCTCCTAAGAAGTTAAACGCCAGACTGTTGATCAGAATCGCTAACCCCGGCACGGTGACCACCCACCAGCACTCCAGCATATACGTGCGGCCACTGGCGATCATCGCGCCCCATTCCGGGTCGGGTGGCTGCGCGCCTAAACCGAGGAAACCCAGACCTGCCGCGGTCAAAATGATGCCCGCCATATTCATGGTGATGCGGATAATCACCGAAGGCAGACACAGCGGTACAATGTGCTTCCACAGAATGCGCAGGGAAGACGCGCCCTGTAAGCGCACGGCAGAAACGAAATCTGCCTGCCGCAGCGACAACGCTTCCGCGCGTGCCAGACGGGCAATCGGCGGCCAGGCAGTGAGGGTAATCGCCATCACCACATGTTCCAGGCCGGGACCCAGCGCCGCGACAAACGCCAACGCCAGCACCAGACTCGGGAACGAGATGAAGATATCGGTGACGCGCATTAATACGCTGTCCACTTTGCCGCCGAAGTAGCCTGCAGTGACGCCCAACAGCAGGCCTAATGGCCCGACGGTGATCGACACCAGCATGACGATATACAAGGTAATGCGCGCGCCCCACACTAAGCGGCTGAAGATGTCGCGTCCAAACTCATCGGTGCCAAACCAGTGCTGCGCGTTCGGCGGCGTGAGTGCGTTATTTAAATCCTGAATCAATGGATGGTAGGGGGCGATCCACGGCGCAAACAGCGCCACGATCAGCAGCAGTAAAATGATGCCGCCGCCGATGGCCGTGAGAGGGTTACAAGCCATTTGCCACAGGAAATGGCCGATTCGCGAAAGCGTACGACGATAGCGCGCCACACGTTCGCGCGTGCTGCTGGCATGAAGCAGATCGAGAGAGGCAGTCATACTTTGGTCCTCGGATCGAATACCTGATAAAGCAGGTCAGAGAGCAGGTTAAGCAGCACGAAAATCAGGCCGACGACCAATACGCAACCCATCACCGCATTCATATCGCCGAGCATCAAACTGCCCGTGAGATAAGAGCCAAAGCCGGGCCATGAGAACACGGTTTCAATCAACACTGCCCCTTCAAGCAGGGATCCATATGCCAGCGCCACCACCGTCAGCAGTTGCACCAGAATATTGCGGAAAGCGTGTTGCCAAATCACTTGCCACTCGGTCAGTCCTTTCACCCGCGCGGTCAGGATGAACTCTTGTGACAGCTGCGCCAGCATAAAGCTGCGCGTCATGCGGCTGATGTAGGCTAGCGAGTGGAAACCCAACAGCGAAGCGGGCAGGATCAGATGATTGAGCGCGTTGTTAAACACCGTGATATTGCCCGCCAGCAGCGCATCCACCAGCAGCAGGCCAGTGCGGCGCGGCACAATGCCATCCAGACTGAAATCAACCCGACCGGCACCGCCAACCCAACCCAAATGCGCGTAGAACAGCAGTAAACCGATCATGCCAACCCAGAAGATTGGCGTGGAGTAACCGGCCAGACTGATAATGCGCACCAGATAATCCACCAGGCTGTTGCGGCGTGCCGCAGCCCAGACGCCCAGCGGTACGCCGAGTCCGGTGCCAAGTACAATCGCCAGCGTGGCGAGTTCCAGGGTGGCCGGGAACACACGCAGGATATCGTTGATCACCGGCTGCCCGGTGAGCAGCGCCAGGCCCAGGTTGCCGTGCAGCAAGCCTTGCAGGTAGATCCAGAACTGCATCCACAGCGGTTTATCAAAGCCTAACTGGTGATAAACCTGCTGGTAAGTGGCGTGGTCGGCGTCTGGCCCGACAATGGCCAGTACCGGGTCGAGCGGCATCACGCGGCCAATAAAGAAGGTCAGCAGCAACAGACCGAACAGCGTGATGGCGACCTGCAATGCGCGGCTACGCACCCGCCGCCAGTGACGTTTGGTTAAGGTCATTGGACACCTCCGGCCAGGCTGTCTGGCGTTTTCCATACATCACGCAGGAAGGTGGTGGCAGAAGGATGCGGCACGTAATCCTGCACGCGATTATTCACTACCACGGAATCGGTCATCTGCGAAATCGGCATCAGTGCGGGGATAAGCTGGTCATAGCGCTGTTGGATGGCGACGTAATCCTGCTGCTGTTTGGTGCTGTCTCGTTCCAGCAGCGCCTTATCGATCATCTGATTAAGCTGAGCATCGTAGAAGCCGGTGCGCCAGCCCTGGAAGTTGGTGAGTCGGGCGCTGTCAGCATTGTTGGGGTTATACACCAGCGAACGCAGGCTGGAGTGCGGATGCGGCTCCACACCACTGCCGCCACGGCCCACCAGCAGATTGAACTGACGTTCACGCATCGCACCGTAAATCTGGTTGCCAGTGCCGGTGATGATTTTGGCGCGAATGCCTGCCTGCATCAGCGTGGATTGAATGGCGATGGCGATATTGAGGAACGGCTGATCAGCCAGCACACGCAAGGTGGTGTCGAAGCCATTAGGGTAGCCCGCTGCGGCCAGCAACGCTTTGGCTCGCGGCACATCGAGGCGATAACCGGGATCGGGCAGTGTTTCAGGCATACCAGACTGGATTGGACGCTGATGCAAGGTGCCATAACCGGCCATCAGGGTTTTATTGATGCCCTGATAATCGACTAAGTAGCGCACGGCTTCGCGCACCTGCGGATTGGCGAAATGGTCATCCTTCATGCTCATCGCCAGGTAGTAAAGGGTGCCTTTCTGCACCGCATCAATGGTGAGATCCGGATCGTGGCGCAGCGCCTGCACATCGGGGATCGCCATGTTACTGGCAATGTCGATATCGCCTTTCTCCATCATCAAGCGCAGGGTTTGTGACTCTTGCAAATGGCGGAAAACCACGCGGGTTAACCTGGGAGTGCCACGCCAGTAATTTTCATCCCTGCTCATGCGCAATACATCTTTGGCCTGCCAGACATCAAGATGGAACGGGCCGGAACCGGCTTCGTGCGTGGTCAACCAGCGGTTGCCCCAGTCATCGTTCACCGCGTTGGCCTGTACAGTTTTACTGTCTAGCACCACCATGCTGCCGAGTGCTGCCAGGGAGTAGATCACCAGTTGCGGATCGTTAGGCTTAGGCAGCTGGATCACCACCGTGCGGGCATCCGGTGCAGTGATCATCTGATCCACGTTGTCTTTAGTGAAGCCGTAGGATTTCCACACGGAGGCTTGCGCCAGATTAAGGTGCAACACCCGGCGCATCGACCAAATCACGTCTTCGCTGGTGAGCGGATTACCGGAATGGAAATGCACGCCGTCGCGCAGATGGAAAGTGAGTTGGCGATGATCGGCGCTGATCTCCCAGCGTTCCGCCAGAGCAGGGCGCACGTGGGTGAGCTGGCGCGGATCTAACTCGACGAGCCCATCATAGAGATTGACCACAATGCCTACCACTTCATTGCCGGTCATCGCGGCGGGGTCAAGCGTCAACAGGTTGTTCATGTTCATGCCCACGATCAGCTGGTCGTCTGGCGTGGCGGCCAGCAGCGACGGGCTACCCGTGAGCAGCAGCAGCGCGGCGCACCACGCTCTGCAATAACGAGAGATGTTCATAAGCAAAGTCCAGCAGGTCAGAGGTTTGTAGTTGTTTGCCGTACTGCTTGTGTTCGACGCTTACCAGCGATTGAGCGTATGGGTTTCAATCCAGCTGAAATTAATGTCCTCCCCGAGTCCAGGCCGGGTAGGCAGGTGCACAAAGCCCTGATCGTCCATCGGATCGACCAGACTGTTGAGATAGGCCGCTGGCTGTTCATAATCGAGGAAAGGGTGCAACAACCCCCGTTCATACCAGCGGCAGTTACGAATCGCACCCACCACCGCAATGCTGGCCGCGCCATTGCCATGGACTTCACAATCCATGCCGAAGGCTTCTGCCAGGCTGGCCACTTTCATGGTGGCAGAAATTCCGCCGACGCCGTTGGCTCCGGCACGCAGGATGTCACAGGCACCTGCACGCACCCAATCAGCGCGACTGTGGTGTTTGCCGCCGAGGCTTTCCGGGCCGAGTACGTCAATGCTGAGGTTCTCCGCCAGCCAGGCGTAAGAGGCCATACTCTCCTCTTCCATCGGCTCTTCAAACCAGACGAAGTTAAGCTTTTCCAGCGCTTTGCCGATGGTGAGCGCCTCACTGCGGCTATACCAGTGGTAGCCATCCAGCATCAGGGCGATATCCGGGCCCACCGCTTCACGCACCGCCGCGCAGGCCTTGATGTCCATCGTGGTGCTGGGTGCAAAGGAGACCGGCGGCATCCAGGTATGTAACTTGATCGCCTTATAACCACGCGCCACCAGCTTTTCAGCAAACTGTGCATACTCATCCGGCGTTGAGAGGCCGCCTTCCAGTTCGTCGCCACACATGGTGCTGCCGTAGGCGGGAATTTTTTCACGATAGCCGCCCAGCAGTTTGTGCACCGGTTGCTTGAGTTTGCGGCCAATGAGATCCCACATCGCCTGTTCGACAGCGGAGAGTGCGCGCTCAGTGAGTTGGTGCGCGCTGCCACGCTGCCAGTGCACCAAATCCTGCCACAAGCGTTCACGATCAAAGGCGTTTTGCCCGATCAGCACCTTACGGAAGAAGGCGTTGACCACATGCGGCCGTATGACTTCGGCTGGTGCGAAAGCATATCCGCAATCGCCGTCTTCGCTGGTCAGCGTGAGCAGCGCCATTTGCGCATCGGTTTCTGCACCAGGGTGCGAGTGGCCCGCGCTATCTGATACGCGGCGCGTAGGGTAGGTAAAGAGAGTGACATCAATGGCGCTGATCTTCACGGTAAGACCTCCAGACAGGATTTACATGCTCAGGGCGAGCGTTAAATTAAAAATAAAACAGCGTTTCAATTCGTAATTTAGCGTTCACAATTTGTTTACGCATTAGGTGAAGTGCGGGAAGAGAAGGTCATTACCTGGGCAGTTGCATGGGGTGCTGTGAGCACTTTCACGAAAGAAGGTCGTTTTGTGAGCGGCTACACAGTAAGAAAAACGGCAAGGGGATGTAAAAAAATGTGTCTCAGGGGCTTTTCATTTCGCCTCTGCCAGGTAATAGTGACGCCGCGAAATTTTAATAATAATCATTATCATTTGTATGGGTAGACATAATGAAAAAATGGCTGTTAGCACTGGGGTTACTGGCTGTAACGGGTTCTGCTTCGGCAAAAATCATCACTGACATCGCAGGGCGTCAGGTTGAAGTCAAAGAAGAATCCAAACGTATCATTCTGGGTGAAGGGCGTCAGATGTATCTGCTGGCGGCATTCGATACCGCCGCACCTTTCCATCGCGTAGTGGGCTGGCGTGATGATTTCCATAAGGCCGACTATGACGGTTATATGGCTTATGAGAAAAAGTATCCGGAAATTAAAAAGCTGCCGACCTTCGGTGGCGCAAAAGACGGCACCTTCAACGTTGAGCAAGCCCTGACGTTAAAACCGGATCTGGTGCTGATGAATCTGGAATCCAAAGCGGCGACGGATGAAGGCAAGTTGATTGAGAAGTTGCAGGCGGTTGGCGTTCCGGTGGTGTTTATCGACTTCCGCGAGAAGCCGATGGAGCACGCCGAGAAAAGCATCCGCATCATGGGCGAACTGGTCAACAACCCGCAGCGTGCTGAAGAGATTGTGGCTTTCCGCCGCGCGCAGATCGAAAAGGTGACCGATCGCCTGAAAAAATTCAGCGGTACACGTCCTAAAGTGATGATTGACCGTGCAGGCGGCTACACCGATGAATGCTGTATGTCGTTTGGTAATGAGAACTTTGGTCAGATGGTCGAAATCTCCGGCGGGAGCAATATCGCTAAAGATCTGATCCCTGGCACCTTCGGTACGCTAAATCCAGAGCAAATCATTGCCAGCCGTCCGGATGTGGTGGTAGTGACCGGTGCCAACTGGAAGAACTACAACACCGTGGGCAAATGGGTGGGCGTTGGCCCTGGCGCAGACACCAAAGAAGCCACGGCACGTCTGAAATTGCTGATGATGCGCGATGCGTTTAAAACCTTGCCGGTTGCCCACAACGGCAATGCACACGCCATCTGGCACCAGTTCTACGATAGCCCATATCAGTTTGTCGCGATTCAGGCGATGGCCAAGTGGCTGCATCCGGATCTGTTCAAAGATCTCGATCCTGACGCCACCTTCCGTGAGTTCCATGAGAAGTTTCTGCCACTGCCTTATCAGCCGGGCTACTGGGTGACGCTGCCTGCTGATAAGTCATAACCTTTAGGCTTTTTGCGGTAATCGCGCGCATTACTCTTCATCTTTACTAATATTTTACAGGCGGTTGGCTGCGATTTCGGGGAAGCGAAACGCAGCCGTCGCCTGAATAATAAACGTAATAGGGAGAGTGAAATGTTGTATACCTCGGGACGTTCCGCGTTTGCGGTGGGGCTTTACGCTCTGCTGGAACCGCTACCGCTGGGCTTTTTTGTTGCGGCCTGGCTGTTCGATATCATCTATCTGCAAACCTTCGTCATCATGTGGACCAAATCAGCCAGTTGGTTGATTGCTATCGGTCTGGTGCTCGCCATCCTGCCAAGATTAATCAGTCTTGTTTACTTATTCCGCGGATCTTATCCCAGTGAAAAGACCCATTTCTGGCTGTCACTGCTGGCCATCGTCGTGGCTATCGCAAATGCCTTTATTCACAGTCGTGATGCGTATGCCGTGGTACCGCTAGGGGTAACGCTATCGACTCTGGTGGTGGCACTGCTGTTGCTCGCCAACGTGCAGTTAGCGCTGCGTGGACGCACCACAGCAGGAGGTCGCGCATGAAACAGATTCTGAGTGCTGTGACCCTCGCCATGCTTCTCAGCGCCTGTGATGATGGCGCACTTATCGATCCGCAAAAACAGATTGGCCCCAATCCTGAACTCCCCCAGGCGCAAAACTTCTTTGTACCGCCGATGCAGGTGCCGGAGGGTATTTCCTGGAAAGCCGGTGAAATGCCAAAAGTGGCGGAGGGGCTGAAGATTGAAAAGATCGCTGATAACTTACAGCATCCACGTCAGGTGCTGGTGCTGCCGAACAATGATGTGCTGGTGGCCGAATCCAACGGCACACCGAAACCGACAACCGCGCCGAAAGATCTCATTACCGGCATCGTAAAAAATGCTTCGGGCAAAGGCGGGGCCGGTGGCAATCGCATTACGCTGTTGCGTAATGTGAACGGCAAGTGGGAGCAGCATAGATTTATCGATAACCTGACCGCGCCGTTTGGCATGCAGTTGGTGGGCAATACGTTGTATGTTGCCAACGCCGATAGCCTGGTGAAATTCCCGTATGAAACCGGACAAACTGAGATTCGTACGCCGCCGGTGGTGGTGACTGAACTGCCCGGCGGGCCGATTAACCATCACTGGACTAAGTCACTGCTGGCCAGCCCCGACGGCAGCAAGCTGTATGTCGGGGTCGGATCGAACAGTAACATTACGGAAAATGGCATTGGTGCCGAATATCGTCGAGCGGCGGTACTCGAAGTCGATGCGGCGAGCGGTGCCAGCCGTATCTATGCCAGTGGGCTGCGCAACCCCACCGGTCTGCAATGGGAGCCGCAAACGGGCAAGCTGTGGGCGATTGTTAATGAACGCGACGAGATTGGCTCGGATCTGGTGCCGGATTATATGACCTCGGTGCAGGACAAAGGCTTTTACGGCTGGCCATACAGCTATTATGGCCAACATGTCGATGTGCGGGCGCAGCCTCAGCGGCCTGACTTAGTAGAAAAAGCCATCAAGCCAGATTACGCGCTCAGTTCACACGTGGCACCGCTTGGCTTGCTGTTCTATGGCGCAGATAACATGCCGCAGTATCGCGGAGGGGCATTTATCAGTGAGCACGGCAGCTGGAACCGCACGCCGTTGAATGGCTATCAGGTGGTGTGGGTGAAATTCGAAAACGGGAAACCGGTTGGTCAGCCACAGCCGGTGGTGAGCGGATTCCTGACCGATGACCAAAAACAGGTACGGGGCTTACCGGTCGGACTGGCGTCAGATCAGCAGGGCGGTGTGCTGATCGCGGATGATGCGGGTAATGCCATTTGGCGTGTCAGCTCCGCCAACTGATTTCTGCAGGCAATAAAAAAGGATTTGGCTATCAAGCCAAATCCTTTTTTTATGTTCGCTAACCGGCTGGTAACCGCGTTGCGAACGGGGTGCTCAGCACTCCTCACAAAGCAAATCATAAAATGTGCGGGGGAATATTTCAAGTTTCGCAAAAGTACTGTATGGTTATACAGGTGATGAGTGACGAGCGCAGTCTCATTGTTTTCTGATGACTCCCAGGGGCGCGGATTGTCAAATCCCGGCAGGTTTCAGGTGGTGCTGGCCTGTGGCTTCCACAATGAGTGGCGCTTAGCACTCCTCACAATTGTGCTTAGGCCATCGGCGGGTGGAGTCAAAGCCCCGGTAGCCGAAAGACGCGCTCCTGTCAGAGGAGAAGGAAAGTGATGGAACTTGTTCGATTGCTCCTGGACCTGGTCCGGGTCGTCCTGCAAATCATCGTTGCCCTTTTGCAACTGACCGGTCAGGCACATTGACCGGAACTTGAAGCAAGGCGGAGCTCACCCCTCCGCCTTTTTTCGTTAGTTTCACCGGGTGATTTTTTCTCAATGCCTGTAGTTACCTTCCGGCACTAAATTCTCTTTGCCAGACAGTGAAAATGTGATTATCAGCTTAGCTAACTTATGTTATGAATTTAGTCTTAGAAAAAAATAATCAGGTAAAGGTTTTATGTCGTCGCAAAAATTGTCCAAAAGCGTTCAACGCATTCATTCATCTGCCATTCGTGATTTATTGAAACACAGCAAAATGGAAGGGGTGATTTCTCTGGGTGGTGGCATCCCAAATCCCGACCTGTTTGATACCGAAGGCCTGCAGATCGCCATGGATCGCGCCTTGTCGCAGGATGGTCACAACGCATTTCAATATGGCTTGAGTGAAGGTGATCCGCTGTTACGTGAAGCGATCTGCCGCATTTCAGCCGACCGCGGTATTGATTGCACGCCAGACGACGTGGTGATCACTTCTGGCTCCCAGCAGTCACTGGATATTCTCGCCCGCGCGTTGATCAACCCCGGTGATGTGGTGGTGGTGGAACGTCCAACTTATCTCGCCGCATTGCAGGTTTTCCAGTTGGCTGAAGCGCAGTTCAAATCTGTTGGCACTGACGGCGAAGGCATGATTGTTGATGAGCTGGAAGAGCTAGTCAAACAGACACCAATCAAAGCCGTGTATATCGTTCCGACCTTTGGCAATCCAAGCGGCGTCACCTTATCTGATGCGCGTCGTCAGCAGTTAGTCGTGCTGGCGAAGCAGTATGATTTCCTGATTTTTGAAGACGATCCCTACAGCGAGATCAACTTCACCAATCAGACATTCCGCCCATTAAAATCCCATGCGCAAGCGATGGGGGCCAGCGAGAATGTGATTTATACCTCGACCTTCTCCAAAATCCTGGCACCGGGCGCGCGCGTTGGCTGGATCACCATGCCGGGCTGGTTGAAGTCATCAGTGGTGAACCTGAAGCAGGCAACGGATCTGCACACCAGTGCCTTGTCACAATCCCTGACGCGTCATTATCTGGAAACCGGTCGTTTGCCGGAGCAGATTCGCTTGATCCGCGCGGCCTATAAGCAGAAGTGCGATGCATTATGTGCAGCGCTGGAGACGGAGTTGGGGGATAAGCTACACTTCTATCGCCCGCTGGGTGGCATGTTCCTGTGGGCAACGTTCAGGGAAGCTTTCAACACCACCGAATGGCTGAAAACCACGCTGAGCAAGGGTGTGGTGTATGTCCCGGGCGAGTTTTTCTACTGTGATAATCCAGATACTTCAACGCTGCGTATTTCGTATGCCTCAGTATCGGAAACCAATCTGGCCGTAGCAGCACAGCGTTTGAAAGCTTCATTACCGCAGTAATCGCCTGAAAGCCCTTGGTAACAAGGGCTTGTTCTAGCCGTTGGCACTGTCCAGCGGCCAGGATTCAAACAGATAACCATCAAAATCGATGTCATCGACATCTGAAAATTCCAGCAGTCGCTGTTTCACATTTTCCAGATGCTGCCACATGGCTTGCTTGGCGGCGCGTGCATCTTTCTTGATCAATGTGGCGAGGATCTTCTTGTGATCGTCGAGCCACTGCTTACGATAATGAGTGTTCACCAGATGACGATGTAACTGACTCCACATCACATTATCTTCACGCCACTGCCAGGATTGTTTGAACAACTCGACCAGCATGCTGTTATGGGTCGCTTCGGCAATCGCTAAATGGAAGTTACGATCGCCGTTCTCGCTCTCATTCACGGCGCCGGATGCCAGTTCTCTCTCTTCCAGTTCCAGCGCCTGACGCATCTTTATGATGTCTTCACGCGTGGCCTGAAGGGCGGCAAACTCCGCGATATTACTCTCCAGCAATTGACGCGCCTGCAGCATCTCAAACGGGCCGGCATCGTTACAGGCGGCTTGTGCCGTTGCACGCGGTGCAGGACTGTCGTTTACCACGTAGATCCCGGCACCACGACGCACTTCAATCAAGCCTTCCAGCTCCAGCATGATCAGTGCTTCACGCACCAGCGTACGTGTGACATCCAGCAGCGCAGCCAGTTCACGCTCAGGCGGCAAGCGTTCGCCCACGGCATACTGCTTTTGCATAATCATGTTACGCAACATTTCCCCCACTTCCTGATAAGGGCGCTGCGCTGATGCTTGTGTTTTCATGAGCTCTTTTCTGCTGATTAAGAAGTTGACGACCACTGACGCTGCCATCAATGGCGCCCTGCACTATAGCACAGGGCGGAATTCTCAACGTGGATTGAGGGTAAAGTAGCGCTGTGCGTTATTGAAACAGATATCCTGCAGCATGTTGCCGAGTACCGCTTCATCGTGCGGCACAATGCCATCCTGCACCCATTGACCGAGCAGGTTGCACAGAATACGGCGGAAGTATTCGTGGCGTGTGTAAGAGAGGAAGCTGCGTGAATCGGTCAGCATCCCGACAAACTGGCTGAGCAAACCGATTTGCGACAGTTGCTCCAACTGGCGCAGCATGCCATCGCGCTGATCGTTGAACCACCAGCCGGAACCAAACTGCACTTTACCGGCGATGCCCGCACCCTGGAAGTTACCTGCCATCGTCGCCAGCACTTCGTTGTCACGCGGATTGAGGCAGTACAGAATGGTCTTTGGCAGTTGGTCGTTAACATCCATCGCATCCAGCAGGCGCGAGAGCGGCAAAGCAATATTGTTATCGCCAATCGAGTCAAAACCGCTGTCGGCACCCAGCAAACGGAACAAGCGAGTGCTGTTGTTGCGAATGGCACCGATGTGTAACTGCATCACCCAATCACGTCGTGCATACTCGGAACCCAACCAGACCAGCACCGCGCTGCTAAACTGCGCGATTTCCAGCTCGCTTAGCGTGTCGCCATTGCGACGTTTCGCCAGAATGGCGTCCAACACGCTATCGTCGGGAACAGGTGCAAAGCGCAGCACTTCAATCCCGTGATCCGCTGCGCGACAGCCATGGGCAGAGAAGTGATCTAACCGGCGCAACAGCGCGGTGCGCAACGCATCAAAGTCGGTGATCGCCACATCCGCTGCTGCCTCAAGCCGTCCCAGGTATTCAACAAAGCCTTCAAGCTCAATCTTGAACACCTTATCAGGGCGCCAGCTTGGGGCGACATCAATATCAAAGCTGCTGTCTTCAGCAATCTGACGATGATATTGCAGCGAATCAACCGGATCATCGGTGGTGCCAACCATACGTACATTCATTTGACGCATAATGCCGCGTGCAGAAAATGCCGGGGTTGCCAGTTTCTCGGCGCATTCGTCCCATATGCGTTGTGCGGTGTCCGGCCCAAATAACGTATTGGTGATGCCGAACGGGCGACGCAGCTCCAGATGAGTCCAGTGGTAGAGCGGATTGCCCAGCGTTTTGGGCACGGTGTGGGCCCACGCGAGGTATTTATCGTAATCGCTCGTAGATTTACCGGTGATCAGCGATTCATCCACGCCCGCAGCACGCAAGGCGCGCCATTTGTAATGGTCACCTTCCAGCCAAATTTGTCCGAGGTTGGCGAACTGACGATCCTCGGCGATCTCTTGCGGATTGAGGTGGCAGTGGTAGTCATAAATCGGCATGTCAGCCGCATAGTCATGGTACAAACGACGCGCAACGTCGCTTTGCAGCAGGAAATCGTCATCCATAAAGTGCTTCATTTCGGCTCCTGATTCAGGGATGCAACGGCGGCGCGGGCACCATGCTGGCAAAGCTGCGCGTAAACCTGTTGAAGATGGCTGACGAAGCGCGGATTGGCGGGCAAATCGTCTCCAAAAATGGTTCTCACGGCAAGCAGGGCGCTAACGCGCCCATCGCCTTCTGGCGTGTGCTGGTTGATGTCGTGCAACGTGGCAAGTAATGGGTCAACCACATCATAAGGCTCACCACGCTCATCCTGCCCAAGCACGTAACGCATCCAGCCGGCAATTCCCAGCATCAAGTGGCGATAGTCACTGCCGTGCTTCAGGTGATAGCGCACGGAATCGAGCCAGCGCTGTGGCAGCTTCTGACTGCCATCCATCGCAATCTGTTGCGTCCGGTGGCGCAGGGAAGGGTTGCTAAAACGTTCGATCAACTGATTAGCATAGGCCTGCAGATCGATACCCTCTGGCATTGAGAGCGTAGGTGCCTGTTCCTGCATCATCAATGCCAATGCCGCCTGGCGATAGGCCGGGAGTTGCATTGTGTCAGCGATGGTTTCACAGCCACCCAAATACCCGAAGTAGGCAAGAAATGAGTGACTGCCGTTGAGCATACGCAGTTTCATCATTTCAAAAGGGGCAACGTCTGCCACAAACTGCGCGCCCACGCGATCCCAGTCAGGACGGCCGTTGACAAAGTTATCTTCGATCACCCATTGGCGAAACGGCTCACAGGCCACGCCGCAGGGATCGGGTACGCCCAGCAAGTCGCGAATCTCCTGATGTGTTTCGTCGGTCACTGCGGGAACGATGCGGTCAACCATGCTGCTGGGGAAGGTAACGTTCTCATCAATCCAATGCGCCAGTGCCGCATCGTGCAACCGCGCCAGGCCTATCACAGCGGCGCGCGCGACATGGCCGTTATCACGCAGGTTGTCGCAGGAGAGCACAGTAAACGGCCCTAAACCACGCTCACGACGCACACGTAATGCTTCGACAATAAAACCAATGGCGGATTTCGGCGTGCCAGGGTGCGCAACATCATGTTGAATAAGTGCATTATCCGCATCCAATTCACCGTTGGCACCCTGAGTGCAATAGCCTTTTTCCGTCACCGTCAATGAAACGATAGCGGTTTCCGGACGAGCCAGCGCTTCGATAATGCCGTCGTGTCCATCCAGTGCAGGATGCAAGGCTTCTTTGATGGCCGCAACGAGGTGAACGTCGTTCTGCCCGGCACCTTTTTCCGTCACGCTGTAGAGCAGATCTTGCTGGCGCAGTTGTTCGACCAACAGTTTGCCGCTCGCCGACATCAGGTTGACCTCACAGATGCCCCAGTCAGTGTCACTGATTTCAAGCAGGTGATGCAGATACAACGCCTGATGCGCGCGATGAAAGGCGCCACAGCCGATATGCACAATACGCGGCACCAGCCGCTGATGGTTCCAGGCGGGGCGGGTCACGTTCAGTTCGCCATTGGCGAGGTTAGGTTTCATGTAAACTCCATCTAGCCGGGTGCGCCATCAATGGCACCCGGCAGCAACGAATGCCATCAGAAATAAGCGCGATGAATCGCCAGCTCCACACCGCGAATTTCCGCCAACCCTTTCAGACGACCAATCGCCGAATAGCCGGGGTTGGTTTTCTTTCTCAAGTCGTCGAGCATCTGGTGACCATGATCCGGGCGCATCGGAATCAAATCCTCCTGACCGGCCGCTTTACGACGATGTTCTTCTTCAGCAATCGCCTTAATGACGGCGAACATGTCAACATCGCCGCCTAAATGCGCTGCCTCGTGGAAGGTGTTCGGGTTCTCTTCGCGTTTGGTTGACCGCAGGTGTGCGAAGTAAATGCGTGGGCCAAAACGTTTCACCATGCCGGCGAGATCGTTATCTGCCAACACGCCGTAAGAGCCGGTGCACATGGTGAAGCCATTCGCCGGGCTGGGTACGGTATCGATCATCCACTGCAAATCTTCTGCGTTAGAGACGATGCGTGGTAAACCCAGAATCGGACGCGGGGGATCATCCGGATGCACTGCCATCCGAACACCGGCCTCTTCCGCCACTGGAATAATCGCGCGCAGGAAGGTCGCGAAGTTTTCACGTAACTCAGCTTTGCCGATGCCGTCATAACGGGCTAATTGAGCACGGAACTGGTCCAGCGTGTAACCTTCTTCTGCACCCGGTAAACCAGCGATGATATTGCGCGTCAGGCGGGTTTTATGTGCTTCGCTCATGTTGGCGAAACGCTCAGCTGCCTGCGCTATTTCCGTGGCGCTGTAATCCTTCTCCGCACCGGGACGTTGCAAAATGTGCAGCTCAAATACGGCAAATTCGATCTGATCGAAACGCAGCGCTTTCGCGCCATCGGGTAACAGATATTCAAGGTCTGTGCGCGTCCAGTCGATAATCGGCATGAAGTTGTAGCAGACGGTTTTAATACCGCACTGCGCCAGATTTCGCAAAGACTGCTGGTAATGACGGATCCACTTCTGACACTCACCGCTGCCGGTTTTGATCTCTTCGTGAATCGGCACGCTTTCCACCACTGACCACACCAGCCCAGCGGCTTCCACGATGGCTTTACGCTGCATAATTTCGTCTACCGACCACACTTCGCCGTTAGGGATGTGGTGCAGGGCGGTGACGATGCCGGTCGCGCCAGCCTGTCGTGCATCGGCAAGAGAAACGGGATCATTTGGGCCATACCAGCGCCAGGTCTGCTTCATGTTGTTACCTCTTTTAGGTCCTGAAAATGAAACCCAGGACAATTCTTATATTGGTTGACCTATTTATCGGTTAGCGCACCCCTTATGGCGTGGATTGCGCTCTCAGAGCCTAAAATTCGGCTCTTTAACGTCTGATGTCAACCTCGCAAGCCATTTTGGTTAACCAGATCACAAATGCGGCATCTGAGTGGCGACCAGGTTCCGCATCTGTGGTTCACTCCTGGCGGATGGTTAGAGATGACTCACTGAAGTCGCTCCTCAACAACAAGCAGCAATTCCTGGGCGGCAGCCAGCGATATTTCCGGTTTATCGCTTGCCCGCGCATTCACCACAGGATTTGTAAGCTCATGATGTTAATAAAGATTGGAGAACCAGATGAACCGCAGTTTGAATCCAGGGATCGCTGCTGCTGGCAGCAAACGCACCTTCCGCAATTTGCGCTGGTGGGTATTGGTGTTGTTCTTAGCGGGCGTTACCGTCAACTACATCACGCGTAACTCATTAGGCATTCTGGCACCTGAGCTGAAAACCAGCCTGGGCATCACCACTGAACAATATTCATGGATCGTCGGTGCGTTTCAGCTGGCGTACACCTTCTTTCAACCAATTTGCGGCTGGCTGATTGATGTCATCGGCCTGAAAGTCGGCTTCCTGATTTGTGCCTCGGTCTGGGCGGTCGCCTGTCTGTTCCATGCCGGCGCGGCGAGCTGGGTACATCTTGCCATTCTGCGTTTTGTCATGGGCGGAGCGGAAGCCGCAGCCACGCCAGCCAACGCCAAAGTGATAGGGGAATGGTTCCCGAAAAAAGAGCGTCCGGTTGCAGCGGGTTGGGCCGGCGTGGGCTTCTCAATTGGCGCTATGCTGGCGCCGCCCATCATCTACTTCGCGCACGCTTCTTTCGGCTGGCAGGGCGCTTTCCTGTTTACGGGTTGCCTGGCACTGGCGTGGGTGGTGCTCTGGTGGTTGCTGTATCGCGATCCGGAAATTCATCCCAATCTGTCTGCATCGGAACTGGAATTTATTCGTCAGGATAATGAACCGCCTGCCGTCAAATTACCGTTCTTTAAAGCCCTGAAAAGTGTCTCAAAGAATAAACGTTTTTACGGTATCGCCATTCCCGCTTTTATGGCCGAACCGGCGTGGGGCGTGCTGAGTTTTTGGGTGCCGCTCTACCTGGCGAAAGATCTCGGCATGGATCTCAAACAGATCGCCATGTTCGCCTGGATGCCATTCCTCGCGGCGGATCTCGGTAGCGTCGCCAGTGGCTATCTGACGCGCCTCTATACCCGCCTGTTTGGTTTCAGACTGGTCAACTCCGTGGTTGCCAGTTCGGTCACCGGCGCTTTCCTGATGCTCTCCCTCGCATTGGTGGCAATGACCAAAGATCCCTACGTCGCGATTGCACTGATCTCGATTGGCGGTTTTGGTCACCAGATCATCTCCTGCATGCTCAGCGCGCTGGTGGTGGAGAAGTTTGATAAAGGCCAGATGGCCACCGTCAATGGCATGCGCGGTTCCTTCGCGTGGATATCCAGCTTCCTGTTCTCACTGGTAATTGGTGTCACCGCCGACAAGATTGGCTTTAACCCGTTATTTGTCGCCATGGGCTTCTTCGACCTGATTGGCGCGGTCTTCCTGATTGCATTTATTGCTGAACGTCGCGCCCAGCGCGCCTGATTAAAGTAGGTAACAATGAAAACCTTAAAGAATTGGTCACTCACGCATTCTGATCAACACCATGTTGCGTTAACCGTCGATGGGAAGTACCAGCTGAACCTATTCGTGCTGGAATCAGGCATGTTCCGTGTTTCGATTAAACGTCAGAGCGGCTATGCACTGGACCGCACCTGGAGCATAGCGCCAGACAGCGATGTGCAGTGGGAAGGGCGTCCACGTGACAGCCTGGCGGGCTTTACCCTGCCAGGGTTCACGCTGGAAGAAGAGGGCGACACGCTGGTGGTTTCCACCGATGTGCTGCGCGTGATTGTCCATCAGCCACTGGCGCTGGAGTGGCAACATCGTGATAGCGCTGGCGCCTGGCAACTGCTGACCTGCGACCGCCCAACCAGTGCCTACCTGATTAACGCGCACGGTGATGGTGTGGCGCACTACCAGCGCCGTATGAATGACGATGCCTATTACGGTCTGGGCGAGAAAACCGGTGACCTTCAACGCAATGGCAAACGTTATGAGATGCGTAACCTCGATGCGATGGGCTACAACGCCTCGTCAACCGATCCGCTGTACAAACACGTGCCGTTTACCATTACGCGCCGCAGCGATGTGAGTTTCGGTCTTTACTACGATAACCTCAGCAGCAGCTGGTTTGATCTCGGTAACGAGCTGGATAACTACCATCAGCCTTATCGCCGCTGGCAGGCGGAAAGCGGGGATATTGATTATTACCTGTTTGTTGGCAACAAAGTGTTGGATGTCACCAAGGCCTTTGTGCGCCTGACCGGTAAAACGCTGTTTGGCCCAAAATGGAGCCTCGGTTACAGCGGCTCAACCATGCACTACACCGATGCACCGGATGCACAAAATCAGCTGATGAACTTCATTCGCCTGTGCGAACAGCATGATATTCCGTGCGACTCTTTCCAATTGTCATCGGGTTATACCTCGATCAATAACAAGCGCTATGTGTTCAACTGGAACTACGACAAAGTGCCACAGCCGGAAGTGATGAGCCAGGCGTTCCACGATGCCGGTTTGCGTCTGGCTGCCAACATCAAACCTTGCCTGTTGCAGGACCATCCGCGCTACGAAGAAGTCGCGGCGCAGGGCTTGTTTATTCGCGATTCAGAAGAAGATGCGCCAGAGCGTTCAGTGTTCTGGGATGACGAGGGTTCACACCTTGACTTCACCCATCCCCAGGCGGTGGCGTGGTGGCAGGAGAACGTCACCCAACAGCTGCTGGCGAAGGGCATCGATTCGACCTGGAATGACAACAACGAATATGAAGTTTGGGACGGCGAAGCGCGTTGCCACGGCTTTGGTACGCCCATCGCCATCAAGCATATTCGCCCGGTGATGCCGTTGTTGATGATGCGTGCGTCGATGGAAGCGCAGCAGCGTTTCGCGCCAGAGAAGCGTCCTTTCCTGATCTCGCGTTCTGGCTGTGCCGGTATGCAACGCTACGTGCAGACATGGAGCGGCGATAACCGTACTAACTGGACGTCACTGCGTTACAACATCCGTATGGGCCTGGGGATGAGCTTGTCGGGTCTGTATAACGTCGGGCACGATGTCGGCGGTTTCTCGGGTGATAAGCCGGATGCAGAATTGTTTGTGCGTTGGGTGCAAAACGGCGTGATGCACCCGCGTTTCACCATTCACTCGTGGAATGACGATCACACGGTGAATGAGCCGTGGATGTATCCGTCGGTCACGCCTACGATTCGTGCTGCGGTCGAACTGCGCTATCGCCTGCTGCCGTATCTCTATACGCTTTTGTGGCAGGCCCACGCGGACGATGAACCGATGCTGCGCCCAACCTTCCTCGATCATGAGCATGATGAACAGACCTTCGCCGAGTGCGATGAGTTTATGCTGGGCCGCGATTTACTGGTGGCCAGCGTGGTGGAAGCAGGACAGCGTGAACGCAGTTTGTGGCTGCCAGATAACCAAACTGGCTGGTATGACTTCGCAACGCAACAGTGGTACAGCGGCGGTCAGTGGATCACCTTGCCAGCACCGCTGGAAACCCAGCCGATGCTGGTTCGCGCCGGTGCGGCCTTGCCACTGAGCCAGCGTCTGCGTCACGTTGATGCACAAGCAGATGACCGCCGGACGCTACAGCTTTATCCAATACAGGGTAAAGGCGTGAGCAATGGCCAGGTGTTCGAAGATGACGGTGAGTCCTGGGGTTATCAGCAGGGTAATGCGCTGTGGTTAAGCTGGGAAATGCGCAGCGATGCCGAGGCAATCCACCTGAGCTTCACACGCAAAGGCGATTATCAGCCAGCATGGAAAACGCTGCAAATTGCTTTGCCAGCCGGAGAACGGCGCCAGCTTTACATTGATGGTGTCGCGGTTGCTGCGGCAGATGCGCAAGCAGTGCTGGCGGAGATAGCGAGTCACTAAGCGTCATTGTTCAGGGAAGAGTGCGCAGCAATGCGCACTCTTCAAACGCACAGCGACCTGACATCAATGTGGCCCTGTGCGTTACCCGGCTTAATCAAGCAACCCTTTGGCCCGCGCCAGTAAAAACGCGGTCACTGAAGTGGCATCGGTCACTTTACCTTCCAGCACGAGCTGCAGAAACTCGCTGATTTTCATTTTGCGTGCAGTGAGTCCGACTTCCTCGGCATCCAGATTCTGCCCTTCATAGCGTAATTCGCTGGCAAGATAGATGTGATAACCCTGCGCGGAGTATCCCTGCGCCAGTTTTTGATAGCCCACGTTCTGCCAACGATTGGCAATCAATCCCGTCTCTTCCTGCAGTTCGCCCGCCGCCAGTGCTTCTGGTGTCGCACCGGGGTCCAACTCCCAGCTGCCTTGCGGCAACTCAATGGTGCGTTCACTTATCGGATAACGATACTGCTCAACCACAAAAATGCTGTCCTGCTCCACCGGAAGGATGACGACAAAATCGTTTTTTTCGATCACCGAATAGAGACCTTCGCTGCCATCGGCACGCTGAATTTTGTCCTCTTTTAACGTCATCCAGCGGTTACGATAGATCTCTGTCGATGTGAGGGTTTGAATTTCTGGTTTCAAAAGGGGCCTCCATGAAGTGAATCAGTGAGTCAACGATTTAAGCCTATAAACGGGGTGCCGTGACAGGTAACTTATCTGTTTTTTCCATCGCTTGTTTTAAAGCATGAAGAAATACCGTCACCCGTGCTGGCAACTGGCGAGTTGTGGGGAACAATGCCCAGACACCGAGCATCTGCGGTTGAGCATCCTGTAATTCAATGGCGATTAACTCGCCTGAAGCGAGCTCTTCACGGATGTCCCACTCAGATAACTGAGCAATGCCGCTTCCCGCCACGCACAGAGTACGCACCCCTTCCACGTTACTGCCACTGAAACGGCCTTCCACGCTTAAGCTCGAAATATGCCCATCAATGATGAAGCTCCACTGCACCACGCCTGAGAGTCGCAGGCAGTTGTGATGATGTAAGTCGTTTAATGTCTGAGGCGTGCCGAAGCGTTGGAGATAATCGGGTGAAGCACACAGCATACGCGGGTTGTTAGCGAGACGGTGAGCCACTAAACGGGAGTCACGCAGCGGCGCAATGCGGATAGCGACATCGTAGCCCAACCCTACCAGGTCGGTGACGTCATCGCTCAGCTGAAATTCTATGCGCAGTTCCGGGTTGGCCTCCATCAAGGCTGGCAACAGCGGAATGATGGTGCGACGACCAAAGCCAGAAGGCGCCGTAATTCGCAACTGACCAGTCGCACCTTGCTGGTGTGGTGAAAACAGATTGCGTGCACTCTGTTCGGTTTCCGCCAGCGATTTCGCATAGGGCAGAAACTCTTCGCCCTCCACAGTCAGCGCGATGGCGCGAGTCGTGCGGTGCATCAGCCGCACGCCGAGATCGTCCTCCAGCGAGGCCAGCCGACGCGACACCGTCATCGGCGTAGTATTCAGCCGCCGTGCCGCCTGCGTCAGGCTGCGCGTTTGCGACACCATCAGGAAAACCTCAATATCTTTGGAGTTCATTGTAACGATTTCCGTTATACAGACGTATCATCTTCGGTCATTTTTGCCGCTAAAGCGACACACTACAATGCGCTCTGACGATAATCAGGGAACACGATGTAGCAAATGGCCGATAAACACTTATTTCAGAGCGGGACATTAAATCGACTCGCGCTGAAAAACCGCATCATGGTGGCACCCATGACGCGCATCTCCGCCACGGTAGATGGCGTACCGGGCGACCGCATGAAGCACTATTACGAACGTTTCGCGCGGGGGGGTTTTGGCACCATCATCACCGAAGGGCTGTATATCGACGAAGCCTGGTCGCAGACGTATGCGTTTCAAGCGGGGCTGGTTAATAGCCGCCAGGTCGCAGGCTGGCGTGCCATTACTGATGGTGTGCATCAGCATGGTGGCAAGATCATTGCGCAGCTGATGCATGCCGGCGCGATTTCCCAGGGCAATATTTACCGACGCGATACCCTGGCTCCCTCCGTCGTGCAACCGCGTGGAGAACAGCTGGGCTTTTATCATGGTCATGGCGACTATGCGTTGCCAGGAGAAATGAGCGAAGATCAGATTCAGCAGGCGATTGACAGTTTTGCCGAGACCGCTGCGCGCGCCATTGGCGTAGCGGGATTTGATGGCATTGAAATTCACGGTGCCAATGGCTACCTGCTCGATCAATTCTTTACGGATTACACCAATCAGCGTGGTGATCGTTGGGGCGGTGATATCGCTGCCCGCCTTTCACTGACCCTGGCGGTGATCCGCGCGGTACGCCAGCGTATAGGCCACGATGTCACTTTAGGTGTGCGTATTTCACAAGGCAAAGTGAATGATTTCCATCATAAGTGGCAGGAAGGGGAAGCGGGGGCAAAACAGGTGTTTCGCTTATTGGCTGAGTCAGGCATTGATTACCTGCATCTCACCGAATACAACGCACTTCAGCCCGCTTTTGCGGACAATGCGCTTTCGCTGGTACAGATAGCGCGAGAGGCGGCACCAAGCCTGACTATTGTGGCGAATGGTTCGCTGTCAGACAGCGGCAGCGCGTCTCAGGCGCTGGAGCAGGGCGCTGATTATGTCGCGTTGGGTAAAAGCGCGCTGGCCAACCCCGACTGGCCGATGCGTATCCGTGATGCAGCACCCTTGCGTGAGTTTGATAAAAATCTCTTAGCCCCTTCCGCGGATGTTAAGGATTGCGAGCTGGCGTAAGGGGTTAATCGCATCGGAAGATGGAGATCAGTACGGGGGCACGACATGTCCCCGTACTGACTATTATTCTTTAAATGCCCAACCCAATTTTCCATCCGCAGAAATTATTTTATCGAGTTTCTTCTCGTTGACCTTTTTCATCGCCCCCAGCTTTTCAGCGGTGAGCGGCCCGGCATCGCTCTGGGCAATGACCGTGTCTTTGGGCACTTCGGTGATTTTTTCAGCAATGGCGGTAACTGCAGCGCCATAGCCTTTGCGGTCATGCAGGTCGAATGATTTCAGTGGCAGTTCAGTCTCAAGCCATTTACCCCAATAGAATTCAAGGAACGGCGGCGGATTGTCCTCTTTCTCAAAGCCGATATCGCGCACGAAATAGACCAGCGAACGATATTCATCATCCTGCATATGTTTACGGCCCAACTCTTTCGGCAGGTCATGCGGGGTGATTTTGCCTTTAGGCGTATCCAGCCAGACCAGATGGGCGGCTTCCATTTGCTGCCAGAACGCATTCATCGTTTTCAGACTGCGGAAATCATTGGTGATGCGCACCTGTACGCGCGTTTTCAAACCACCAACATCAGCGAAATTACTGAAGGTGTGATGCCCATCAGTGAGATAGAGCGCATTATCCGGGGCGATGACGGCAGTTTTCATCGGTCCTGGCTGCGCACCCACCGGGGCTTTACAGGTGAAGCTGTCAGGATCGGAGATGCGTGATTTGCTGTTGAACTTGTCTACGCCTTTCTGCCCCATGCTTTCACAAAAATCATCGAACAGCTTTTTGGGATCGGCCTGGTAACGGTGCAGTTTGTAATCCAACTGGCGATAACCAATCGCGGCTTGCGTGGGATGCAATTGTGATAACTGCACCTGCACGATATCACCTGCTTTGATATCAGCGGGCAGTGCCGCTGACGCCTGGCCAGAAGACCACAATAGAGCTAACAGTGACCACGGTGTTCTCATTCCCTTTCCTTAAATGGCCTCAAACGAAGCCGCTACGATAGCATTTCTGTCATCTTGCCGCTTTAGTGTTGTGCTTCGCGCTTGACCTATTACAACCCGGTATCCAGACCTCTGACCACATTGGAGCTTGCTATGGCCCTTGCCGCTGTCCAACCGGCTAAACTGCAACACACCGTCATCGATCCTAGCGTGCGTATGCGCGAAACCCACATTGGTCAGCAATGTGAGATCCTCGCCGAAAGTTATCTTGAATATAGCGAGTTGGGCGATTTTTCTTACCTCGGCGAGCACTGTTGTGTCGCTGATGCGCAGATTGGTCGCTTTACCGCGATAGCCAATCAGGTGCGTATTGGTGCGCCAAATCATCCGATGGATCGTGCTTCCCAACATCGTTTTACCTACTGCCCGGAATATTATGATACGCAGGCGCAGCGTGATGCCGGGTTCTTTGCCAACCGTCGAGAGGACCGCGTGATCATCGGTAATGATGTGTGGATTGGTCATGGCGTCATTGTGCTGCCGGGCGTGACCGTTGGTGACGGCGCGGTATTGGCGGCTGGCGCGGTTGTGACCAAAGATGTGGCCCCTTACACCATTGTGGGCGGTGTCCCTGCGAAACCCATTCGTGTCCGCTTCACGCCAGAAATCGCGGCGCAGTTGCAGGCGATTGCGTGGTGGAACTGGCCGCTGGAGAAGCTGATGACGCATCTGGCGGATTTTCAATCGCCAGACATTGCTGCCTTCTGCCAGCGGCACGCCGTGTAAAATTACATCGCCTGCTGTGCTGCCACTGTGGGTGCATCAGCCTGCAGGCGTTTCTCAGGTTGTAATAGCGTCATCGCCAGCATGCTGCCAAACGCAATGCAGGCGGTAACGGTGAACATGGCGTTATAACCGTAATATTCCGCCAGCCAACCGCACAGCATCGGGGAGATGATGGAGGCAAGGTTGGCTATCGCCAGCGTCATGCCACTGTAAGCACCTACCGAAGCTTTTGGCGTCACATCAATCACCACCGACCAATACACGTTATTCACCAGCGCATTGAGCGCGTTACCTAGCGTCATCAGAGCGATGATCCCTGCCGCTGAACTCACCCACGGAATCGCCATAAAACAGCAGGCGGTCGCGCACAGCGTGACGGCTGCGAAGACGTTCCTTGCCAGGCGAAGGTTGTTAAAGCGTGCCAGCAGACGATCAGCTATACGTCCGCCGAGCAACACGGTGAAACAGGCACCGCTCCACGGAATCATCGCCACGTACCATAACGAATGTAGATCGTAGTGGAAGTTATCCTGCAGATATTTGGGCAACCAGGTGACCAGCGTGAAGGTGATATAGAGGAAGCTGAAGTAGCCAAGTGCGTTGCACACCAGCGTGCGACTGGTAAAGAAACGCCACCACGGCAGTGCGCCCTCATGTTGGCTTTCAGGCTTTTGTCCATTGATGATCAGCTGACGTTCGGCCGCATTGGCGCGTGGGTGCAGCAGCGGTGTGTCGGTAAAGTTGCGTGCAAACAGCAACATCGCCAGCAGTGAGAAGGCACCGAGCAGGATAAACATCATGCGCCAGTCGTCGGTTAACAGCAGCAAGCCCACGGCAATGGGTGCGGTCAGCAGTGAACCCACCTGAGTACTGAGCAAGCCGATGCTCAGCGCAAAACCGCGTTCATTATCCGGGGCCCAGTGGGCAATGGTTTTGTTCATCAACGCATAGGCCGGGCCTTCGGAAAAACCAAACAGGATACGCAATGCAGCAAATCCCATAATGGCTGAACCACCAAACAGCGCCATGCCGACTTCACCGGCCCATGCGGTGCCAATTTCCAGCAAGGACCAAAGAATCCCCGCCATCAACCACACTTTTTTGGTGCCCAATCTATCAGCGAGAAAACCGCCACACAGCGAGCCGAACAGGTAGCCAAAACCGAAATAGCCCAATACCGCACCCAGTTGAACTTTGGTGAAGTGAAATTCCTGAGAGATAGCGTTAGCAGCAAACGAGAGTGCGCCGCGATCAACGTAGTTGATCAGCGCGATGAGAAACAGCAGTGAAAAAATAGTGTAGCGAGTAGAGGATGCTTGCATAGCGCGACTCCTGAAGTAGAACACAGGATTCATTAAGCAAAGCTGATGCCAGAATGGTAAGGCTGCTAACAATTAGCGCGGATATACAAGGTAAGGCCTTTCTGTAGCAAGGGCGACCATCAGGACGCCCATTGTATGTCTGTCTGCACCAGCATGATCACATAAGCGTTCTTTTATAGTGCGGCGGATTGTACCTGAGCCATCGGGTGGCGATTACGCCACCAGCCAAATGCCAACAATGAAAGGCCGCCAACAATCACCAGTGCACCGAGCAGGGCGAATCCTGAGGTATAGCTTCCGGTTCGGGCATACAAAATCGCAACCATAAAGCCCGCCAGTGTGCCACCACCTCCCGCACCCAGGCCATTAACGATCCCGGCTGCCGCGCCTACCGCGTGAGGACGCACGCTGGACTGGATAATCGACCAGATGTTTGGCGTGAAACTGCTGGCGTAATAACCCATAGCGAGCGTTATCAGCGTCATTTTTATCACGCCGCTCTGTACCAGTGGCAGCACCAGTAACATGGCGCCGGGGATTAGCAACCCAAGCGAAGCGATAAGAATACGTTTGCCGGTTTTATCGCTGAGCCAGGACATCGGTATGGCCAGCACCACGGCGAGAAGATAAGGCAGCGAACTCGCGATGGCTGCACTCCAGCCACTGAAGCCCAGAGAACTTACCGCCATTGGAATCCATAACGTAATCCCCCAGAACAACATGCCCTGTGTGAGATAGGTAACGATCAGCAATACAAATGACAGTCCGCCGAAATCTGCACGTGTGAGGCGCGACTGACGTGGGGCGACCTTTTCCTGTTGAACCGGTGCATCGCGCGTGTTTAATAATGCGCGTGCATACAATGGCACCATGATCAGTAAACCAATGCCCCCACACAGGAAGAACAGATTGCGCCAACCCATCAGGTCATGCAGTGGCGTTAAAATGATAAAGCCAAGGCCCAGCGCCAGAAACTGCCCGTAATAGTGAATCAGGCTGTTAGCGCGCGTCAGTTCCGAAGGAGTAAACCATAAGCGTACAAAACGGGATTGTTGTGGCCAATAGATGCCTTCCGCCACACCCAGAACAAATCGGCAGGCAACTAACAGCATGACGGTACTGGCAAAGCCGGTAGCCAGTGTCGCGACAGACCACAGCGCCATCATGCCGATAGCGATGGTTTTTGGATCGTAGCGGGTGGTGAAAATGCCACCCGAAATGTTGGCCACAATATAGCCAATCAGGAAGGCGGTTAATACCAGGCTTGAGGTGGTGGCAAAATCTGCGCCACTGAAGCCAAGATCACTCGCCACCTCTTTTAATGTGACGGAAAGGTTAGTACGGTCGATGTAGGAGATAAACATACCTAACATCAGCGTACCGCCGATACGAAGCCAGGGAGATCGCATAAGGAATACCTCAGTGAAGGCCAAAATTGGCGCGCCACAGTGGCATGCCGGATTTCAGAGTGAGTTGAGGCACCAGCAACTGGCTACCCGTCAGGGTATGCTGATGGACATCGGTGAAGGTGACATCGCGTTTTTCGAGTCGGAACAGTGCCACATCGGCACAACTGCCAGGCTGCAGAGTGCCTATTTGTTGAGACATGCCCAGCAATGCAGCCGGGCGTGCAGTACAGCGCTCCACCACATCAAACAGTGACATGCCCATGGCAAGGAATTTAGACATCACCCAGGGGAGGCCAAACACCGGCGGGCGATTGAGCGTCAGAGCGGAGAGGTCGCTGCTAATGATGTCGGGTAAGAAGTCATCGGCGACGGCCAGCTGTGCGACGCGTTGAGAGAAATTATTGCGTCCGTGTGCGCAATCAAAGATCACGCCTCTTGCGCGAGCTTGTCGAGCCGCAGCTTTGACCCGGCCATTGTCGTCGAGCAGGGTGTCACCCTTGCCATGGAAGCAATGCGCGAAGACGTCTCCGCTGCGGAATATTTCCAGCAGTTGTTCGGTGGTATGCACCGGATCGGTCATGTGAACAGCCACACGGCAGTCGAGCTGCGTGGCCATCTCTACCGCGCGAAGAAAGGGCTGGGAACCCAGCTCGCCCACGACTGCACGCTCCTGTTTCAGCTTCAGCCCCAGCAGCGTTTCGGGATAACGGCGGAACAGTTGCTGCAGACGGGGGAAATCAAAATAGTCCGGGTTATGGTTTTCCTCTTGCCAAAGTTGTCCGCCGGGATAAGCCGTCACAAACGCTTTGATACGCACCAGGCTGCGGGGAATCTGGTCACGTAAAAAACTTTCAACATTCGCAGAGCCTGCGGAGCCGGCATCAACAATCGTGGTCACGCCGAAAGGTAATGAGGCGAGATCGGGCGGGACGCTACTGTGCGTTCCGCCATAAAAGACATGCGCATGATAATCAATCAGTCCTGGAAACAGGTAGCAATCCTTAGCATCAACGATCTCGGTACGGGCGCTAACGGGGGTATCGGGAGAGGCAATCAAATCATCGAGGATATGAATATCCTGGCGCTCCTGGATATTCCTGGCGGGATCAATAACTTCAGCATTTTTGATTAGGATGTGACTTTCAGACATCGCAGGGCAACCTCTTATCGGGGGTTATTTACTTTTCCTGACATTCAAGTCTGACGACAAAAGTGGCGTTGCGCCTCGGTCATTTGCATGGAATTTTCATTAAAGCCACACGCTTTTCTGGCAAAAAAGACAAAGCACTTTTATCTGTCTCACACTTATCCTGATTCTGTGATCGCCGCTGGAATAAGCTATTCAGACATGAAAAATTACGAATTAAACGTCTTTAATGCATGGTTATCTGCCTTGTGTTTTATTTAGTTTTGATGTTAGTTAATTAGTAAAATCAATAAATTAACCA
This sequence comes from Pantoea folii, assembly GCF_056678875.1. Taxonomy (NCBI): domain Bacteria; kingdom Pseudomonadati; phylum Pseudomonadota; class Gammaproteobacteria; order Enterobacterales; family Erwiniaceae; genus Pantoea; species Pantoea folii. The sequence goes on along the minus strand of NZ_JBWXON010000002.1, from coordinate 295,330 downwards.
TTGATTGTTTACGTTTGCCTCATACTTATATCTCAAGTAAACTCAAAATACGTCATTTTTGAGATTTCTCGCGATGAGATTACGCCGCCCGCCCAAACAACTGCTTGATACCCAGACGAGCGCTGAAAGTGCTGAGATGCTGAGCCGATATACTGAGTGGGATTTGCGCTATCTGCATTTTGACGAACTTAGTCGTCGAATCCGGGATGCGGATGAACGGTTGGCGGTGTGGAGCGCGTTAAAATTTAAACGGCGCAGTACGGCTCAACATTTTGTCATTGCGTCACAAGACGTCAGTTGCAACTTTACCGCCAAAATCAACGCGGCTATTTCCCTGGTGGATCGCATGACCTTTGCGCGCAATGGTGAGCCCACTGATGAGGACGCGGCCTCCTATCTGATGTCACAATTGATCATGGAAGAAGCGATCTCCTCCAGTCAACTCGAAGGCGCAGCAACGACCTCGCGTGTGGCGATGGAACTGTTGGCGGTGGGGCGGGAACCCCGCAACGAAGATGAGAGCATGATCATGGGCAATTGGCGGCTGATGCAGCATATTGCCGCCATGGGCGATGGACCGCTAACGCGTGCCGATATCCTGCACATGCATCACATCGCGTGTGCAGGCATCAATGACGAAAAATATCGGCCCGGTGAGGTGCGCGGCAACAATGATGTTTTTGTGGCAGGTCGTGATGGCGAAATCATCCATCAGCCGCCCGATCACTCCGCATTGAATGGCATGCTGGATGAGTTGTGCGCTGAAGTCGAATTCCTGGAACAGCAGGGAACACACCCATTGCTGGTGGCCTGTGTTTTGCACTTTGCCATTGGTTATATTCATCCCTTCAATGATGGCAATGGCCGCACCGCACGGGGCTTGTTCTATCATCATTTGATTCGTCGTGGTTATCACGCCTTCCGATACATTTCGATCAGCAAACTCCTCAAGGCGGCCTCCATTAAATACGGTATGTCATACCTTTACAGCGAAACGGATGAGCTCGATCTAACCTATTTTGTCCAATTCCAGTGTGAAATTGTGATGCGTGCGGTGAATGCCTTCACAGAGCAAATCACTACGCTGCGTCAGGAACGGGCGCGTCTGGTGCATTGGGTAGAGGAAAATATGTCGTTGGCGAAAGGTGAGCTGGACATCATGGCGATTGCGCTACATGCGCCGGGTTCGCTATTGAGCGCAGCAGGGGTGAAATTAAGACTGGGTGTCGCCGATAATACCGCACGCAGTCGGCTGAAAAATCTGGCCGATCTTGGATTGTTAAGACCGATTAAGGAGGGAAAGGGCACGGTGTATCAGGCGCCAGTCTCCTTATGGAAACTGAAAAAGTGGCTAAAAAAACACTGAGTAATCGCAAGTAATCTCAAAAATCATGTCTTTTGAGATTGCTTGCGATGATCAAAATTAATCAATGAAAGCGATTAGCTGGTTTCACGAGGCCTAAACGTTCGCGTAGCGTGCCCGCAGCATAATCCTGATGAAACACGCGCGCATCCTGCAAACGGGGTACCACCTGGCTGAGGAACAGATCTTCATTTTCATCAATGTAGGTGGGGAGAATCACAAACCCATCGCAGGCTTGATGTTGATACCAGTCAATCATCTGTTGCGCGATTTGATCCGCCGTGCCGGTCGGTGAAGGGAACGACAAGCTCTCCGCATAGCGTTTGGCCATCTCCCCCAGAGTGAGTTTCTGCTCTATGGCGTTGGCAATCACATACTGAAAACGTCCTTTACTGCCGGTAATCTGCTCGCGCAAGTCGGGCACCGGTCCATCCACCGGATACTGTGACAGATCGATGTTCATGCTGGCAGAAACAAAACTGAGCCCGGATTCCACGGTGATCAGTGATTTGAGGTATTCAGCGCGGTCGCGTGCATCCTGCTCGCTGTGGCCGACAATCGGCACTAATCCCGGCAGGATTCGCAGCTGATCAGGCTGTCGCTGATAGTGCTGCGCACGCTCCTTGATCGTTTGGTAGAACTGCTGAGCGCGTTCCCGGTTAGGTTGCACGACAAACAGCATCTCCGCGTGTTGGGCCGCCAGGTCAATAAATGCCTCAGAAACACCAGCCTGAATCACTACCGGATGCCCTTGCGGTGGCCGGGGCAGGTTCAACGGTCCTTGTACCTCGAATGACTCGCCCTGATGGTCGAAGCGGTGGAAACGTGCCGGATCGGCAAAGCGTGCGCTGCATTTTTCCACCACCAATGCATCCTCTTCGAAGCTGTCCCAGAGCGCTTTCATCACGTCGATGAACTCTGCTGCGCGGCGATAGCGATCCTGATGGCTGAAGTGCTGGCTGCGGCCGAAATTACGTGCTTCGGCATGGGTTAATGAAGTCACCACATTCCACGCGGCACGCCCATCGCTGATGTGATCGATGTTGGCCAGCTGTCGCGCGGTGGTATAGGGCTCGGAATAGGAGGATGAGACGGTGCCGCCTAAGCCAATACGATCGGTGACCGCCGCCAGCGCGGCCAGCAAGGTGAGCGGCTCAGACCAGCCCACCTGGCGATGCTGCACGGTGTGCGCCAGATGTCCGCCATACACATCATCAATCGCCAGCTTATCCGCAACAAAGATCATATCGAGTTTTGCCGCTTCAGCGCGTTGGGCAATTTTGCGGTACAGCGGCCAGTTGCGGCCACCGGTCGTGGCGGCTTGCGGATGACGCCAGCCACCCTGATGAATGCCTGAGTCGAGGTACAGCGCCAGGTTCATCATGGTTTAGTGGCTCCTGCTTTGGCAAAAAATGACGCATCGACCAGGCTGCTCGCCTGCAAGCCGGGTTTGATTAACCCGCTGCGTGCGAAGGTATCAATCGCAGCCTGCTGGCGTTGCGCCACCAGCGTGTAGTCTTCCACCGGAGCGTTGTTTTCACGCTGAACCTTACTCAAGGCGACGGCATCTGGCAGACGCAGTAAAGACGCGATGCCATTGGCATACTCCTGCGGATGATCCACGCCCCAGGCGCGAGCGCGAATCAGACGCTGTCGGAAATCAGCCAGCTCTGCACGTTTATTACTGATAGCGCTATCGGTCGCCACCAGATAGTTGGAGACCGGTGCCTCCTTGCCGTCAATGGCGATGCGATCACCTGACTGAGCCACCGCAAAAGAGACATACGGTTCCCATGTCGCCACCGCATCCACGGCACCGTTATCCAATGCCAATGTCGCCTCAGCAGGCGTGGTGAAAACAAAGTTAACGCTGTCATCAGGCAAACCGGCCTGGTGCAGCGCGTTGAGCACCATGTTCTGACCCGATGAACCTTTCACCGTGGCCACCTTTTTGCCTTTGAGGTCGGCAATGGTATGGACGGCGCTATCCTTTTTAACCAGCAGCCCGTTACCCAAATATTGTGAGGCCTGAATAGCGCGGATTTTAGCCCCAGCCGCCACGGCAAAAGCCAGCGGACCATCACCGACTAATCCGGCATCCAGATGCTGTGAGTTGAGTGATTCCAGCAGCGGCGCGGCGTTAGGGAATTCGTACCATTTGATTTCATAAGGCACATTGGTGAGTTCACCGGCTGCTGACATCACGGCGCGGGCGTTCCCCTTTTGGTCGCCGACCACGAGTTCAGTATTGGCGGCATAAGTGGTGAAGGTGGCGGCCAACAATGCGCTGGCGATAAACGTGAGTTTCATGATGTTTCCCTGAGAAAAAAGAAAACAGCGTAAGTTTTCCGCTACAGCAGGCGTAGTAACAAATCCGCGCAACGATATGCAATGAGCGCAAAAGCCACGAAGGGCGAAAGATTGCGCAACTGCCGTTATCAAAAAATGCGATTTATCCTCACTAATGATTAATTCTCACGACGATAAGTGAAACGTGATTTCAGTCACACATTGAGCTCGGCGGGATTCATCAGTCATTAGCCCGGCTACATTCATAAGCGGAGCTAACGACACACTCAGCAACGGGTTTTTACTGTTCGATAACGTAAGTTAAAATTCTGTTGAGTTTATGTAGGTTTATTTTGGGTGGTATTTGATGAAAAACGTTGAGGGATTGGCATGGTTAACAAACTAACCAGTATCGTGCTGGCGATTCTGGCATTAGCGCTGCTCTATATGGGTGGAAAGTTGCTGATGCTGGGCGGCAGCGCGTTCTATGCATTGATGGCGGTGGGCTTACTGATCACCGCCATTTTACTGTTCAGAAACCAGCGTAGTGCGCTGGCGCTGTATGCGGTTCTGATGTGGATTACCCTGGCCTGGATTATCTGGGAAGTGGGCTTTGATAAATGGCAGTGGATCCCACGCGGCGACCTGTTCGGCGTGATTGGCCTGTGGCTGGCGATGCCGTGGGTTGTGAAACCGCTGTATCAGGGCGAACGCCGCTTCCACACCTTCCTGGGTGGCACGGTGATCGTGATGATTGTGGTGGTGATCGGTCTGTGCTTCTACGATCCGTTACCGCAGGCGGGCACGATTAGCAATGCGCGTGAACAAGCTAGCGAGCAGGGCGCCGCTAACGACTGGACCGCGTACGGCGGCACCACTGATGGCCAGCGTTTCTCTTCACTGAATCAAATCACCAAAGAGAACGTGCAAAACCTCGAAGTGGCCTGGACTTACCACACTGGTGACCTGCGTCAGGATGCGGATGCCAGCGAATACACCTTTGAAGCGACGCCGGTGAAAGCCAATGGCATGCTGTATTTCTGTACGCCGCATAACGAAGTGCATGCACTCGATCCGGAAACCGGCGCGGTGAAATGGAAATATACGCCGAATAAAGATCGTTCTTACCTGCAGCAGCACCAGACCTGTCGTGGCGTGAGCTATTACGAGCAAAGCCCGGTTGCCGCGCAGGATTCAGCAGCCGCCCCGGCTATCTGCCGTAAGCGCATCTTCAACGCCACTACCGATGCACAGCTGATTGCACTGGATGCCGATACCGGCAAACCTTGTGCTGATTTCGGTACCAATGGCGTAGTGGACCTGCATGCTAACATGGGTGAAGTGCGTCCACATGCGTTGATGCAAACCGCCGCACCGCTGGTGGCCGGCAAGCTGGTGATTGTCGGTGGTTCCGTGATGGACAACGGCTTCAACAGTGGTAACCCATCAGGTGTGATTCGTGCTTATGACGCTGAAACCGGTCGTCTGGTGTGGAACTTTGAGCCATCGAATCCAGAAAATACGGCGCCGATCGCTGCGGGACAAAACTATCCGCAGGATACGCCCGTTGCCTGGGGCACGCTGAGCGCCGATTTGAAAAATGGTCTGGTGTATGTGCCGTTTGGTAACGCGTCACCGGATGAAGTGGGTATCGAACGTGATGCCAACAGCAACACCGAGAAGTTCCGCGATGCGTTAGTGGCGCTGGATCTGCAAACCGGCGCGTTCAAATGGCGTTATCAGAGTTCGAACCACGATCTCTGGGACCGCGATAACCCATCACAGCCGTCATTGCTGGATATCGATTATCAGGGCCAGAAACAGCCTGTGGTGATCCTGCCAACTAAAACCGGCAACCTTTTTGTCTTGAATCGCCTGACCGGTCAGCCCGTGTATCCGGTTAATCAGGTAAAGGTTTCCACTGAAGGCGGTGTGCCGGGTGAGAAGTTTGCCGCGACACAGCCGGTATCAAGCCTGAACTTTATTCCAGACCCGTTGACCGAAAAATCAATGTGGGGCATCACGCCGTTTGACCAGATGTCATGCCGCATGGACTTCCGTTCACTGCGTTACGATGGCAACCCATGGACGCCAGCCACCGAAGCCGGTTCGCTGATCTTCCCGGGTAACATTGGCGTGTTCAACTGGGGTTCTGTGGCGGTTGATCCGCAGCGTCAGATGCTGATTGCCGCGCCTGTGCGCCTGGCTTACAAATACAACCTGATCAAGCGAACGCCGCAGACCGAAACGCAGCGTCTGTTCACCAAAGATGGCCAGCCATACTGGAACGAAAACTTCCAGGGTGACTACGCGATTCACATTCAGCAGCTGGCCTCTGGCCTCGGCATTCCGTGTATCGCGCCGCCGTGGGGTCGTATGGTGGGCGTAGACCTGAAAACCGGGAAAACCGAGTGGTTGCGCCGTGTGGGTGTCACCAAAAACCTGAAAACCAGCTTCCTGCCGGGCCGCTTCCCAATCGGTTTCCCGATGGGCATGGTGGCACACGGTGGTCCATTGCTGACAGCGGGTGACCTGGTGTTCCATGGCGCAACCGCGGATAACTTCTTCCGCGCTTACGACAGCACCACCGGTGAGTTGCTGTGGCAGACTGAGCTGAGCGCGGGCGCACAAGCCACACCGTCGACCTTTATGGGTAAAGACGGTAAGCAGTACGTGGTGATTGCGGCAGGCGGTCACGGTTCGCTGGGCACCCAGGCGGGTGACAGCGTAGTGGCGTTCCGTTTGAAGTAATGTGAAATAACAGCCAAGTCGTCCAGAGGAATATTCCTCTGGACGATGCGTAACATCAGGCAGGAACGGAAAGGGCTTTCTGGCTACGTGACCAGACACGGTGTGCTTTCATTGCATCTATAAAAGCACTCAGCAAAGCATCATCTGAACTGTCACCTTCAATAATTCCCTCTTCTTTTTCGCTCTCCTGCAGCGCAAACTGGGCTTTAAAGCGGCGTGCTTCACCGCTCAGGCCGATCACCTTCAGATGTTTATAAGCCTCCAGCAAGAAATAACGACTGTCACCACTCAGCAACAGCGCATCAATGTTGCCATCGGGTACAAACACCGCGTCAAAGGTCAGTGAAGGGAGCCCAGCAAAGGTCGCATCAATGGGTAAGACTGAACCATCGTCGGCACGAACCTGTCCCATGTGAGCCGCCAATAATTTTGTATGTACGCCAGCCGCTTTAAGTGACTGTAATACAGCCAGTACATCTGCTGATTTCACGCCATCGTTCAACAGCAGGGCAACCTGGCGGCCTTTGATATCACCGTCGGGAACAGCATACAAACTCAGACTACTGTCTTTCTGCAGGCCATTAACATCGGGTGCTGGCGGCGTCTTCAATTGATCAGCCGTCAAGGCAATCCCGAGGTTATCAGCAACCCCTTGCGCTAAGGCAATATCAATATTCAACAGATGATCGACCACTCGCTCACGAATGTACGGTCGGGCGACTTTGCTTAACTCAAATGAATAGGCATCGATGATGTGCTGTTGCTCGACAGGCGTTTGGCTTAACCAGAATAATCTCGGCTGAGAGTAATATTCGCCAAAGGACGGGCTACGCTCGCGCACTTTATGCCCCTCCATGCGCTCCTGATAACTGTCAAAGCCGCCACCTTCCGCTGCCGGCGGTGTTTCACGTGGCCAATTATCATTAATCGAATTGGGTTCATAATTCGCTGGATTAGTATCAATGTCCTGACGGTGCATGCCCTGCCGTTGGAAATTATGGTAAGGGCAAACCGGACGATTAATAGGGATCTCATGGAAATTAGGGCCACCCAGGCGGCTAATCTGCGTATCGGTATAGGAGAACAATCTGCCTTGTAGCAGGGGATCGTTTGAAAAATCCAGCCCCGGAACAATATGTCCTGGATGGAAAGCAACCTGTTCCGTTTCAGCAAAGAAGTTATCGGGATTGCGGTTTAATACCATCTTGCCAACGATTTCTACTGGCACCAGCTCTTCCGGAATCAATTTGGTGGCATCCAGGATATCGAAATCGAACTTAAACTCGTCCTCTTCGGGGATCAGTTGTAGGCCTAATTCATATTCCGGGAAGTCTCCGGCTTCAATGGCTTCCCACAAATCGCGTCGGTGGAAATCAGGGTCGCGTCCGGTCAGTTTCTGCGACTCATCCCAGAGCAAAGAGGCTTTACCTGCAACAGGCTTCCAGTGGAAGCGCACAAAGGTCGCTTTGCCTTCCGCATTGATCAGTCGGAAAGTATGGATACCAAAGCCTTCCATGGTGCGGTAGCTGCGAGGAATCCCGCGGTCGGACATCGCCCAGATAACGTTATGCAAGGTCTCAGGCTGCAGGGAAACGTAATCCCAGAAGGTGTCATGTGCACTTTGACCCTGAGGGATTTCATTGTGCGGCTCAGGCTTCACGGCGTGCACAAAATCCGGGAACTTATGAGCATCCTGAATGAAAAATACCGGGGTATTGTTACCCACTAAATCAAAAACCCCTTCATCGGTATAAAACTTAGTGGCAAACCCGCGAATATCGCGCACGGTGTCAGCCGATCCGGCACCGCCCTGGACGGTGGAAAAACGGACAAACACCGGCGTGACTCGTTCCGGATCAGAAAGGAAGTGCGCTTTAGTCAGCGCTTTTAACGAGTGGTATGGCTGGAAGTAGCCGTGTGCAGCGGATCCTCGGGCGTGAACGATGCGTTCAGGGATGCGTTCATGGTCAAAGTGCGTGATTTTTTCACGCATGATGAAATCTTCAAGCAAGGTAGGGCCACGCGTGCCCGCGCGCAATGAGTTTTGATCGTTCGCAATCCGCGTGCCCTGATTCGTCGTTAGAGGCTGCTCGGTGCCGTTTTTACGATGCGCAGCAAGTTGCTCAAGCTTGGTGCTCTGTGTATCAGGAGCTTTAAGGCTGCCCGGTGCCGTAGGCTGCTTTCCGGGTGGAGTTGGTTCAGCGGGAGGTTGGTGTGAACCGTCTTTGGGTGCCAGCGACCCTAATCCAGGTTGTGATGATTCTGGCCCTTTCGTCGGGGCTCGCTGAGTCAGCTTTTTCTTATCGGTTTCGCTCGACATTGCTATTCTCCTGTGACTGATTTAATGACCCCATTAAATATAGGAGAAGAAAAAATATTAGCAGGTGGTTATTTGTTCGAACGAAAATAAACGAAGCCGTATAAATGGTTCAATCTCGGGCAAGTGAAGGTCAGAACATTGTCAGTGTTTTTACACAGTGATAAAAGCCAAGCGGGAAATTATTGATGTCCGGATACATGCGATTAAATAATTAAAACGCTAAGTCATGAAAGCGAACTTTTAAAATATAGCCTAACCTAAAACATTCCTTCCTAAGGAGTTAATTATGAAAGCACATAATACGAACGAACAGCGAAAGAAAGAAGGCGATGTCAAAAAAGGCCTTCCGGAGGCCGCGCCCAATGCCGGCAATGCGTACGAAGAGGATGATCATCCCGCTACAGATAATCCTGATGAACATGGCGAGATCCCTCGCACGCGTGATGATAGCCAGGATCACAAGCACGATCCTTTCAAGGATAAGTAGCGTGAGTCGCGCATTAAAAGTGCGTAATCATTGATTTTTATAGCATTAAGGGGATAAACAATGGATTATTCTTCACTTGCAAATGAATTGGGTCTGACGGAAGACGAAGTCAAGGAGATGGGGCTACACTCAGACGACATTTTTCAGGAGAATAGCTCTTCAGGTACGCCATCAGGGGCGTATTATTTCAATGTGCCGGACGGCACGCCAGACCGTATCCTGGGAAAAAAAGGCTGGTCGTTAGGAGAGCGAGTAAAAATTAACAGTAACGTGTTTGATGTCAGCAATAAATAATGATGTTCTTCACGTCCTCGACTTCACATTTCACCAAAAAATTCTCATCGCTACAAAAATAAAGCCCGGGAGTGGTGGCAACCGGGCTTGTACAATCCTGTACCAAACATTTCCAATGAGAGCAGGTCTTATCACAGGGCGTAATAAAAACTTATTTATTATAGCCGGCCCTGAAGGGATTGCATGCGAAGCGGTAAATATTAACGTTGTCAGGATGCCGGTTATCTTCTGAATTCAATCAAATCCATGATTAAATTATTGCCACCAAGGCTTGACGCGTGGATTAGATTTTGTCCGTGAGCAAGCCCCATTCTCGGCAGAGTTGGTTAACCTCATAAGGGGAGCTAAGCAACAGCTTGGGCAAGGTCCATTCCGCATACATGCGTTGGTTACGCGGGCGATGGCGCCGAGAGGTGATAAGCAGATAACGCGTCATTTCCCAGGTCAACTTCTCGCGCTGATGTGAGGGGACAACACCGCCAATGCGCTGGGCATCAAACAGCGTACGACGCAGATAACGAAAGAAACATTGAGCCGGTGGCAGGTCAAGCAGAATGATACCGCTGGCACGCGTTAAGCGGTCCGGTAGCGTGCGCACATAATTGCCGTCCATGACCCAGCTTTCCCCTGCGATAGCGTCGAGATGCAGTTGCCGAAAATCTGCTTCAGCGCGGGCTTGCCAGTGCGTGTTGGGGAGGTGATAAAGCTGATCCAGGTGGATGACAGGACGCGCTGTCTTGCTGGCGATGGCCTGAGCCAGCGTCGATTTACCGCTGTTTGAAGGCCCCAAAATGCAGATGCGTGGGCCGAAGTCGCTTAATGCCATCATGATGAAAATCCTTTTAATGTCATAAAAAGCTGAACCAAATTGCTGATAGCAAAAAACACCAGTATCAGCCCGCCGCCAATGTTGATGGCGATGGACAGCTTACGAATGTTGATCACTCGTGCTGAAGTCAGCAGCGTAAAACAGATGATCACCAGCCACAGGGCCATAATGGCAACGTGTATGGAGGCCAGCAGCAGATAATGCAGCAAGGCATGATCGCGCCCGGCGAATTGCGATACCACGGTGAGATACAACATCACCGCTTTTGGATTAAGCACATTGGCTAGCCAGGCATCTTTAATCCCCATGCGGGCGCTACGGTAAGAGGCGACGGGTTGGGAAATATGACGACCTCGACGCAACAACTGCACGCCGAGCCACAGCAGATAAGCAGCACCCGCCACGCTTAACAGATTAAAGATAATGGGGGAACGCACCAGCAGGGCGCTGATGCCCAGGCCAATCAGCAGCGCATGGGTATAAATACCCAGAGCCGTGCCGAGAATGATCGCCGCCAGCCCGCGCGTGCCTGCCACCAACGTGTTATTCATCGCGAGGGTGAAACTCGCCCCGGGCGACAAGGCTACCGGTAAGATCGCAATGATAAAGGCCAGCAGGTGCAGGTTCATGAGGGTAACGGCTAAGGAATGTTAAATAATTTTGAATATTATTAGACGGTGAAGCAATAATCTACCACTGCAATCACGCCGCCAGGACTCAGCGGACCTATAAATAGCACAACAATAAGGATGACCATGACCATCGCTTGCCTGCATACCGCCGCCAGTAATATCGCGCTGTTCGATCACGCGGCACACGCCCTTGAATTACCTCCCCACACACTGAGCCATATTGTGATGCCGCACCTGCTGGCTGAAGCCGAGCAAAGTGGCGGTATGACGCAGGAGCAACAGCAACGTTTGGCTCAGCTGTTGCACAGTATGGGACCGTGGTTTGATGCGATAGTCATTACCTGTTCAACGCTGGGGCCAGTGGCCGACACCTTCCAGCCGAAAAACACGGGCTGCCCGGTCTATCGCGCAGACCGAATGCTGGCAGATCACCTGCATCAAATGGCAGGGCCTGCGCTGGTGCTCTGCGCGGCTGAGTCAACGTTAGCCGCCACACACCTGTTGTTCTGTCCACCCACGCTGCCAGCGGAGAAACAGCCGCAGGTCGCGCTGATCCCTGATGCCTGGGCCGCATTTAAAGCGGGCGATCATCAACGCTACCACGCGCTCATTGCCGACGCGGTAACACAGGGACGCGAGCAGGGCGCACAACACGTAGCACTGGCGCAGGTATCGATGGCGGCGGCGGCAAACAGCCTGCCGGAGAGCGAGCGTCCGTTGACGATTCCGCAACTGGCATTAGCCGCGGTAATGGCAAAGCGTTAATGTCGCTAAGGGGACGTCCGCGGGTGGCGTCCTCCCTCTTTGGCCCGCTATAGGGATAATCTCTTACGCTGGCGATACCAGGGAATGAAATAAACCAGCATGCTCCCCCAGAATATCCCCGCAGTAACGCCGCTGATTGCACCGTGAATCAGATTAAATGACAGGGAAGCGATTAGTCCGCATCGTAAGAACCCACCACAATCGCTCTCTTTTCATTTTCCTGACAGTCGATCTCAGGATGATTTGTTAGACTGCATGCTGAGAATGAACGTTCACTACAGGGTAATTCATGAAGAATTTTCAGCGCAGTGTGATCGCCGGGCTGGTGATGTTAGTCGCCGCCTGCGATCAAAACAGCAGTCAACAAGCCGCCACTCCGATCACCGAAGTGGGTGTTAAAACCTTGCAAAGCGAGTCAGTGGCGCTGGACAGCCAGCTCGCGGGCCGCGTGACGGGCAGTATGACCTCAGAAGTGCGCCCCCAGGTTGAAGGGATTATTTTGAAGCGCCTGTTTACCGAAGGGGATGAAGTGAAAGCCGGTCAGGTGCTGTATCAAATCGATCCGGCCAGCTATCAGGCCAGTTACGATCAGGCTTTGGCACAATTAAAGAATGCTCAGGCATTGGTGAAAAGCAGCAAACTCAAAGCGGAGCGCTATGCAGCACTGGTGAAAGAGAACGGCGTGTCGCGTCAGGATGCAGATGACGCGTTAGCCACTTACCAACAAAATATCGCATCCGTGGATCAGTATCGTGCTGCGGTTGAAAGCGCTCGCATCAATCTTAATTACACGCAGATCAAAGCCCCAATCAGTGGACGCATTGGCATTTCCTCCGTGACGCCAGGTGCGCTGGTGACTGCCAGCCAGACCACCGCGCTGGCGACCATTCGCGCACTCGATCCTATTTATGTCGATCTCACCCAATCCAGCGTTCAGCTGCTCAAACTGAAACGTCAGCAGGCTTCCTTGCAGCAGAGCACGGATGCCGTGCCGGTGACGGTGAAACTGGAAGATGGCAGTGCCTATGACCATCCGGGCAAGCTGGAACTGACGGAAGTGTCGGTTGATGAAGCGACGGGCACCGTGACGCTGCGCGCGATTTTCCCTAACCCACAACATGAACTGCTGCCGGGCATGTATGTGCGCGCCAATGTGACCAACGGCGTTAAAACCGATGCGATCCTCGCGCCGCAGCAGGGTATTACGCGTGACGCCAAAGGCAATGCCACCGCGCTGGTGGTCGATAAAGAGAACAAAGTCGAGAGCCGTGAAGTAGTGGCCGATCGCGTGATCGGCAATAAGTGGCTGATTACCTCTGGTCTCAACAGCGGCGAGAAACTGATTGTTGAAGGTACCGGTAAAGTGCAGGCGGGCATGAGCGTTAAAGCCGTAGAAGTGACGCCAAACGATAAAGCCGCGACCAGCGAGGGCAACTGATATGTTGGCTCAGTTCTTTATTCGTCGGCCGGTGTTTGCCTGGGTTATCGCCATCTGCATTATGATGTTCGGTTTACTCAGTATTAACAGCCTGCCCGTGGCGCAATATCCCGATGTGGCGCCGCCACAGATCAGCATTCAAGCCACCTACACTGGTGCCTCGGCGGAAACGCTGGAGAGCAGTGTCACCCAGGTGATTGAGCAGCAGTTGACCGGGTTGGATGGTTTACTCTATTTCAACTCCACCAGCACGGCGTCAACCGGTCAGGTAAAAATTAATGTGACCTTCCAGCAAGGCACCGATCCGGATATCGCTCAGGTACAGGTACAAAACAAGGTTCAGCAGGCAGAAAGCCGTCTGCCTACCGCCGTGACCACACAGGGTGTCACCGTGGAAAAAGCGCAGAGCGACTTCCTGCTGATCCTTGCGGTGTACGATAAAACCAATAAAAGCAGTTCTTCCGATGTGGCTGACTATATGGTCAGTAATATGGAAGATACGCTGGCGCGTGTCAGCGGCGTCGGGAGCGTGCAGGTATTTGGTGCCGAATACGCGATGCGTATCTGGTTAGATCCGAGCAAGCTCGCCTCCTATTCGCTGATGCCGTCGGATGTCACCACCGCGCTGGAGAGCCAAAATACCCAGGTCTCTTCCGGTCAGTTGGGCGCGCAGCCTGCCAGTAAAGAGCAGCAACTGGTGGCAACGGTGCGTTCGCGTTCACGTCTGCAAACGCCAGAACAGTTCCGTAATATTGTGCTGAAAAGCCAGTCTGACGGTTCCGTGGTGCGCCTGAGTGATGTGGCGCGCGTCGAGATGGGTGATGAGGATTACAGTGCCAACGTGCTGGCGAACGGCCATCCCGCTTCGGGTATCGCGGTTCAGCTGGCGTCGGGTGCCAATGCGCTTTCCACCGCCGAACAGGTGAAATCCACCATCAATGAGTTCCGCAGCAGTATGCCTGCGGGTTATGAGATCGCTTATCCGCTCGACAGTACCGACTTTGTAAAAATCTCGATTGAAGAAGTGGTGAAAACGCTGATCGAAGCGGTGATTTTGGTGGTCATCGTGATGTTCGTGTTCCTGCAGAACATTCGTACCACACTGATCCCGGCGATTGCCGTGCCGGTCGTGTTACTGGGCACCTTTGGTGTGCTGTCGCTGTTTGGTTATTCGATTAACACCTTAACCATGTTCGGTATGGTGCTCGCCATCGGCTTGCTGGTCGATGATGCGATTGTCGTCGTGGAAAACGTCGAGCGCGTGATGCGCGAAGAGGGATTACCACCGCGTCAGGCCACCGAAAAATCGATGAAAGAGATCACAGGGGCGCTGATCGGTATTGCCTTAGTGCTGTCGGCGGTGTTCCTGCCGATGACCTTCTTCAGTGGTTCAACCGGTGTGATCTATCGCCAGTTTTCGATCACCATTGTGTCGTCGATGGTGCTGTCGGTGATTGTCGCGCTGACGCTGACGCCGGCACTCTGTGCCACCTTGCTGAAACCACATAACCATGAAAGCGGCACCAAAGGCTTCTTTGGCTGGTTTAACCGTAGCTATGAAAAAGTACAGGGGCGCTATCAAAACGGCGTCGGCCATGTGGTGCACAGTTCAGTGCGTTATCTGCTGCTGTACGGCGTATTGTTGATCGGATGTGCGGTGCTGTATCTGCGCCTGCCGACCGGCTTCCTGCCGACCGAAGATCAGGGCTATATCATGGTGCAGTATCAGCTGGCACCGGGTGCCACGGAAAACCGCACCAGTGAAGTCCGTCAGCAGGTTCAGCAGTACTTCGCGACCAAAGAGAAAGATAACGTTAACGTCAGCATGCTGGTGAACGGCTTCAGCTTTGCGGGCAGCGGACAGAACGCCGGTATTGGTTTTATCTCGCTGAAAAACTGGAGTGAGCGTAAAGGCTCAGAGAACAGCGCCGATGCGATAGCAGGACGCGCCATGGCTGCGCTATCCAGTATTCGTGATGCACAGATTTTCGTGTTGTCACCGCCTTCAGTCTCGGGATTGGGCCAGTCCAACGGCTTTACTTTTGAACTGCAAGCACGCGGCTCAACCGATCGTGACCAACTGCTGAAGATGCGTAACCAGCTGATCGCTGAAGCCAATCAGGATCCGGTGTTGAGCGCGGTGCGTGCCAACTCGTTACCCGATTTGCCTCAGCTGGATGTGAGTATTGATGATGCCAAAGCGCAGTCACTGGGCCTGACCATCAGTGACATCAACACCACCTTGAGTGCAGCGATTGGCGGCAGTTACGTCAACGACTTCACCGATCGTGGTCGCGTGAAGAAGGTTTACATGCAGGGCGATCAGCAGTTCCGCAGTAAGCCTGAAGATATCGATCAATGGTACGTGCGCGGAACGGATAGCAGCAGCAACACCACCATGGTGCCGTTCTCGTCGTTCGCCTCCTCAAAATGGGCGTACGGTCCAGATGTGCTGTCACGTTATAACGGCCTGGCTTCCTATGAGATTGAAGGATCGTCAGCATCGGGCAAGAGTTCGGGCGATGCCATCACCGCTATGGAAAAACTGGCGGCCAAACTGCCAACCGGTACCACCTATGCATGGAGCGGCCTCTCTTATCAGGAAAAACTCTCCGGCAACCAGGCGATGTCGTTGTATGGCATCTCCCTGATTGTGGTGTTCCTGTGTCTGGCCGCGCTGTATGAAAGTTGGTCAGTCCCGTTCTCGGTGATGATGGTGGTGCCGTTGGGCGTCATCGGTTCCTTGCTGGCCATTACGCTACGCGGTCTGGAAAACGACGTCTATTTCCAGGTCGCGCTATTGACCATCATTGGACTCTCGGCCAAGAACGCGATTTTGATCGTGGAATTCGCTGAGGAGAACTATCGCAAGGGTGAGAACCTGGTGAAAGCCGCGGTGCATGCCGCCACTATGCGTTTGCGTCCGATCATCATGACTTCGCTGGCGTTTACCGCTGGGGTACTGCCATTGGCGATTTCCACCGGTGCGGGGGCGAACAGCCGTATCGCTATCGGCACCGGAATTATCGGCGGCACCCTGACCGCGACCTTGCTGGCCATCTTCTTTGTACCGCTGTTCTTTGTTCTGGTCCGTCGCGTTTTCCCGGCGATTCCGCATGACGATGCACAGTCAACCGAATCTGCTGTGAAGGCGGAGGAGTAATATGTCTGCAAAACTTTTAATGGTGTTTTTGCCGTGTTTCCTTGCGGGTTGCGTATCTCTCGATCCGCATTACGATCGGCCAAAGGATGCGGTGAATACCACCGCGCCCACCGGCGATGCCTATCGGACGTTACAAGGCACACCGGCTAACTATCGTGATATCAGCTGGCAGGATTATGTGCTGGATGCGAAGCTGCGCCAGGTGGTGACGATGGCGCTGGACAGCAGCCGCGATCTACGTGAAGCGGTCGCCAGTGTGAAATCGGCTCATGCTCAGTATGGTGAGCAGCGTGCCGATTTGTTCCCCAGCCTGAGCGCTGGCGTGAGCGGCACACGTTCACGCGCGCTAACCGGGGAGGGAAATCAAACTGCGCTCAGCAATACCTATTCAGCCGAGGGCAGCGTCAGCTCGTTTGAATTGGATCTGTTTGGCAAGAACCAGAGTCTGTCGCGCCAGCAGTATGAAACTTATCTCGGCACGCTGGAGGGCGCCCGCAGTACGCGCCTGACGGTGCTGTATAACACCGTGGATTACTGGCTGCAGCTGGCCGCCGATCGCAGCAATCTGGCGATCGCTAAAGAGACGGCAGAGAGTGCGCGTCAGTCACTGGAAGTGACGCGCAAGCGTCTGGAGAACGGTGTGGATTCGATGGTGGATGTCGCGTCAGCAGAGACCACTTATCAATCTGCTCAGGCGGATGTGGCCAGTTACACCACCAGCGTGGCGCAGGATAAAAACGCGCTGGATCTGGTGGTAGGCAAAAGCGTGCCAGATAATTTGTTGCCTGAAAGCATTGAGTCCATTGGCGATGCATTGAAAGCCGTACCTGCTGGCGTGTCATCGGATGCACTGAATAATCGCCCGGACGTGTTGCAGGCAGAGCACAACTTAAAAGCCGCTAATGCCAATATCGGGGCGGCACGCGCTAACTTCTTCCCAAGCATCTCCCTCACCGCCAGCGGTGGGGTGGGCAGTTCAGATTTGTCTTCGCTGTTCAAGAACGGTGCGGGAATCTGGTCGTTTGCCCCAAGTATCTCGCTGCCGATTTTCAAAGGCGGCTACAACGTTTCCTACCTCAACTACACCAAAGCGCAGAAAGAGTATTACGTGGCGGTGTATGAGAAGGCGGTCCAAACGGCGTTCTCAGAAGTGGCCGATGCGTTGGCACGACGCGGCACCATCAACGATCAGCTGACCAGTCAGCGTAATAATGTTGCTGCTTCGCAAACCTATTACCACCTGGCAGATCTGCGCTATCAAAATGGTGTGGATACCTATCTGAATGCGTTAACTGCACAGCGCACGCTGTATACAGCACGCACCAGCCTGGTGAGTGTTGAGCAGGCTTACTACCAGAACCTCAATACTTTCTACAAAGTGATGGGTGGTGGTACGGCGTTGAAAGAATCTGAACTGAAACTGTGATGATCGCCCCGGGTCGATGCGTTAGCGACCTGGGGAAAAATGTAACCGGATTTATAGCCAGCATATCGGCTATAAATCCCTTCGCGTATGATAGGAAAAAACAATAATAACGCGCCGGCCACTTTTAGGAGTTATGTTGAGCAAATCAGAGAATGACGCCTTCGTGCGACAGCGACAGCAAATAATTATTGCCGCTGCAAAAATATGTTTTAGTCGCTCCGGTTTTCACGGGGCGAGCATGGCTGATATAAGCCGGGAATCAGGTTTGGGTGCAGGGCAGATATATCGTTATTTCGAGAGCAAAGAATTCATCGTCAGTGAAACGATTAAAAGTATAGCCACGAGTTGGCGTGTTTTTTTACAAGATAATCTGCCGAAGCAAAGCAGCACCCGCGATATTATTGATGCGGAATCGCCATTTTGGCAGGACTGGCCCTATCAGGACCGCTGCTTATTACTGGAGATGTATTCGGAAGCGTCGCGTAATCAATCTGTGCGGGAAGTTTTGGCACAAGAAGAACAGCTATTGATTGCTGATTTGGAAAAAGCGTTTAGCCGCCAGTATGCTCAAGTGAGTCCACAGCAGCGTAATGAGCGTATCCAATTTTTGTTAATGTTGGTAGACGGTGTTGCCTGCCGCGCATTTGGTGATAAGAACCTGGATCATCACGAACAGGGCAGGATCAATGGCATTCTCACACATCATTTGTTTGGCTGATTTCAGGCCATATCATGCTGATTGATGTCACGCGTGATGGCATCAAAAAAGGGCATAAATCCGTCGGGCACGTCACGTTGTTTCATGCAACGGCGAATGATCATCCCATCAATCACCAGAGAGATGATATGCAGTCGGGTGTTGATGACGTCGGCTTTCAGCGCCGGATTGAGCGTCTGCTCCTGAGCAATAAAGTTGTTTTTTAATACCAACCACGCATCATTCATTATCTGACGAATACGCTCGTTACGTGTGGCTTCAGATGAGACTTCCATCAACAAGACAATACTGTGCTCAACTTCGGGCGGCACAATGTCCTGCACCGAATGCGTGACGCCTCCCGCATGGGCAATTCGTTCAAAATCAGCGTTTAATAATGCGATCATGCGTTGCACCACATTGGTCACCAGCGCTTCGATAATGGCATCTTTGTTTTTATAATATTTATAAATTAAACCAATGCTAACATTTGCCTGGCTGGCAATATTCTGAATAGACGTTTGATGAAACCCTTTTAGGCGCATGCACTGTTCAGCTGCATCAAGAATCTGTTCGCTGCGATTCATGTTATTTACTCATCACGGAAAAGCGTATTTTACGCAAAAACAATCAGCCTGACTAATCCTGAATGCTAAATAGTCGCGTTCTTTAGATTGTTTCTTTTTCTTATTATTGCTGTTAGTTATCAATATTCAAAAATTTTGACTTAAGTGAGCAAATTGCACACCTGTTCAGGGATTTTCTTGTCGCTATCATGATGAGCATAGCCACATTTTGAGGAGCAAATTATGAACGTAATGCGTGCCCAGCGTGACCAACTGTTTGAATACGGTCCCTTTACCATCCGCCGGCAACGGCCTGGCGAGGCTCTTGGACCGCTGACGGTTATTGATCAGATGTCGTTGAAAATGGATGCGCGTATTCCGATGCACAGCCGTCAGGACGAAGAGATTTTCAGCTACGTCTGGCGTGGTTCGGCGCAGCACCTTGCTGAAAATGGCGACAAAACCGCGCTGAATGCCAAACGCGCTATGGTGGTGAGTGCAGGAAGTGGCGTGCGTTATGAAGAGTCTGCGCCTTTTGTCGAAACCGAGATGTTGCAGGCTTATATCCGTCCGGCCAAAAGCGGCGGTGCACCACGCACCCTGGATTTTACTCGCGCTGATGGGGTGCCGCTCAACGCCTGGACATTGCTGGCGGGCCCCGAAACTAGCGACGCACCGCTGCCGTTGGGTCAGGCGGTGTTTATTTATGATCTGAAAGTGGAGCGGGGCGCACAGGTTGAGGTGCCACACCTTGCCGGTTACTCAACATGGCTGACCTTGCTGGATGGCATTGTGACTGTTGGCGAGGAGCGGCTGTTGCAGGGGGATTCTATCAGTGAGCAGGGCGCATTACCTGTCTTGCGAGGCGAGCGTGACGCGATAGTGATTGCTTTTTTGGTGAGTGACGGTGTCACGTTTGTGTGAGTGCAGGCTGCCATTGTTAAATCAATGGCAGCTTTTTGTGTGCGGTGGTGCGGGCCGTAGCACCTCTGCTGCTGCCGGGCAGTCCTCGCGCCGCTGACGCGGTGCCCTCGGCTTCCACGTCGTGCCGACGGACCGTTCGGGGATCGACCATCCCTGGTCGGCCCCGAACTGATCCACGCATCCCTGCGTGGATCTCCTGGCCCTACTTAAAAGCCTCAGCGCTGCGGATAGCCCTTGCAGCATCAGAGGCGCTACCGCCATTCATATGGTGCCCGTTTTGATAAAACCCACTGAAGGTGCCGAGCAGACTTAGGTCAATTTGAGAGGATGCCTTGATTCAATCCACCAGATTTAATTCTTTCAACAACACGCATTGAATCAAACGAGAAAGCCAGACCCTAAGCGACTCCAGCATGCGTCATCACCTGCGCACCCAGACAATTACAGCCAACACCTTCGACACTCAGCAACCTGGCCAATCAACCTCAGACTTTATTATCGCCTCTGCCTCCAATCACTCCACCACCAGCCAATCCCAAAACGCTGTCATCACCCGTCATACCAACCAAAGGCATCACACGCTCAAGTCCAACAGCAAACGAATAATTGACAGTCTACCACTAGTAAGTTACCAATAGTAGGTCAATCATTGTCGGAGTTTAACCCCATGCACACGCTTATCGTTACGGCCCATCCTGACCACCATTCACACACCCATGCTGTGGTTGAACAGCTGGTTAAAGGCATTTCAGCGAGCGGCCAACACAGTGTTGAAATCGCCGATTTAGCGGCTGAGCACTTTGATCCACGCTTCAATCAGGCGGATGTCGATCAGTTTAAATCGGGAACCCCTTCGCCTCAGGATGTATTGGCCGAACAGCAGCGTCTGAATCGTGCCGATGCGCTGGTATTGGTGTATCCGATTTACTGGTGGTCTTTCCCGGCACAATTAAAAGGGTGGATTGACCGCGTGTTTACTCAGGGCTGGGCGTATGACGACACCGGCGAAAAGGTCATCAAAAAGTTGGGTCATTTGCAGGTGCATCTGCTGGCACTGGGTGCGGCGAATACGCGCACTTATCTGCGACGTGGCTATTTCAGCAGCATGCGAACTCAGATTGATGAGGGAATATTTGGTTATTGCGGCGCGCCGGTGATCACCAGCGAACTGTTGTTGCCGTCCGATGAGGGTTATCCTGATGCGCATTACGCGCTTGCCCGGCAGCTTGGGCAGCGACTTTTCACTTTGAAGGAACCTGCATGAACTCACCCACGCGCCAGCGTATGACCTTTGACGCCCGCCGCGAGCAGCTGATTAACACAGCGTGGAATCTGGTGCGAGAGCACGGCAGCGATGCCCTTACGCTTGGGCGAGTGGCCATTGAAGCGGGTGTCAGCAAGCCTGTGGTGTATGAGCATTTTGGCACCCGCCACGGTTTGCTCGCTGCGCTGTATGAAGACTTCGATATGCGGCAAAACGCTGTTATTGACGCGGCGATGGCAAAAGCGGGAGACGATCTGGCAGAACGCGCCAGCACGGTGGCGGCTTGCTACGTAAACTGCGTACTGACACAAGGGCGCGAAATTCCCGATGTGCTGTCAGCACTCAATAGCTCGCCTGAACTGGCTGAAGTAAAGCGCAAATACCAACTCGATTTTATGGCAAAGCTTCGTCTGTGGTTTACTGAGGCGAAGCTGCCGCAATCCAGCCTGTGGGGCTTACTGGGCGCGGCAGACGCCCTCTCAAACGCTGTAGTGTGCGGCGATATCCGACAACTGGATGGCGTAAAAGAATTGCAGGGACTGATTGAGGCGCTGGTGCAGCGCCACCTTATCTGATGCTGTTCACCAGCCAGTTTGTTAGTTCGGTGAGTTCCTTCTGCTGTTCCGGAAACGCCGCAATCAGTTTCTGCATTTCAGCCTGCAGTGACTCCGGTCGATACGCCACACCGTGCAACTGCATCGCCAGCGTTTCTAGCGGTGCGGGATTGAGGCTATCGGTGAAAATTTGACTGCGGGTAATGGTGCCACGCTCAACGTCAAAGTGAATCTCAACGCCACCCCAGACAAAACGTTCCTGCAGCAGATGTGAGAAATCAGGCGCCTGACCAAAATTCCACTCCCAGCTGCTCTGGCGGGCGAACTGCGCCTTAAAGCCGGGAAGGTCAGGCAGGGCTTCCGGTGAAATAAACTCGGGCTCGCAGGTTTCATGGTAATGCGCGAAGTAAGCCGCAATCACCTCACGACGGATGTCTGCAAACCGGATATCAGGAATAAAATCCGCGATGTTCGCCACGCGGGAACGCACCGAGGTGATCCCTTTGGCCTGAAGCTTTTTGATGTCCGGGTTGAGGTAATCGGCAAGGCGCGACAGATCGGCGCTCATCAGGAAAGTGCCGTGGTGAAAACCGCGATCCGGCGTTTCACGATAGGCGGAACCGGAAATCTTACGCATATCGCCATTCACATTGACCACGATGTCATTGCGACCGGAGGCTTCGGCGCGCATACCCAGCTTCTCAAGCGCCTGCAAAATAATCGCCGTCGAGACGGTTTTGTCATACTCCGGTTTACCGGCCATAAAGGTGAAACAGGCGTTGCCCAAATCATGAAACACTGCACCGCCGCCGCTGCTGCGTCGCGCCAGTTTGATGCCATCTTCCGCCATCCGACGCGTGTTGCACTCTTTCCACGGGTTTTGCGCGCGGCCAATCACCACCGTTTCAGCGTTCTGCCATAAGAACAATACGCGCTGCGTGGTAGGCATCTGACGGAATATGCACTCTTCCACCGCGAGGTTAAACCAGGGATCGTGTGAATCAGAGATCAGCAAACGTAAGGTGGACATGTTTCCTCCAGTTCCGTGAGAAAAGGGCAAGCGGAGGACAGAATACGCTGATTCGGATGCAAAGATAAGCGGAGTGATTTTCGTGTTGAGTCAGGTACGCATCCTGCAACCAGAGGACGCCATTGATGATGTCACGCCGAGCGGGAAATCAGTGCTGTGTTGAAATGGCTGAAAAAGGGCGGCATTCCTGCCGCCCCTCGGTGCATCTCACGTCTTATCTGGCTAACCGCAAGCCATTTTTGGCGCTGGCTATTTACAGAATCGATTTCGCCGTTTGAACCACGTTTTCCACGGTGAAGCCAAACTCTTTGAACAGCAGTTCCGCTGGCGCGGATTCGCCGAAAGTGGTCATGCCGACAATCGCGCCGTGCAGACCGGTGTACTTGAACCAGTAATCGGCGATACCGGCTTCGATCGCCACACGCGCGGCCACCGCTTTAGGGAGCACAGATTCACGGTAAGCCGCGTCCTGCTTGTCGAAGGCGTCGGTTGAAGGCATCGAAACTACGCGCACCTTACGGCCCTCGCCCGTCAATTGCTCATACGCAGCAACCGCCAGCTCAACTTCTGAACCGGTGGCGATGAGGATCAGCTCTGGAACCCCTTCACTGTCTTTCAACACATAACCGCCGCGCACCACGTTAGCCAACTGTTCAGCAGTACGATCTTGCTGCGCCAGATTCTGACGCGAGAAGATTAAGGCAGTAGGGCCGTTGACGCGCTCAATCGCGTATTTCCATGCCACCGCAGACTCAACCTGATCACACGGACGCCATAAGCTCATGTTCGGCGTCACGCGCAAACTGGCCATCTGCTCAACCGGCTGGTGGGTGGGGCCATCTTCGCCTAAGCCGATGGAGTCATGGGTGTAGACCATGATCTGACGCACTTTCATCAACGCCGCCATACGTGCCGCATTGCGCGCGTACTCGACAAACATCAGGAAGGTAGCGGTGTAAGGCAGGAAACCACCGTGCAGCGCGATACCGTTGGCGATCGCGGTCATACCGAATTCACGCACGCCGTAATGAATGTAATTCCCAGCGGGATCTTCATTGATCGGCTTAGAGCCCGACCACATCGTCAGGTTGCTGGGTGCCAGGTCAGCAGAACCCCCAAGGTATTCCGGCAGAATCTTGCCAAAGGCTTCAATCGCATTTTGCGACGCTTTACGGCTGGCGATTTTCGCCGGAGTGGCCTGCAACTGTTCGATAAAGGCTTGTGATTCACTTTCCCAGTTGGCAGGCAACTCGTTGTTCACGCGGCGTGTAAACTCCGCCGCCAGTTCCGGGTAAGCCTCGGCATAGCCCGCGATTTTGGCATCCCACGCGGACTCTTTTGCCTGACCGGCTTCTCTGGCATCCCACTGTGCATAAAGTTCTGAAGGGACTTCGAACGGCGCGTGGTTCCAGCCCAGCTGTTGGCGGGTCTGTGCAATTTCGTCGTCGCCCAGCGGCGCGCCATGCACATCGTGAGTACCCGCTTTATTCGGTGAGCCAAAACCAATCACGGTTTTGCACATCAGCAGAGAAGGCTTGTCCGGGACCGCTTTGGCTGCTTCAACCGCTTTCTTAATCGCGTCGCCGTCATGACCGTCTACGTCACGCACCACGTGCCAGCCGTACGCTTCGAAACGGGCGGCGGTATCGTCGGTGAACCAGCCATCAACGTGACCATCAATAGAGATGCCGTTGTCATCATAGAAGGCCACCAGTTTCCCCAGCTTCAGCGTCCCGGCGATGGAGCAGACTTCGTGTGAAATGCCCTCCATCATGCAGCCATCGCCCATAAACACATAGGTATGGTGATCAACGATGTCGTGGCCAGGACGGTTAAACTGCGCCGCCAGCGTACGTTCGGCGATCGCGAAGCCGACGGCATTGGCGATCCCCTGACCCAGCGGGCCGGTGGTGGTTTCAACGCCTGGCGTATAACCGTATTCCGGATGACCCGGCGTTTTTGAATGCAGTTGACGGAAATTCTTCAGTTCGCTGAGTGGCAGATCATAACCGCTCAGGTGCAGCAGGCTGTAAATCAGCATCGAACCGTGGCCATTCGACAGGACGAAGCGGTCGCGGTTAGCCCACTTAGGATTGTTTGGATTGTGCTGTAAAAAATCGAGCCATAAAACTTCGGCGATGTCCGCCATGCCCATCGGGGCACCCGGATGACCTGACTTGGCTTGTTGTACGCCATCCATGCTTAAAGCACGGATGGCGTTGGCTCTTTCCCGGCGTGTTGACATAAGGTTCTCCAGAGGTAAGAAGTCGGTGATTATTTAGTATGTGAAACTTGTTCGTAGTAACCGATCTTCTCGACTTTGGCGGTGGAGCCACCACCTTCAAACTCTGAGGCCAGCCAGGCATTGACGATGTTCTTCGCCAGTTCAGGTCCGATAACGCGTGCGCCCATGGTCATGATCTGAGCATTGTTGCTTTTACGGGCACGTTCAGCAGAGAAGGTGTCATGGCACTGTGCCGCACGCACGCCTTCCACTTTGTTGGCCACGATTGCCACGCCGATACCGGTGCCGCACAGCAGGATGCCGCGCTCAAATTCATTCTTCTGGATAGCGGTTGCCAGCGCAAATGCCACATCCGGGTACATCGGACGGTCATTTTGTGCGTCATTGGTGTAGTCCGTCACTTGAAAGTCTTTCTCTTCAAGCAGTTTTTTAATGATGTTTTTCAATTCGATAGCCGCATCATCGGCGCCAATTGCGATAGTTTTCATCGTCATTCTCCAGCAGGGTTTAGTTCTGACGCCTGAACGTTTGTTATGCAGGCGAGAAGATGTTCATCGATAGCCTGCCACAAATCCAATCATATGTTCAATGGTTGTTCATGTGTCTTACGTGCTGATTTAGTGATGCAAAGCGCGAAGGGTGCTGATACCGCGCGGATTGCGCTGCATTTCTGCGTATTTTTCCGATTCAGGGCCAAAATCAAATCTCATGAGCAGGCTCACATTTTCAAGCATTGCAGTTGAGAGATGTACATTTATACGTGTAGTGTTCATTTGTTCGCATAACGATACCAATGTACAAGAAGACCCCTTGAGGACTCGAACATGTGTCATTTACACCGTACCTCTCAGTACACCTGCAGCCAGCGCTCATTTCGCGTCTGGTCAACACCAAACAACAGTTCTAACCACGCACGTCACGGAGGTGCGTTATGAGTCAGCAAAACATGACGGCGGTTGAGAAATCCGCTATCAGCAAAATCTCCTGGCGTCTGGTGCCTTTCGTGGCACTGATGTTCTTTATTAACTTCCTTGACCGCACCGCAATTTCTTTTGCTGGCCCTAATGGCATGACGCAGGACCTCGGTCTGACAGGCGTGCAGTTTGGTCTGGCATCCGGCATCTTCTTTATCGGTTATATCCTGCTGGAAGTGCCGAGCAACCTGGCGTTGCATAAGTTCGGCGCACGTCGCTGGCTGGCACGCATCATGATCAGCTGGGGTATCGTCTCGCTGCTGTTCACCTGGGTGAGCAGTGTCGAAGGCCTGTATACGCTGCGCCTGCTGCTGGGTATTGCTGAAGCGGGCTTCTTCCCGGGTGCGATTCTTTATCTGAGCATGTGGGTACCGGGACGTCATCGCAGCAAAATCCTGTCCTTGTTCTATCTGGCACAGCCGCTGACCGTCGTATTCGGTGCGCCCCTGGCGGCAGGTTTGATTGAGCAACACGGTCTGTTTGGTCTGGATGGCTGGCGCGTGATGTTCCTGGGTGTTTCCATCCCAGCGATTCTGATCGGTATTGTGGCGCTGTTCTGGCTGGTGGATTCACCGCGTCAGGCGAAATGGTTAACCGCAGATGAGAAGACCTGGCTGACCAACGAGCTGGAAGCGGAGCATCAACAGAAGCAGGGACATAAGAAACATAGCCTGCGCTCCGTAATGGGCAACGGCCGTGTGTGGACGCTGTGCCTGATCTACTTCGGCTTTATCTATGGCCTGTATGCGCTGGCCTTCTTCCTGCCAACCATTATCGGCGGCTTCCAGCAGCAGTTCGGCACTACCTTTAACGTGATGCAGAAGGGATTGATCACCGGCGTGCCATACCTGATTGCGGCTGTGGTGATGTACTTCTGGTCAAAAGATGCCACCCGTCGTGGTTGCAAAACCTGGCACATCGCGATTCCAGCGCTGGCCGGTGGTATCAGCGTGCCACTGGCGCTGTATATGGATTCACCGTTCACCACCATCATGGTGATTGCGATTACTGCCAGTTCCATCTTTGCTGCCTTGCCTAACTTCTGGACGCTGCCAACGCAGTTCCTGACCGGCGCGTCAGCCGCAGCGGCTATCGCACTTATCAACACCTTAGGAAACGTGGCGGGCTTCTCCGCGGGCTACATCACTGGCGCACTGCACGACGCCACCAACAGCTATGTGTTACCGATGTTCGTGGTCGGTGGCTTCATGCTGCTGTCAGCCGTCCTTATGCTGTTATTGAATCGCCAGCGCCCGCAGTCTCAGCCGACCTCTATCGCACAGGAGCACTAAAATGACGTACCTGTTTAACCAACCTTCAGCCTTTGCTGCTGAACTCATTGAAGGCTTTGTCGCCGCCAACGCCGATAAAGTTCGTCAGGTCACCGGTGGAGTGGTGCGCAGCACGCGCAGCCAACCGAATACGGTTGCGGTGATTGTGGGCGGCGGTTCCGGTCATTATCCGGCCTTCGCCGGGTTGGTTGGACAAGGTCTGGCACACGGCGCAGCCATGGGGAACCTGTTTGCTTCGCCGTCTGCTCAGCAGATCTACAACGTGGCAAGAGCGGCACATAACGGCGCGGGCGTGTTGCTGATGTTCGGAAACTATGCGGGCGATGTGCTGCACTTCGGCCAGGCTTGCGAACGCCTGCGTGCCGAAGGTATTGCCTGTGAAATTCTGGCGGTAACGGACGATATTTCCAGCGCCAGTAAAGACGAACGGGTGAAGCGCCGTGGTGTGGCCGGGGATTTGTGCGTGTTTAAGGCGGCGTGTGCAGCAGCGGAAGCGGGCGATGATTTAGCCTCCGTACTTAAGAAGTCGCAGCATGCTAACGATCGTACGCGGACTTTCGGTGTGGCATTTGGCGGATGTACCTTGCCGGGTGCCACGCATCCCTTATTTGAAGTCGAGAAAGGGCGCATGGCGCTCGGTCTGGGCATCCACGGTGAGCCGGGTATCAGTGAGACTGATGTGCCCAGTGCCGATGAGTTGGCCGAGTTGTTTGTTGAACGTCTGCTAGGCGAAGTACCTGCCGACGTCAAACAGATTGAAGGTCATCGCGTAGCGGTGATCCTCAACGGTTTGGGTTCAGTGAAGTATGAAGAGTTATTCGTGGTGTATCGCCGCGTGGCACAACTGCTGGACGCTGCAGGACTTAAAGTGGTTCAGCCCGATGTCGGTGAGTTTGTTACCAGCTTCAACATGGCGGGCGCATCGCTGACGCTGATGTGGTTGGACGATGAGCTGGAGACACTGTGGTGTGCGCCGGCAAATGCACCAGCCTATCGCAAAGGAAGCGTGCTGATCGCGGAACCGCTTAGTGCGGAAGAGCGTGAAGAGAGCACGGAAGAAGCATTGCCGCAGGCTTCAGCTGAGTCACAGCAGAGCGCACAGCGCGTGTTACATATCCTGGAATTAGTGGCAGACTTGTTACAGCGTAACGCGAAAAAATTAGGTGATATCGATGCAGTGGCCGGTGACGGTGACCACGGTATCGGTATGGAACGTGGCGTGCTGGGCGCGGTGGAGAAGGCACGTGAAGTGGCTGCGCGTGGTGCAGGTGCCGGCAGCCTGTTGTGCCGTGCTGCTGATGCCTGGGCCGATAAAGCCGGCGGCACCTCGGGTGCACTGTGGGGGGTGGCATTGACTGCGCTGGGTACGGCGGTCGGCGATCAGCAGTCACCGAATGCGCAACGCGTTGCAACCGGCGTACGCGAAGCCAAAGAGGGCATTATGCACTTTGGCAAAGCGAAGGTGGGCGATAAAACCATGGTCGACGTATTGGTGCCGTTTAGCGATAGCCTGAATGCAGCCGTTGCAGAAGGCGCGTCCTTGACCGACGCCTGGTTAGTGGCGGCGCAGGTAGCCGATAAGGCCGCACAAGACACCGCACAGTTGGTGCCGAAAATGGGTCGCGCGCGTCCGTTAGCCGAGAAAAGTGTCGGTACCCCAGATGCGGGTGCGATTTCTCTGGCGATGATCGTCAATACTGTTGGCGAACTGCTTAAAGAACATAAAGCCTCTCAGTAAGGAGCGTAATGATGTCTCAGCCCAAAATCTGGCTCGGCGTCAGCCTGAAAATGTATTTCGGTTACCAGCAGACACTGGACTGGTGCCGCAAAGTCGCCGGATTGGCTCAGTTGCCGGCGGTGAAAAACGGTGATGTCGGGTTGTTTGTGCTGCCCGCTTATCCGGCTATTCCCGCTGTGGCTGACATTTTCGCAAAAACACCGGTTCGCTTTGGCGGTCAGGATGTGTGTCAGGCTGAAAACGGCGCCTGGACCGGTGAAGTCAGCGCCAGCATGTTGCAGGAGCTGGGCTGCTCACTGGCAGAAATCGGTCACGCCGAACGTCGTCGCCACTTTCATGAAGACAAAGCGCAGATCGCCGCGAAAGTCGCCATGTCACTGCGTCACGGGTTAACGCCGGTATTGTGCATCGGCGAAGAACAGCAGGCTGAGCCGGAGCAGGCCATCGCGCTATGCGAGCTGCAGCTGGAGGAAGCATTGGCCGATGCGGTGCAACAAGGTTTACGCGGCGAAGTGTTCTTTGCCTATGAGCCGCAGTGGGCGATTGGTGCGCCACAACCTGCACCGGATAGCTATATCCGCGCAGTGTGTTCGGGCCTGCAACAGCTGAAAACACCGGATGGAATTAGCTTAAAAATTATTTACGGCGGCAGCGCCGGGCCGGGGCTGATTCAGCGTCTGGGGACTGACGTTCATGGTCTGTTCCTGGGCCGTTTTGCCCACGACCCAAATGCACTGGCGCAAATCATTGAAGAGGCCAGCGTGCTGGCGAAGGAGATCCGTTAATGAGCCGTATCGGACTCAGTACGTATGCCTTTTTCTGGCGCATGTCCAGCAAAGTGCCCAATCCGCTGACGCTGGAGCAGATGCTGCAGCAGACCGCCGAGATGGATGTGTCGGTATTCCAGATTTGTGATTATCCGGCGATTGAAAGTTGGTCTGATGCGCAGTTGCAGGACCTTCGCCAACTGGCCGATAAGCTGGGTATCACGCTGGAGCTGGGCACACGCGGTTTAGGCACTGCGCATCTGCGTCGCTATCTGCATATGGCGAACATTCTTGATGCCCATGTGGTGCGCTCCATGTTCTACACCGCCGATCACCGTCCGTCACTGGATGAAGCGGCAGAGTTGATTGGTGCGGTGTTGCCTGATTTCGCGCGTCAGCAGGTGCGTCTGTGCCTGGAGACCTATGAGCAGGTCAACAGCGGCGCGATGATGTCGGTCATTAACAAGTTTCTGTCGCCGTGGTTGTGCGTGTGTCTCGATCCCGCTAACTGCGTGGCTGGCCTGGAATTGCCCGAACAGGTGATCGCCAACACCGCCGCACGCGTCGGCAATCTGCACATTAAAGACTTTGCCTTTACGCGTCGTGATGGCTGGGTCGGCTTTACCTATGCTGGCTGCCTGATGGGCGAAGGCTTGCTGGATTATGACCGGATGATCGCCAGCGTGCGTCCGGCCGAAAGAGAGATTAACCAAATTGTCGAACACTGGTTGCCGTGGCAGGACGATGCTGCGTTGACCTGCGAGCGCGAAGCCGAATGGACGCGCCGTACCGTTGAATTCTTACGTAGTAAACAAGATCAGGAGTTATACCAATGAGCAATGCATTGAAAACCATCACCGTAATTGGCGCAGGCGGCAAAATGGGTATGCGCATTTCTGCTAACTTCCAGAAAAGCGACTACCAGGTGTTTTACGTCGAGAACTCACCGAAGGCGCAGGAGCAAGTGACGGCGCAAGGTCGTGAGTTGTCTGATGCCGCTTCCGTTGTGCCGGTCAGTGACGTGGTGATTCTGGCGGTACCGGATATCGTGCTGGGCAAAGTGTCTGAGGGCGTGGTGCCACAGATGAAGGCCGGTGCGATCCTGCTGACGCTGGACCCGGCTGCGGCTTACGCAAACCTGATCGCCCATCGTGATGGCATCGAATATGCGGTGGCGCACCCTTGCCATCCATCCGTATTCCTCGAGCGCTACACCAAAGAAGAGCACGCGGATGCCTTCGGTGGTATCGCTGCGGTACAGCACGTAGCGGCTTCGTATGAAACCGGCTCCGATGCGCAGAAAGCTGAGCTGAGCAAAGTGATCAGCGTGATGTACGGCCCGGTTGAAGAAGTGCATTGGGTTACCGTCACGCAATTGGCTTACCTTGAGCCGACGCTGGTAGAAACCGTAGCCTGCATGGTGGGCGCTTTTATGAAAGAAGCGTTGGATGAGACCGTTAAGCACAGCGGCGTGCCGGAAGAAGCGGCCAAAGCGATGCTGTATGGCCATATTCAGATCGCACTGGCAGTAGCCTTCCGCGCCACCAACCCGTTCTCTGATGCCTGCATGATTGCCATGGAATACGGTCGCGAGAAGATTGTGAAGCCAGACTGGAAACAGATCTTCGATCAGAAAGAGCTGGATATCGTGATTGCTCGCATGCTGAAAATCGACGCCATCAAGCGTTAAGCGTGACGCAACCTGCGACTCGCCTCGCTGCTGTCTGGCGAAGTGAGTCGTATCAATGATATAACTCCTTCCCTAAATCAGGTGTCACGATACAAGACAGGTAACGGATGGAAAAAAACTCGCTTTCTCAGGACTCCGAGCTGCTGACAGAAATTGCGGTGGCCTATTATCAGGACGAAATCACCCAGGAGGAGATTGCGCGTAAGTTTGGGATATCCCGCATTAAGGTTGGCCGACTGCTTAAACGCGCACGCGAAGAGGGCATCGTCGAAATTAATGTGCGCTACCATCCGGTGTTCAGTACGCGCCTTGAACAACAGCTGCAAAACCGTTTCCCTCAACTGCAACGTGCTCTCATCGCACTGGATTCGCCGGACGATGAAGAACAGCGTCGTCAGGTAGCGGCGTTAGTCTCAGCCCATCTGGCACAATCATTAAAAGACAATGCGATTGTCGCTGTCGGACAAGGGCGTAACGTCGCCGCTGTCGCCGATTATCCCGGCCAGGTGCCGACACGTAACTGCCTGTTTATCAGCGGCATTGGTGGGACTCATCGTCCCGGTGATGCGATTAACGCCGATCACATCAGCCGTCGACTCGCCAAGAAGTTTGGTGGTATCAGTGAAACCCTGTACGCACCTGCCTATGTCGAGAACCGCGCACTGCGCGATGCCTTTATGCAGAATGGCACCATCAAAGAGACGCTCGACCGCGCACGTAAAGCGGATGTGGCGCTGGTGGGTATCGGTGATATGAATGAAAACAGCTACATGGTGAAACTCGGTTGGTTTACGCCGCATGAGATTATTGATGCGCATGTGAATCAGGGCGTCACCGGGGATGTTGCGGGTTATGACTTCTTCAACGCCCAGGGACAGCATGTGGATACGGTGATGAATGACCGGGTGATTGGTCTTAGCATCGAGGAATTACGTAAAATTCCCTGCGTGATTGCTATTGCCTCCGAGAATACCAAAGCGATGGCACTGCTCGGCGCACTGCGTACTGGAGCAATCGATATTGTGGCGACCACGGCGCAAAATATTCGGACGATTTTGAGTATGTCGCAGTAAATCCTATTCCGTGGCTAAGCCATGCTGCATGGCTTAGCTAAGTGGTTATTAGCAATACCTCTTTGAGTTTCGCCAGCGCCTCAGTGTGTTTAGATGGCTGCATATTCAATAAATTATGTAATTCCACCAATAAACACTTTGGCGGTCCATTAATTCGACTCCCTGGGGACGGTAATATTCCATGTTTTATCCAATCTGCCGCCACGTGCTATTTCACGTTTACCCACACCTAAATCATATTCTTCCGGCTTAAGGTATTTGAACCAGGCATGATTATGCTGCTGAGACAGCCATAAAAATAATCGTTTGCTCTTGATGCTGGAGCTGGCACGCAAAAGCGCATCCACTTTTTTGGGCGATAGAGTAGGCAAGCTCTGCATCAGTTGATCTGCATGTTCAAAGCTCATTGCTGTTGGAACCCCGGCCAGCGCCTCAAGAATCGCTTTTTCGGGTGTAGAGTAGAGCAAGGGCGGAAGTGACTCTCGCCAGTTATCTGCACGAAGATAGCGTATTTCCTGCATCAGTGAAGCTGGCCATAACCGGCGGGTGCTGTGCCATGCAAAATGAATGTTGCTGTCAATTTTATTCAGCCATGCAGGCAAAGCCGTTTCTGCGTATAGCTCGATGTGGATATGTTTGCTACGTGATTGATAATGTGCGAGTCCTTCCAGATCGAGTGCGCTCAATCCGCCGACATGGACGGGGAAGAGACTCATTCTTTGCAATGAGGTGACAACGCCTTTCCAGTTAACCTGCGATGTTTCGCGGACGTACACCCCAGGGGTCAGTGTCAGCAAGGTTTGGCTTTTGACCGCGTTATCAATGAAGTGCGGATTTAAACCCTGTGTCACCAACCAGGGTTTAGTGGCGAGTAATCCCACAGGAAGTATCTGTTTCAGCCTTTGACGACTTTCAGCGTTCAACATTGCTTTTGGTTTGCATAATGGTCATATGACGGCAATTATCGCCGTTAATTTCAAATTAAGCAAACCAGATGGAAGTTATGGTTTGTTGTGTTTGAGTTGCACGGCAATTATCGCCGCCCTTTTGACTTTATATAAACTGCACGGCAGGTTGTTTCACTCCCTTATAACAGCAGGGTAGCCTGTTCCAGTCACCCAACCGTCACCCCAGTAACATAAATCCTTCATTTACCTGAGCTAGCTTACCGCCATTCTGTTTTCAGGACTGCGGATGCATGAGCCACCTTTCGCTACATCACATCACTAAAGCCTGGGGCGACAAAATTGCCCTCAATGACATCACCTTTGATGCCGCAGAAGGGAGCTTTGTTGCGCTGCTTGGGCCCTCCGGTTGTGGGAAATCCACACTGCTGCGCACCATTGCCGGGCTGGAAACCGCCGACCGCGGCGAGATCCACTTTAAACACGCTGAAATCACTCATTTGCCCCCATCGCAGCGCAAGCTATCGATGGTGTTTCAATCCTATGCGCTGTTTCCGCATCTGAATGTTCGTGAGAACCTGCTGTTTGGTTTAAAGGCACGCGGTGAAGATAAGCAGACTTTTACGGCCCGACTGGATGACGTCAGCAAGCTGATGGAACTGGATAAGTTGCTTGATCGCCTGCCGTCGCAACTGTCTGGGGGTCAACAGCAACGTGTGGCGTTGGGAAGGGCGGTTATCGCGAATAACAACCTGTGTCTGATGGATGAGCCACTGTCTAACCTCGATGCCAAGCTGCGGCAGAGCATGCGCCGTGAGATTCGTGCCTTACAGAAGAAGCTGGGGCTCACCATGCTGTATGTCACGCACGACCAGACCGAAGCGATGAGCATGGCGGACAGTATTATTCTGCTGAATGACGGCCACATCGAGCAGCAAGGCACACCGAACGATCTCTATAACAATCCCGCCACGGTTTTTGCCGCGCAGTTTATCGGCGCACCACCCATGAATATCCTGCCGTTGCACAACAAAGAAAACCGTCATTACCTGAGCCACTTACCGGCCCAGGTGGTTGAGCATTGCGATGAGGTGGCATTGAGTCTCGGTTTACGAGCGGAAGATATTCAGCTGATCTCACCTGAACACGCGGCGCTAAAAGCCAGAGTCATCAGCTACGAATACATGGGTGCTGATACCTTGCTGGTGTGCCAACTCGCGGGTCTGTCCGATGCCATCACCGTGAAAGTGCCCGGCATGCAGCATTTTGTCGAGGATAGCCAGGTCGGATTGCAGTGGTCTGCAGCTCGCCAATATTTGTTTTCCACCACGACTGGCAAACGCTGTGCGTCTGCCGAGCAACAGATGTTTGTTTCACAGAAAAAATACGCTGTTTAACCGTTGTTTTCGCCCAAGGGATAATCATGTCTGCGATTCGTTACTCACGCCTGGCCTCTGCTTTACTGCTCTGTACTACGGTTTCCGCTTTTGCCGCCGATCCGGTTAAATTGCAGATGTACTATCCGATCGCGGTCGGTGGCAAAGTCAGCCACACCGTTGACGCGCTGGTGGCTGATTTCGAAAAAGTGCATCCGGAAGTGAGCATTCAGCCGGTTTACACCGGTGACTATGCGACAACCGTCACCAAAGCGCTGACCGCGTTTCGGGGTGGCAATGCTCCGCAGCTGGCGGTCATTGGTGACATTGAGGCTTATTCCCTGATTGATGCGGGCGCGATTGTCGCCGCCAGCGATCTGGCGACCGGTGATGAAGGTAAAAAATGGATCGATGGATTCTATCCAGCGTTCCTGCGTCACATTGATGGCAAAGTGTGGGGCGTGCCATTCCAGCGTTCTACCGTGGTGATGTACTGGAATAAACAGGCCTTCGAGAAAGCTGGCTTGAATGGCGACACACCGCCGGCCAACTGGCAGCAGGTGGTGGAATTCAGTAAAAAACTGACCATCAAAGATGCTAACGGCGTGAGCCAGTGGGGCATCGAAATTCCGTCCACGCCAAACGGTTACTGGAACTTCCAGGGACTCTCTGCCACCAATGGCGGTCGTCTGGATAACGGAAAAGGCACGGCCGTACATTTCAACACCCCTGGTAACGTTGAAACACTGCAATGGCTGACCGACCTCGGGCAAAAAGAAGAAGTGTCACCGAAAGGCGCCATCGCCTGGGGTACCACACCACAGGACTTTATCAGCGGTAAAACCGCCATGATGGTCACCACCACCGGTAACCTGACCAACGTGCGCGATAACGCCAAATTCCCGTTTGGTGTGGCGATGCTGCCAGAGAAAACACAGCGTGGCAGCCCAACCGGCGGCGGTAACCTTTACGTCTTTAAGAATGCCTCACCCGAGCAGCAAAAAGCCGCGATGGAGTTTATCCGCTGGGTGACTTCACCGGAGCAAGCTGCGCGCTGGAGTATCGCGACAGGCTATGTGGCGACATCTCCAGCGGCATGGGACACCACGGTGATGAAAGACTACGTGAAAGAGGTCCCTCAGGCGCTGGTCGCGCGTGAGCAGTTGAAGTATGCGCAGCCAGAACTCTCGACCTACAACAGCGTACAGATTCAGGATGCGTTGAACCATGCTGTCGAAGCGGCGGTGACCCAGGCAAAAACCCCGGCAGAAGCGCTTGAAGGTGCGCAGAAGCAAGCGGATCGCCTGTTGAAGTCCTACCAGTAATGGAAGCGCGATGAGCACGATAAATGCCAGTACGGCGCAGCGTCGTCCCGCATTCTGGTCGACGCAGCTTTATGGTTACCTGCTGATTTTGCCAGCACTGAGTTTTTTGCTGCTGTTTACGCATTATCCCGCGGTGGCGACGATCTGGGAGAGTCTGTTCAGCGCTTCCCGTAATAATCATCCGGCCCACTTCGTTGGGCTGGATAATTACATGGCCTTGCTGGATGACGATATCTTCATCCAGTCGCTCTGGAACAACTTGTTGTATGCACTGATCACCATTCCGCTGGCCGTCGCGCTGGCGTTAATGATGGCGCTGGCTGTGAATCGACGATTGGCGGCAAATTCGCTGGTCCGCGCGGCGTTTTTTATTCCATCATTGCTCCCAATGATTGCCATCGCCAACCTATGGCTGTTTTTCTACACTCCGCAGCTGGGGCTGTTGAATAAGTTGCTGGCGCTGTTCTCACTGCCTGCCGTGAACTGGCTCGGTGAGCCGGGCACGTCCCTTTATTGTCTGATGGCGGTTTCTGTCTGGCGTGAAGCGGGCTTCTTTATGATCTTCTATCTTGCTGCCTTACAGCAGATCGATCCCCGCCTCAATGAAGCGGCAGCGATTGAAGGGGCTTCACGCGGTTACTTTTTCCGTCGCGTGCAATGGCCGCTGTTGATGCCAACGACGCTATTTGTGTTGATCAATGCTTCGATGAACGCCTTCCGCATTGTCGATCAGGTGATTGCCATGACCAACGGGGGCCCCAACAACAGCAGTAGTCTGCTGCTGTTCTATATCTATCGCACCGCATTCAGTTTCTGGGATATGCCTGCTGCCGCGGCGATGACCGTGGTATTGCTGGTGATCCTCGCGGCGATTGCGCTGATTAAATTTACGCTGCTGGACAAGCGAGCCCATTATCAATGAAGAAGACGAACGCGTTGGGTGGCTGGTGTCTGAACCTCATCATTTGGCTGGCCGCGCTGCTGTGGCTGTTGCCGATTCTGGTCGCCCTGTGGGTAGCAATCCATCCTGCATCGGATCAGGCCAGTTTTTCGCTGTTCTCGCCGCTGACCTTCGATAACTTTATCAAAGCCTGGCATGCCGCGCCGTTTGCCCGCTACTTCCTCAATACCACCTTGCTGGTGCTGATGATTGTGGTGGTGCAGTTAATTTTGGCGACCATGGCGGCCTATGCGCTGGTGCGTTTCAAAATGAAATTCTCAGGGGTTATTTTCGCGCTGATCCTGCTGCAGTTGATGATTAGTCCGGACGTTTTGATTTTGAACAATTACAAAACCATCGGTGCGTTTGGGCTGCGCGATACTTTAACGGGAATAGCATTGCCGTATTTCGCCTCTGCTTTTGCCATTTTCCTGCTGCGTCAGACGTTCAAAAGTATCCCACTGGTGCTGGAAGAGGCGGCGATTGTGGAGGGAGCCAGTCGGTTTTATATCTTGCGCAAAATCTACATTCCATTGGCGAAACCGATCTACATCGCTTTTGCCCTGGTCTCGATCAGTTTCCACTGGAATGATTTCCTGTGGCCGCTGGTGATTACCGATTCCGTCAACGTAAGACCGCTCACCGTCGGATTGCAATTGTTCTCGGCGCCAGAGCAGGGCGTACAGTGGGCGCTCATTGGTGCCGCTACCTTGATGACCACCTTGCCGTTGCTGGTGCTGTTCCTGATTTTCCAGCGCCAGTTTATTCAGTCGTTCATGCGTGCTGGTATTCGCTAAGGAGTGTTTTTCGTGACTCATCCGCATCCATTGACATCCTTGCAGCGCGAACTCCTCGGCGATGTGGCCGAGTTTTATGCTTTACCTGATTTACGTCCTGCAATGATGGATAACGTGCTGCGTTTCGGTGTGATTGCTGATCCGCAGTATGCCGATGTCGAAGCTGATATCGCCAATAACCTCTACTACCGTCATGCACTTGATAAGTTACCGCAGGCAATTGAAGCCCTGAATCAGCAGCCATTGGATTTTGTGGTGACGCTGGGCGATTTGGTTGACCGGGACTGGGCAAGCTATGCCGCCATTCTGCCGCTCTATGACCAGTTGGTGCATCCGCATGCGGTAGTGTTGGGGAATCATGATGCGCAAACCCTTGCTCAGCATCTGAATAATCGTGCGGCACTCCCCAAAAGTTATTACTCGTTTCGCTTAGCGGGGTGGCGGTTTATTGTTTATGACGGTAACGATGTCAGTTTGTACTGCAATGCACTGAATGGTGATGACTATTACCAGGCTGAGAACCTGTTAGCGGAATTAAAGGCGCAGCGACAGCCGCAGGCTCAGCCATGGAACGGTGCCGTCGGTCAGCAGCAGCTGAACTGGATTGAACAGCAATTGATTGAAGCTCAGCAACGGGGGGAAAAAGTGGGGGTGTTTGGTCATTACCCGCTGGCGCCTCACACCACGCATATACTGATGAACGCCAGTGTGCTGGTGGATCTCCTTTCTAGTTACAACATACATTTTTGCTTCTCAGGACATGACCACCGCAGCAACGCTGCATACATCGGTCAGACAGGGTTTTATACCATGAAGGGCATGCTCGATGGTCCAAGCGAAATACCCTTTGCGGTGGTCGAAGTGGATGATAATGGTGTAAGGATTCACGGCTTCGGCGGGGAGATAAGCCGAGGTTTGTGTTAATGCGGTCAGCCGACGGGGCTCATATCGCCTGCAATTTAACCGGCGCGCTTCAGGGGCTGTGGCGGTAACTGTTGCCGACGACGCGCAATCTCTTCAGCACGCTGTAACAGCTGCTGCAAATCATCCTCGTCAATATCGAGAAGCTGACCGTTCTCCAGTGCCTGATGCAGATCATCGCGAGTAATTGGCACTTCAAGCGCCACTGAATTCGTTTTAGGTTCGTTAGCAGCCAGCGGATGCGGGTAACGGCGACCCGCAAGATTATTAAAAATGATTGCCAGTACAGCGAGACACACGGAATTTAGCAGCACGGGAGAGAGAATAAACTGATATCCCAATTGCTGAACGCCACTGCCGCCCAGAATCGCTGTCAGCGCCACCGCCCCACTGGGAGGATGCAAGCAGCGCAGCTGAAACATCACGGCAATGGCGAGACAAGCCGCAATGCCGCAAGCGACTGCGGGATAGGGCACATACATCGCGGTTGTCACGCCTATCACGCCTGCGACCAGATTCCCGCCAACAATCGACCAGGGTTGCGCCAACGGACTATTCGGTAAGCCGAAAAGCAGCACTGCAGACGCCCCCATCGGTGCCACAAACCATAAGTTGACCTCACCAAGCAGCCAATGGCTGGTCAGGCTGGTGATCATCAGGCCGAGGCCCGCACCGATGCTGGCCATGACTCTCTGTTTTTTGGCGACCGGTAACGGATGCGGCCAAAGACGGGCAAGGAAAGTCCGCAGCGATGTTATCCAGCTGGCGCGACGCAGGTGTGTCATGAAGGTCATACTCTGTCATAAGAAAACGCGATGGATGGCGATTGTCGCTGATCGATTCCTGAGGAACAACCACAATGTTAGTGTGCTGTTACCAAACGGTGATGAGGTTACAAGCTGGAACAATGATGTTTAACCGTGTCTTACACAACGTCTAAGGTTGTTGTATAGTCCGTTTTTTTTCGGAGGAACCATGCTGCCCAACTCATCCACGCGCCTGAACAAATACATTAGCGAGAGCGGAATCTGCTCACGACGTGATGCCGATCGTTACATAGAGCAAGGCAACGTTTTTATTAACGGCAAGCGCGCGACCGTTGGCGCACAGGTATTTGCCGGGGATGAAGTGAAAGTGAATGGGCAGTTGATCGAGCCGCGTAACGAAGAAGATTTAGTGCTGATTGCGCTCAACAAGCCGGTGGGCATTATTACCACTATGGAAGAGGGTGAACGCGATAACATCGGTGATTTTGTTAACCACAGTAAACGCGTGTTCCCGATCGGCCGTCTGGATAAAGACTCACAGGGTCTGATTTTCCTCACCAACCACGGTGACCTGGTCAATAAGATCCTGCGCGCCGGTAACAACCACGAGAAAGAGTACGTGGTGACCGTAGATAAGCCCATCACCGACGAGTTTATTGCCGGGATGGCGGCGGGTGTGCCGATGCTGGGTACTGTGACCAAAAAATGCAAAGTGAAGAAAGAGTCGACCTTTGTGTTTCGTATCATCCTGGTTCAGGGTCTTAACCGCCAGATTCGCCGAATGACCAAGCATTTTGGCTTCGAAGTCACCAAGCTTGAACGTACGCGTATCATGAATGTCAGTCTGAAAGGCATCCCGCTGGGCGAATGGCGTGATTTTACTGATGACGAATTGATTGAGTTGTTTAACTTGATCGAGGATTCTTCATCCGAAGACAAAAAAACGCAGCAAAGCCAGGCGAAAAAGAAACCGGCAGCAGCGGCGAAAAAAGTCGCATCGAACGGTGCAAAGATTCCAGAGAAAGCTGCGGCCAAACCAGCAGGGCGTCAGCGCTTTGCTCAACCTGGTCGTAAAAAGAAAGGGCGTTAAATTTTCCCTGGATTTGCCATGACTGTTTAAACCCGGAACAAATTTTATAATCCTCTCACTATTTGTTCCGGTTTTTTCCCTTCATACTTTTTTTAACAAAGGAGGGAACAATGAACAACGCAACCTGGTTAGATGAAATGCAGCATTTCTATGCCGCGCAGCCGCGTCCGGCGTGGGTTCCACGCATGTTTTGGCTGACCAAAAACCAGCGTAATAAAATTTTGACGGAACTCTTGCTGCCGCAGGCCAAACAGAGATAACGCTGCTATTTAGCCGGTTATTTAATGTTAAGAATAACCGGCCCTTATCACTCTTCTTCAGCCACTTTGACCACGGTTTTACCAAAGTTATTACCCTTCAACATATCGAAGAACGCCTGTGGTGCATTTTCTAATCCATCGATCATGTGTTCACGATAGTGAATTTTCTGCTGTTCAACCAATGGCGTCATCGCCTGCAGAAATTCCGGATATCGATCACCGTAATCCTGGAAAATAATAAATCCCTGCATACGGATTCGGCGCTTCAATATCCCACTCAGGATTTGTGGCGTACGGTCAGGACCAGCGGATAGGGTTTTGCCACTGTTATAGGTTGAGACCAGTCCACAAACCGGTACGCGAGCGGCGGTGTTCAACAGCGGGAACACGGCATCAAACACTTTGCCACCAACGTTCTCGAAATAGATATCGATCCCGTCCGGGCAGGCGTTCGCCAACTGTTCAGCAAAATCCTCGCGATGGTGATCGAGACAGGCTGAGAACCCGAGTTTTTCAATCGCGTAGCGGCATTTCTCTTCACCACCGGCAACGCCAACCACATGACAGCCTTTGAGCTTACCCAGTTGCCCGACGGTGGCTCCCACCGGGCCCGTCGCGGCGGCGACCACCAGGGTTTCGCCTGCTTTTGGCTGCCCAATGTCCATCAGGCCCATGTAAGCGGTGAAGCCGGGCATCCCCAGAATGCCCAGCGCCCAGGATGGGTGGGGCAGATCGCCGATTTTCGCTACGCCAGTGCCATCCGAGACGGCATAACGTTGCCATCCGCTGCCTGCCAGTACCCAGTCACCGGTTTTATAATCGGGATGCTGCGATTCAACCACCTGTGAAACTGTACCGCCGACCATTGGCTGATCAAGTTGTGCCGGAGGCGCATAGGATTTACTGTCATCCATGCGCCCGCGCATATAAGGATCCAGTGAGAGGTAAACCGTGCGGAGCAGCATTTCACCTGTTTTGATGGAGGGAATAGGTTGTTCAACAAGCCGGAAATTCTCTTTAACCGGTTCGCCATCGGGGCGCGATGCCAATAGCCAGGCTTGATTGCTGTCAGGGGATTGCGTCATGTAAACCTCTTTACTCATTTGAATCAGGCAAGTGTAGTAGAAACCTATTTAAGAGTTTGTCGCAATCTTGAAATGTTGCTATATAATAACAATTAGGTGTTTTTTACATATATGTTGCTATATAACAACATTTGGAGGCGTATGCTGCCAGGCATGCAAGATATTGGCAGAAAGTGCCAGGAAAAACGTAAAGCGAAAAGGTGGACGCAAGCCAAAGCAGCCTTGCATTCGGGTGTTCACCGCACCGTGATCTCGCAGATTGAGAACGGCCTTTATTCTGGGTCACTCAAAGTATTGACGTTGTATCTCAATACGCTCGAACTAAAACTTTCCGTGCAGTCTGCGGGCATACCGCAACTGGATGAACTGGAGGAATTGTTTAACGATGACTGATTTCAACCAATTGGCAAAGCCACTGCGTTACATTGACGTGTTTAGCGGGGGTGAGTACAGCGGAAGATTGTTGCATGAACGGGGGAGTTACAATTTCAGTTATTTCTCTGAAATGGCACGCCCCGTATCGCTTACCATGTTGACGGAAAATCGGATCAGTTATAACGGTAGTCGATTATTTAATATTTTTGAGATGAACATACCTGAAGGCTATGTTCGCTACCACATCGCTGAACGTTTACGCCGTTATGTGGGGAACGTGAGTGATATGCTTTTCCTCGCATTACAGCAGGACACTGGAATAGGCGCATTATCGTATAAAAGTGAGATCGATTTTCCGCGGCCTTCACCGGAAAAACTGGATGATTTGCTTCGCTGGGATCATAAAGAAAGCGCTTTTCAATATTTGCTAAATAAATACCTGCTACAAACCTCCATTTCGGGTGTGCAGCCTAAGGTAATGATCAGCACTGAGAATCGTGGTACCGTGTTGTACCCAAATCTTATAGCGAAAACGGGTGATGAAGAGTACCCAC
Source organism: Pantoea folii (assembly GCF_056678875.1). Lineage (NCBI taxonomy): Bacteria > Pseudomonadati > Pseudomonadota > Gammaproteobacteria > Enterobacterales > Erwiniaceae > Pantoea > Pantoea folii. Next base: position 252,364 of record NZ_JBWXON010000002.1, on the reverse strand, counting down.
GATTAGCGGAAAATGAATTTATCTGTATGTCCCTGGCGAAGCTTTGTGGCTTGCCAGTTGCCGATTTTTGGCTTTCTGATAATAAAGAACTTTTTATTATGGAACGCTTTGATATTCAGCATAATAGACGTCTGGCAATGGAGGACTTCTGTGTGCTATCAGGGAAAACATCAGACCATAAATACAGTGGTTCTTATGAAACCGGTGGGAAAATTGTGAGTTTATTTACGCGCGATCAGTCCCAGGTTGAGTTGTATTGGCGCTATGTTCTTTTTAGCTGCATGGTAGGCAACGGTGACGCGCATTTGAAGAATTTTTCATTACTGTATGCAAGTGAAAATAATGGATCACCCAAGTTATCCCCACTCTATGACGTGGTCAATACAGACATTTATCCAACTACTGATAAAGAGTTGGCGCTTAAATTAAATAAAAGCAAACTATTCCCCAATCGAGATAATCTGCTGAAGTTTGCGCGTGAGCTTAAAATCATCAAGCCTGCTGATATCATTGAGCAATTCGCAGATATCATAAGTGACCAAATAAATAACAACCCGATTTTCGATGATTTCCCTGCGCTTAAGGAATCAATCGCCCAGTCTCTGACTCGCAGCGTGGCGACTAACAATGTATTTTTAACCACTGACGTCAAACGACCTAAAAAACGAAAAACTGACTCATTGCTCTAATAGCGCTGGGAGGTATCTATCTTCCCAGTGAGCCAGCGCACAAACCCACACAAAACTTTACGCTGGGAAAACCGCTAACGCATTGAACATAAAAGCCCCTTCAACATCTGCACAAACGGTCTCGGGCATTCTCACATAACTGCTCTTTAATCGACTGCGTATACCTATAGCGGTGCAATTAACCCAATAGGTGACGCATGACGGTTCAACAATCTTATGATTTAGCAGCAGATCACGACACGCATATCGCCTCCGCAATCGCTAAGTTTTTCCGTCGCATCATCCCGATGCTGGCGCTGATGCTGATTGTTAACCAGATTGACCGAGCCAACATTGGATTCGTCAAAGCCGAATTACAGACGGATGCGGGGATCAGTGCCGCAGCCTTTGGTCTGGGCGCAGGATTGTTCTTTATTGGTTATGCGCTGTTCGAAGTGCCCAGCAATATGATGCTGAAAAAACTCGGGGCACGCGTGTGGCTGACGCGCATCATGATTACCTGGGGCATCGTGGTGGTGTTAACCGGTTTTGTTAGCACGCCGCTGCATTTCTATGTCCTGCGCTTCTTGTTGGGTGTGGCAGAGGCGGGATTTTTCCCTGGCGTCTTATTCTACTTTCGCCAATGGGTGCCGAACGCATGGCGCGGTCGTGCCACCGCGATGGTGCTGAGTGCCACCGCCAGCGCCTTTCTGTTTTCCGGCCCCTTAACTGGCGCCATTCTGATGCTGCATGAGGTGAACGGGCTAGCCGGGTGGAAATGGGTGATGTTCCTGGAAGGGGGCGGATCGATTGTGATTGGTTTGCTGGCCGCGCTAGTGCTGGTCTCTAAACCGCAGGATGCCAAATGGCTTACCCCAGCAGAACAACGTGCGTTGCAAGCACAGTTAGCGTTAGAGGATGCAGCTCGTGACGTACATGCTAAAGAGCACGGCCGCTGGGGTTTATTGCGCGATCGCAGCTTACTGTTCTATTGTCTGATTTTTTTCACCATGACCATGACCGGTTACACCCTGGTCTTCTGGCTGCCGCAAATCATCCAGCGTATTCAGGGTTACAACAGCTTTGAAATAGGTTTGCTGACCGCCGTTCCGTGGTTATGTGCCATTGTTGCCTTGTTCCTGCTGGGTAAAACCACCGACCGCTACCGCGATAAGCTGGATAAAGGGCTGGGTCTTGCGATGCTGATTGCCGCGTGCGGCACCTTTATGGCCACCACCGGCACACCCTGGTTTGGCTTTGTCGCGATGATCGTCGCTTGCATTGGCTCGAAAGTCAGCGCGGCATTCTTCTGGCCAATGCCGCAAAGCGAATTACCTGCTTCAATCGCCGCGCCTGGTATTGCCCTGATCAACTCCATCGGTAACCTCGGCGGGTTCTTTGCACCCACCGTGTTTGGCTATCTTGAACTTCATACCGGCAGCACCACCGGCGGGCTGTATGCGCTGACCAGCGTGTCGGTTATCACCGGTGTCTGGCTGCTGCTGCGACGCAAACCTGTTCCCCCTGCATTCGGTCACACGGAGAGAAACCATGTCCGACACACCAGTCATTAAATCGATGCGTATCGTTCCGGTTGCCGGATACGACAGCATGCTGCTGAACATCGGCGGGGCGCATAACTGCTATTTCACGCGCATTCTGGTGATCCTTACCGATTCAGCAGGCAACAGCGGCGTGGGGGAAACGCCGTGCCACGCTTCAACGTTGCAACTGCTGGAACATTTTCGCCCGCTGATTATCGGTAGCTCACTGATGCGTGCTAACGCCACGTTGAGCCAACTGTTCGCCAGCGACGCGCGGCAGCAACACACCTTGCACACCAATGACATTCATATTCCGCAAATGAATCCAGAGAAGTTTTACAACGCGGCGGCGGCTATTGAGGCTGCGTTGCTCGATTTGCAGGGTAAATTCCTCGATTTACCGGTAGCGGATCTGCTCGCCAGTGGTAAGCAACGAGAGCGTATTCCGGTGTTGGGCTATCTGTTTTATATCGCCGATCGTCAACGCACGAACATGCACTACCGTTCGGGTGATGACGAAGCGGATGGCTGGTTCCGGTTACGTCATCAACCGGCAATGGACAGTGCAGCAGTGGTACGGCTCGCAGAAGCCGCAGTAGAACAATACGGTTTTCGGGACTTCAAGCTAAAAGGCGGCGTCTTGCATGGCGAGCAGGAAGTCGAAACCGTGGAAGCCTTGCTGTCGCGGTTTCCACAATCTCGCGTCACCGTGGATCCGAATGCCAGTTGGTCGCTGGATGAAGCGATTCGCTTTGGTAAACAGCTGGCAGGTAAGGTGCCATACCTGGAAGATCCTTGTGGCGCAGAGCAGGGATATTCCGGGCGCGAGACCCTGGCCGAATTCCGTCGCGCCACTGGCGTGCCGGTGGCCACTAATATGATCGCCAATGACTGGCGGCAGCTGCAGCACGCTCTGCAGCTCAACGCCATCGACATCCCGCTCGCCGATCCCCATTTCTGGACAATGCGCAACGCCAACGTTGTCGCGCAGCTGTGTAACGAATGGGGCCTTACTACCGGTTGCCACTCCAATAATCACTTTGATGTTTCACTGGCGATGGTGGCCCATCTTGGTGCCGCAGCGCCCGGCGATCGTCAAACCGCCTTCGATACGCACTGGATATGGCAGGATGGCCAGCCACTCAGCCACCAGCCACCGCAAATTCGTGATGGTTATCTGGAGCTGCCGCCGGGGCCAGGTTTGGGCATTGAACTGAATATGGAACGCGTCGAGCAGGCGCATGCGCTCTATAACGCACTGCCCGATAAGAACCGCAACGATGCATTGGGCATGCAGTTTTTGATTGATAACTGGCGTTTTGACGCCAAACGTCCGGCCCTGGTTCGCTGAGGACATTAAATGAAGAAAACCTTTCAGATAGCCACATTACTTACGGCGATGGCGCTCAGCGCACCATTGCTGGCAAAAACTTTTGTCTACGTATCAGAAGCGGATGATGGCACCATCGCCCGCTACACGCTGAACGAACAAACCGGCGTATTGCAGTTGATGGGGCGCACTCAGGCAGGCGGAAAAGTGATGCCGCTGGCGTTGAGTGCTGACCACCAGCATTTATACGCGGCCATTCGCAGTAAACCACTGCAACTGGTGAGCTGGCAGATCGATCGCACGACGGGCGACCTTAATCAGAGGATTGCAGTGCCTGCCACGGCCAGTTATCCTTATATCAGCACCGATAAACAGGGGCGATTCCTGCTGGGCGCCTCCTATGATGGCGATGTGGTGCATGTCTATCGGCTAGCCAAAGATGGCAAGGTGATAGCACCGCCGGTGGGCAGCTACAAGACGGGCCATGCGGCACATTCGGTGATTGTTGATAATGCCGGTGAAACCGCCTACGTCGGCAATCTCGGTACTGACCGCGTATTGCAGTTGAAGCTGAGCGAGGAGGGGGAACTCAGCGCGCTGGGCAACGGTTATGTCAAAACCGCCGACGAAAATGGCCCGCGTCATTCGGTGTTATCACCGGATCAGCGCTATCTGTATAACGTCGGTGAGATGGGCGGCATCATCACCCAGTTCCGTCGCGAGCCGAGTGGCGAACTGGTCAAAGTCAGCGAAACCCCCAACGCCGTAGCCACAGAGTATAAGTTGCAACATGGACGTGAGCGACCGGCAGGTTACAGCGATACCACGCCACGCATCTGGTCAGCCGATATTCATCTGACGCCAAACGGTCATTTCCTGTTTGTGACCGAACGCACCAGCAGCACGGTGAGCGGATACCGCGTTGATCAACACAGTGGCAAACTGACGCTGATAGGTAGTTGGCCGGTAGAAAAGCAGCCGCGCAGTATTGCCATAACACCGGACGGCAAATGGCTGATCGCCAGCGGTGAAAAAAGCGCAGTGACAGGCAGCTACGCCATTGATGCCAAAAGTGGTTCGTTAAAGCGTGTGGGTGAAGCGCCTGCTGGTAAAGATGCGAACTGGGTAACGGTACTAAGTGACTGAGTCCCCCTTGCGATGATCTGGCGCAATGCTCTGCGCCAGATTGCGCGAAATGTTTTTATGGAGCCGTTGTAATCATTGAGGTTGTTTAGAAAAGTGTGATCCAGGACACATTTATACGACTGATGACAGGTTGTGAAGCAATAGGCTTATAAATCAGAGAGATTCTGTAAATAGAAGCTGAATTTGCATCTAGTCCATTAGTAACCCTTAATAATTACCCTGATATTGATTGCCTGCCAATATCACCAATTTTGATGCTGTAACAACCTGACATATTTATCGCCGTGAGTAGATTGAATATTCTGGCAGGATACGCCGCACTTAGTGCCGTCTGGTCTCAATACTGTCATGCAGTGGTTTTCAAAAAACGCCGTTTTTTTTGCTGTAAAAACCTGTCTGGCTGCCATTTTGGCATTGTACTTCTCACTGGAACTCAACCTGGATAAACCCGCCTGGGCCATTACCACGGTTTTCATTGCCTCTCAGCTTTACTCTGCGTCCACCATTTCGAAATCACTGTTTCGCATGCTCGGCACCTTGTTAGGCGGCGTGTTTATCTTCTTTGTTTTTCCCGTCACTGTTGAACACCCCTTACTTTTTAGCTTCATTATCTCACTGTGGGTGAGTGTGTGCCTGTACCTTTCCCTGCACGATCGCACGCCAAAAAGCTATGTATTCATGCTGGCAGGTTACAGCGCTGCCATCATGGGATTTCCTGAGGTGATGACGCCGCTGTCTATCACCAATACCGTGTTATCCCGCATTGAAGAGATCGCTGTTGGCACTGTGTGTAGCAGCCTGGTACATGCGCTATTGTTTCCGGTCTCGATGCGTAGTTTGCTGGAACAGAGTGTCAGCCAGTGGTATTTGAATGCGCGCAAACTTTGCCACGATTTGCTGTCCGGTATTCCGGGGGATAAGTCCCCCGAACGCGATGAAATACTGACGCGTATGGCGACCAATCCGCAGCAAGTGGAAATTTTGATCACGCACTGTGTTTACGAGGGTGATGCCGCGCGCCGTTTGATTCGTCTGGTCAGCGTGCAGTATCAACATCTCTCTTATTTAATCCCCACGCTCACTGCGATTGAACTACGCCTGCAGCGATTATCGGCATTGCAGATTACCTTCCCGGACAACGTCGCGGTAGCATTCCGCCTGTTTTTGCATTGGCTCAACGATGGCGAAGCCGTGGGCGAAACCAGCGGTATCCAGCTGGAATTAAGCCGTTGTCAGAGTGATATCAACCAGGCCTGGCGTAGCGGGGAGCTACCGATTGAACACTGCCTGCTGTTTACCGGTTTGCTGGAGCGCGTGGCGGACTTTGTCCGCATTGCGGGCGCTTATCAAAGCGTCGGCGGGTTGGTCAGCGATCTCTCGGGTGACACCACACCCGCACGCGGCAAACGTACCCATCGTTTCTATGACAAAGGGTTGATCAGGCTGTCGGCCTTAACCGCCTTTTGCGCGATTTTTGGTTCCTGTTTACTGTGGATTGGCACGGGTTGGCACGACGGTGCCTCAGCACCCGTAATGGCTGCCATCCTGAGCTCGCTCTTTGCCAGTATGGATACGCCACTGACCTCAATGAAATTGTTTGTGCGCGGTGTAATTGTGGCCATCTTCATCAGCGTGATTTATGTGGCGTTGCTGTTACCGCAGGCCACCTCATTTGAAGCGTTGATTATTTGTCTGGTGCCGGGCTTGCTGATACTCGGCCTGATGATTGCACGCCCCTCAACCAATATGATTGGCATCAGCGTGGCTATCCAGATTCCCGGCTTTATTGGTTTAGGCCATCATCTTAAGCCCGATCTGGTGTTGTTGATTAACAACGCGATTGCTTCGTTGGCTGGCGTGCTATTTGCCGTCATTATGACTGTATTGATGCGTAATAAACGGCCTTCATGGACGGCGCGTCGTGCGGTTCGTCAGGGGTTACGTGAGCTATTACGCTTTATCAAGGAACTTGAACGTACCGGTTCATCGCTGCTGGGCAGACAGCGTTTCATCAGTTTGATGCTGGATAAGGTCAACGTGGTGTTACCACGTTTACGACTCGATCCACAGCCGGATATGTCGACCGCCGGGATGTTGTTAACGGAGGTGTGGCTGGGCGTTAACAGCTTTGATTACTACGCGCGACACAAAGATCTGCTGGCAAAACATCAGCTGGACAGTGGACAGATGTTTCACGAGCTTGCCTTGTTTCTGAAACGGCGTCTGAAATCGCTGCAAACACGACCACACCAGGATTTGCTGGACGAACTCGACTGGCTGTTGCTGCTGCTGGAGCGGCTGGCAAAGCAGGATGACGGGTTACTCACACCGCTGTTTCATCTGTTTAGCATTCGTCTTTACCTGTTTCCTGAGCAAGCGTGGCCCATTGCCACGCCGCGCCAGTTGGAAAGAATGCAACTGCAGGATTATCGTCAGCGCGCTTATTAACCGTACCAACTGTAACCTTTGGGGACACGTGAGAAACCCGCCTCTTTCAACGCTGCGAGCAGGTTGGATTGTCCGACGGGTCGATCGTTAACCCGTTCCAGCGTGAAATTAAGATGCTTTTCGCGGCTTAACGCCTGGCCCAGCGCAACCAGTGCGGCATGAAGATCTTCGTCGCCATCCTGCGCATCAAAGGTCATCAGCTCTTTACCTCCAGGGGGAAGGTAAAGCAGGACACGACCACTGGCGATGACCGTAAAAGCACCCGCACGGCGCGTGGGTTTGGCTCCTGTGAGGCTGAGCGGCCATGGTAGTGTTAAACCGAAGGGGTTCGCGGGGTCAACTGCGGATAATACGACAGGGGGATGTCGCACTGACTTGCCAGCGTCGAGTTGACGCAGACGATCGATAGCAGGGTTATCGGCAAACTGTGCCGCGCCCATGCCTGCAATAAAACGCCCACGCAACAGTCGCCCGGCATCTTCCATCCCGCGCAACACCGGTTGCAGCGCCGGAAAGCCGCCGGGAATCTGTTCGGCGATTGCGGCACCACGCGTGATGACACCAAATCGATCCAGCATATTTTCTGCCAGTGCCAGCGCACGTTCGGTGTCAGCAATCGGCTGGCGGGGGATCAACGACCAGCGACCAGCCATAGCGTGAAGTGAGAGTCGTGATTCGACCGGGCGACTGGCGCTAAAACTGGATCGACTGTGCCGTCCGTGACGTGCACGAACAAGGCGCGGTTTGGGCGTGCTGGCAATCTGGCTGAGATTACGCAGTGCCGACCAGGTATCGATAGTGAGGACGCCGCGCCAGATAAGTTGCCAAAGAGCCTGATACACGTCTGTCGACTCAATCAGTTCATCGCTATCCTCAGTATCAGTGATGCGCGGCATCAGTTGTCTGACGAACCAACCCGCGCCATCCTGCATCAGCGTCACTAACTTATTTTCAATAGGTGACAATGTCACTGAATGGTCCGGGGCAGGCAAGGTTTCGCTGGCGAATTCACTTAAATGCAGGGAAACCAGACCGTCTTGCACATTTGATGAAATATGACCGACCCAAATGACCTCTCCCGATGAGAGCAATTCATCCAGCATGGCTGGCTGATAATCCCGAATGCGTGCAGGGAAGATTTGCGATTCCCACAGTGATACCGGCAGCACCACGCCTGCCAGTTGTTCAACGACTCTCATTACGCCATTCAGACCGGAGAAAGCGCCTTGTGGCTGTCGCGCGTTTGCATCACTCAACAGCCCCTGACGCTCAAGCAGAAACGTCACATAGGCGGCCGGTGCAACGGGTTGAGTGGCGTCGCGCGCGGACTGTAACGATCGCACACGTAAGCGGCGAAAGACGCTTTCTGCTGCCCACTGCGTGGACTCATCAGATCCTGAAGCGAGAAAATCGCCTTTAAGTAATTTATTTTGCTGGCGAAGCTGATCCAAAGCTTCATCCACAACGGCGCGACCGAGGCCAAAGCGTTGAGCCACCTGCAAACTGGTAAACACGGCGTGGGTGCGGGCGTAGCGCCCTAATAGATCCTGCAATGGTCGGACGACCGGTTCGAGCAGTGCAGCCGGGAGGCCTGTCGGCAACACGCAACCCAGCGCATCGTGCAGACGTACCGCATCTTCAGCCACTGCCCAGCGTGCGATACCCGCGATTTTCACACTGACGATCCGCTGCGCCTGTTGCAGCGCGTGTAAGCCGGGCTCAAGGGGCTCATCGCCATTGAAGCGTGCAACAAGTTCTTCGGTTGATAACGGACCCAGTTCGCGCAGCATATCCACCAGAGCCTCAATAGTGCGCGCCTGATACTCTGCCACGCAGCGCTGTAACTCCTGTTCAACCCGTGCAATCACGGCGGGTTCCAGTAACTCACGCATCTCCGCCTGACCCAGGAGATCACTCAGCAGATTGCTGTCGAGCGCCAGCATTGAAGCGCGTCGTTCAGCCTGCGGTGCATCACTGGCATACATGAACTCGGCGACGTAGCCAAACAGCAGCGGTGCGGCAAACGGCGAGGGCGTTTCGGTGGTGACTTCTGTCAACCGCACATCACCCTGATGTAACCGCGCCATCAGGTGATGCAGCGCGGGTAGGTCGTATACATCCTGCAAACATTCGCGTGCCGTCTCAATCAGGATCGGGAAGTCTGTAAACTGACGCGCCACTTCCAGCAACTGGCTCGCGCGTAAACGTTGTTGCCAGAGAGGAGAACGTTTGCCGGGATTGCGGCGTGGCAATAGCAGGGCGCGGGCAGCACATTCGCGAAAACGTGCGGCGAACAGCGCAGAATGCCCGACTGATGCCATGACGATACGTTGTAGTTCATCAGGTTCGAATAAAAAGAGCTCGGCACCCGGCACCCGACCGTCACTATCGGGGAAGCGTGCCACGATACCGTCGTCGCTGGCGACCACAGCCGGATCGATCCCCATGATGCGGCCAATGCGTTCTGCCACCGCCAGCGCCCAGGGCGCGTGCACGCGTTGACCATAAGGGGAGTGCAGGATCACGCGCCAGTCGCCGGTTTCATCCCGACAACGCTCAATCAACAAGCTGCGGTCGGTAGGCAATTCGCCTGTTGCCTGAATTTGTTCGGCGATAAGGCTGTTAATATTGTGTCGGGCATTGGCGTCAAGACTGTCACCGGGCAGTGACGTTTCACTATGGGCCTGTCGTAAATAACCACCAATCGCTTCACCCAGTGTCGCTGAACGGCCGAGACTGTCGCCGTGCCAGAATGGCAGACGCGCTGAACGGCCCGGCGCAGGCACCACCACAACCTGGTCATGGGTGATTTGCTGAATACGCCATGATGTTGCGCCAAGGGTAATGATGTCGTTAATCCGCGACTCATAAACCATCTCTTCATCCAGTTCCCCGACGCGTCGTGCGCCCGTCTGTTCTTCACCTTCGGGCAGCATAACGCTGAACATCCCGCGATCCGGGATGGTGCCACCGCTGGTGACAGCCAGGTGCTGCGCGCCAGGCCGTCCAGTCAGGGTATTATTCTGTCGGTCCCAAATTAGGCGGGGTCGCAGGTTGGCGAACTCATCGGAAGGATAGCGCCCGGCTAACATGTTTAGCACCGCTTCAAATACGTGACGTGGTAACGTTTTAAACGGTTCTGCACGCCGTACCAGCTCAAACCAGCTGTCGATTTCCAGCGTGTCCATTGAGGCTGCGGCGACCGTGTGCTGAGCCAGCAGGTCCAGCGGATTGTGTGGCAGGGTAATCGCATCGAGTTCACCCGCCAACATCGACTCAACAATGACAGCCGCATCCACCAAATCGCGTCGGGTGCGCGGCCAGATGATGCCTTTTGGCGTACCGCCGACCTGATGACCCGCGCGCCCGACGCGCTGGAGTGCACTGGCAACCGAAGGGGGCGCACCCACCTGAATCACCAGATCGATATCGCCCATATCAATACCCAGCTCCAGACTTGATGTGGCGACCACGCAACGCAGCTCGCCCGCTTTTAGCGCGTTTTCAATTTCAAGCCGTTGTTCTTTAGAAACAGAACCGTGGTGGGATCGGGCCAATAAGTCATTCGGTGTGACGGTGCGTTTCTCTGTACCGCCGGTAAAGGAACCATAGGCAAAGGATTCTTCTGGCGCAGTGGGCTTTTCTCCGAGGCGACGCGTGTAGAGCTCATTCAGCCTCGCGGTAAGTTTTTCAGCCAACCCACGGGAATTGGTGAACACCAAAGTGGCGCGATGGCGTAATACCTCATCCAGAATCCCGGCTTCAATGTGTGGCCAGATGGATCCCGCGGACAGTGTGGCATCCTGCACTGAACGGCTATCGGGGCGCTGCTGAATATCCGTCATATCTTCAACAGGCACGCGGATGGTGAGCTGCAATGGACGCTGTGCGGCCGGATTCACGATCAGCGTTTCGCGACTCCCCCCTAGAAACTGTGCTACGGCCTCAGGCGGTTTTACCGTGGCGGAGAGGCCGATACGCTGCGCAGGGTGCGTTAGCAGCGTATCCAGCCGTTCAAGGCTGAGCGCCAGATGCGCGCCGCGTTTGCTGCCCGCGATGGCATGTACTTCATCAACAATCACCGTAGAGATGCCACGCAGTGTGTCGCGGGCTTTTGATGTCAGCATCAGAAATAAAGATTCGGGCGTGGTGATCAAAATATCCGGTGGGCGACGCTGTAATTTTGCCCGCTCGCTGCTGAGCGTATCGCCCGATCGCATGCCCACCTCCAGGGTGATCTCGGCTTCACCGCGTTTGCGCCGCTCTTCAGCCACCCCCGCTAAAGGCCGTTGCAGATTGCGCTGAACATCCGCCGCCAGCGCTTTCACCGGAGAGAGGTAAAGAATGCGTGTTCTGTGACTTCGTTCGGGGAGATCTTCGGCGCTGCGTTCACGAAACAGGGCATCAATCGCATAGAGAAATGCCGCCAGCGTTTTACCAGAGCCAGTAGGTGCAATCACCAGACAGTTTTTGCCGCTCGAAATGGCTCGCCAGGCTTCCTGTTGTGCGGGCGTCGCCGCTTTAAAGGTGTCGCGAAACCATTGCTGCGTGGCGGCGGTAAACAACGCGAGTGAAGAGGCTGGCATCCGATGCTCCTGGGGTTTCAAAGAGGACTTTCAGCAGTGTAGCCTGCAGCATGATTGTGAGCAGGTTATATACTTGATGTTTTGGCTGATTTTTTCATCAACAGGAGTGAGAAATGATGATGTTCAAACGCGCACTATTATTGGCGTTGCTTCCGGGAACCGTGCTGGCTGCCCCGATATTTACGCTGCAATCATCGGATTTTAACGACAGTGCCATGCTGGATAAAACCTTTGCAGGCAACAACAAAAGTAACCCGTCATGCACCGGCGACAATGTATCTCCCGCTCTAAGCTGGTCAAATGCACCGGCCGGCACCCGTAGCTTTGCGCTGATGCTGACCGATCCCGTAGGAGGAAAAGGCTTAGGCGTGACACATATGGTGGCCTATAACATCGCGGCGGATCGCACGCAGTTTGCGCAGGGCGAATTAAGTAAAGGCGAAGGATACACTGGAGGTAAGAATTCGCCGGGCACCACAAGTTATTACGGTCCATGCCCACCAGTGGGAAGTGGCATACATCATTATAACTTCGTGATGGTGGCAACAGATTTGCCGGTAAATCAATTACCTGGCGGACTAACACATGATGAGTTGATCGCCAAATTGAAAGGCCATACCTTGGGGGCTGCCACCATTGTGGTACGGTTTACCAACGATAAGTAAGTCATACGGCCGCCTGAACTGGCGGCCGTGACAACGTCACTCTACAGGATAGATAGACTCTGCCAACGCGCCCCGACGATCCAGTCGGCGTGCGGCTAACCACAGCAATGCGGTGACAAACCAGCCAATAATCCACGACACATCATTGCCTGCAAATATCCAGGTCAATGAGCCATGGTGCAGCGGATTATCAATAAACGGCAGTTGCACCATCACACCCAGGAAATAGACCACAATCCCTGCCCAGTTCCAGCGCCCATAACGACCATCAGGCTGTGAAAGTGCCGGAATATCCACGCGCCCTTTGGTGATGAGATAAAAATCGGTAAGGCTGATTGCGCTCCACGGAACAAAGAAGGCCAGCAGGAACAACAGGAAATGGGTAAACGACTTGAGGAAGGCCGGTTCACTGATCAGGGCGATGATGCAGGCGATCGTGACCATCAACACCACAAACAGAACCCGACCGCCACGGCTGAGGGACGTTTGCTGCCGGAAGCCTGACACGATGGTGGTGAGTGACATAAAGCTGCCGTAAGCATTCAGAGTAGTGAAGGTAATCTTGCCAAAACAGATAGCAAAGTAGATCACCATTGCCATGGTCGCGCTACTGCCCAGACCCACGATATATCCCACTTCATTACCGGAAAACGCTTTTCCGGCAATCGCCGCCACAATCACGCCCAACGTCATTGAGGCTTGGGTGCCTAAAACGGTGCCGAAAAACACCGAACTGAACAGCTTTTTCGCCGAGACGTTAGCCGGCAGGTAGCGTGAGTAATCAGACACATACGGGCAAAAGGCTATCTGCCAGGAGGATGAGAGTGAAACGGCCAGCAGGAAGTTGGCAATCGTGAAGTGCTGATTTTGCCACACGGCCGACAAATTATGCGTGGAAAGCAGGGTGATGAACAGATAAGCGAAGGCCAGCACACCGATCACACTCGCCACTTTACCCAGCTTGTGAATCACCCGATAACCGAGCACCGCAATCACCACAATGATGGCGCTGAACAGGATCATACCCGTCGCGTTGCTCACATTAATCAGCTTTGCCAGTGCCTGACCGGCCAGCACGGTGCCACTTGCCGAAAATCCAACATACATAATGCATACCAGCAGCAGCGGGATCACCGCACCAAACACGCCAAACTGCATGCGACTGGTGATCATCTGCGGTAAGCCAAGACGTGGGCCCTGAATGGCATGCAACGACATGATGGCGGCACCAATAATCTGGCCCACTAACAGGCCCACAAGCGACCACACCACATCGCCGCCCAGCACCACGGCGAGCGCACCGGTGACAATGGCGGTGATTTGCAGATTACCGCCGAACCAGAGTGTGAACTGGCTAAAAGGGTGGCCATGGCGTTCGCGGAGCGGAATGTAATCGATGGAGCGGGTTTCAGACAGGCGCTGGTTTTCTCTGCCTGAATAATCGGCTGCAGGTGATTCGGCTGACATAGTTTCCTCGCTGAAACAATGAACGCAGTGCGTTATGTTATTTTTGTTTATCAGTTGTGTTTGCAATAGGCGATACATGTATATACATGTATCGATATTGTCACGCGAGAAAAGAAGTTACAAGGCAGCCTGTCATTGGAAAATGTGATGACGCTGGCAAGGTTGTCATCAAAAGGAAAGGGGGAAGAGAGAGTAAGCCGCTGTGATTATTAGTGGCTCTGGGTCCAGGGATTAAAATCGCTGTCAGCTGAATCTAGTTTGTCGGGTTCATCCAGAGAATCCAGGTACAGCGCTTCCACTTCAGCACGCGCCCATGGAGTGCGACGCAGGAATTTGAGGCTGGATTTTACGCTGGGATCGTTTTTAAAGCAGTTAATATTGATGAGTTTACTGAGTTCAACCCAGCCATAACGCACCACTAACGCATTAACAATCATTTCCAGCGTCACGCCGTGCATGGGATCTTTAGAAGAGTGAGAGGTCATATTACGTCCTAATTTGCAGGCGGATGATTGGCGGGCAAGATTACAAGAAAGCCGTGCCAGCAGCAATGGTGTAGACTTGAGCTTAGCCATTTACTGAGGAAATAACGCGATGAGCGATAAGAAAATGATTTCAATCGACCAGTTCAATGAAGCTGAGCGAAGTGAAGTGGATGAAATCTTCAAAGGGTTAATGGAAAAACATCGCCACCGCAGTGGTAAAGAGCCTGATGCGAAAAAAGAGAAAGAATATACCGCAGATGCGCGTCAGCAAGTCATGACCAGCAAGCTAGCCAAAGAAAAAGCCAAAGCGGACAAAGCAAAGAAAACACCTGCGCGCCGCAAGAAACCTGAAGCGCAATCTGCCAGCGAAGTCAGTGACTTCAACTGGTCTGCCTCAATTAATAAAGGACGTCGTTAAGCGTTAACTCAGCAATCCGGCCCCCACATTCACCGACAATCCCAGAATGGCCAGATTGAAAATAAACGAGATCACCGATTGCAGCAGCGCCAGCTTGCGCATTTCGGTGGTGCCCGTTGCCACATCAGCGGTCTGTGATGCAACCGCGATGGTGAATGAGAAATAGAGAAAATCCCAGTATGCCGGTTCGTCCGGTTTTTCCGGGAATATCATGGGCGTGACATTTTGACTGCGATGCAAATAGTGTTGATGCGCATAATGCATGGCAAACGAACTTGGCAGTAATGCCCATGAGACAATCAATGTCATGGCCGTCAGCAGCAGATGTAACACGCGTGGCGTGCCGGTGAGATGTTTGAGCGCCGGCAGTTCGCTCATGATTGCCACGATGCTGATCATGCAGGCCACAATGACCATACCCAAAACTAACGCAGCGCTCTGATCTTGCATCTGAGCGATACGTTTGATCTCGCCAGCATCGGTACGCAGCATGCGAAACCAGATAAACCACAGATAAAGCCACGCCAGCACATTCCAGCCAATCAGCACGCGTTGCAGTTCTCCCAGTTTTGCAGGCAGTAAGAAATAGCAGACGACCCCGGCAACAATCGATATCAACAGACGTAGCCGCGCGAACAGATGTGTGGTGAGCGAAAAGGGCATGATGTTTTTTTTGCTGGGGTTTGAATCAGTTAACTGTAGTTGATGGCAGGAAAAACGCCTGAGATAGCGGTTAAGAATCATATCGGGATTTGAATGATTGTCGGTTTAGGACACTGGCTGAACGCTGCATTCTCTGACGTCGCTACGTGAATTCTGAGATTTTATTTGAGGGATTATTGCCAAAGATTGGCGTAGCGACGCCTTAATTTGGCGGCATTTTAAACGATTAATGAAGGG
This sequence comes from Pantoea folii, assembly GCF_056678875.1. NCBI lineage: Bacteria > Pseudomonadati > Pseudomonadota > Gammaproteobacteria > Enterobacterales > Erwiniaceae > Pantoea > Pantoea folii. Next base: position 236,707 of record NZ_JBWXON010000002.1, on the reverse strand, counting down.
GGTATTGATAACTTAGCCACGCCTATCAGGATGAGAGTGAAGATAACTCTACATTGAAGACCACATATAGGGTGCCTTCATGTGGACTTGTCTCATACGAGCGAGCAGTTTTCATGAGTTAAGCGGCACGGCCCATGTTGAGCCATTTACGATGTGAATGGCTGAGCAGAGTGGAGGGTTCGATGACAAATGAGAAACGTAAGTCGTTTACGTCAGCATGGGGCGCTGGCCATTCACAGCAACGCAATCAAATATCAGTAGGAGATAGCCCAGCGGAGTCTGGAGTGCGCAATTTGATACCTTATTTAACATAATATACATTATCCGTACTTTTATGATCTGTCTAAGTTAAGGTGACCGCCTGGGAAATGCGTGCGTTTTGTTGCGCTGGATGTGCTCTATAGCGTTCCATTAATGCGACGGTTTCTGGCATCGGCCACAGGCCTGAAATGAAAATTTGAAGAGTCAGTTTCCCGTCCGCAACACGTCAGCGATGATGACCTGCCACCGACGGGAAATGATGAATTACTTCTTTCCGTTGCCGGCTTCCCGCGCTTTCAGACGACAGGCTTCGACAACCCAGGCTGAGAAGTTTTGAATGTTTTCGCTCTTCATACTCTCTTCGATTTGATCAATCAGCAGATGTGGGAAACGAATATGTTTTCGTCGGGTTTTGGAGTTTGTCATTTTATCCATGGTGATCCCTGGTCAGTTGTCTCACAAGTTTATTTTTGTATTGATTAAGCATCTGCTCAGATTGCCCCTAAGCAGATGTAAATAAACCAAAAAACAGATCCCTGCTCTTGTTATTGTTTATCGAGCAGTAACCGACTGTCCGCGAGGGAAAGTGGCTGGATCTGATGGGTCACCAGCAGCGTGGTTTTACCCTTAATGAGTTCTTTCAAGCAGTTAAGTACTAATTCGGTATTTACTGCGTCTAGCCCTTCAGTGGGCTCGTCCAGCAACACGATCGGCGCATGGGAAAGAAACGCGCGAGCAATCCCAATCCTGCGGGCCTGACCACCAGACAGACGCCCTCCTAACTCTCCCACCAGGGTGTCGAGCCCCAGAGGAAATGCGCGGACTTCGCCGTCTAAAGCGGCGCGCGCCAGTGCTTCCCATAAAGCCTCGTCATCCGCATCCGGTGCAACCAGGCGCAGGTTGTCTCGAATCGATGCGTTGAAGAGATAGGTTTTCTGGCCAACCACCGAGATCATCTGACGCAGTGTATCTTCAGAAAGCGCCCTGACCGGACGACCGCCGATAGACACATCCCCTGCTGTCGTTTCCCAGAATCCTTGCACCAGATTCAGTACGGTGGTTTTTCCTGCTCCGCTGGGACCTAAAATCGCCAGACAATGGCCGACCGGCACGGTAAAGCTCAGCTTGTCCAGTACATTAGGCGCATCAGGCGTGTAACGCATTGTCACGGCCGAAAATGACAATTCGCTGCTCTCCGGCATCGGGCTGGTTTCAGGCAGGACAATCGCCGGTGTCAGCTCCGTCATGGAGAACAGACGGCGTGCCGCTGCGCGCGTAGTGCCAAGGGCAGCAAAGGCCGCGGGCAACCCAGCCACCGCTTCAGTACTCGCCAGGATGGTGAACAGCAACATCACGATTTCACTGGCAGTAATACCGGTTGCGTGCCCAGTGTTGAAGAGCAGGATAAAGGCGAAAAATAACCCGAGCTGTCCCATTAAGGCGCAGATCGCCCCGCCGCTGGCGCTGATCCAGGCTTGCCGACGCTGTGCGCTGATCAGTTGCTGAGAAAGCTGGCGCAGATGATCGGTTTGATGACTAACAGCGCCAACCATCTGTAACTCTGCTAATCCACGCACCAAATCGGTGGATGCGGCCTGAACGGATGAGCGCACGGTAGCGATCTGGTTGCCACTGGCTTGCGTCAGCGAGGCCACAATCCACGGCACGACCACGCCCGCAAGTATCAGCACCACCGCATCAATCAAGGCCACTGAAGGTGAGAACCAGCAAATTCCTGCCAAAATGATGAGCGACGAGATCAGCCCTGCAATGGCCGGCGTCAGAATACGCAGATAGAAATTGTCGAGGCTATCTATATCAGCGCGAAAACGCGCCAGCACATCCCCATCGCGAAAATCCTGCAGTCGCGCAGGCGCAAGATGGGCTAACTGCTGATAGAACCAGACACGTAAAACCGACAACAAGCGCAAAGTTGCATCGTGCGTCACCAATCTTTCCAGATAACGCGCGAAGGTACGCAATACCGCGAGCCCACGAATCGCTGCAGCCGGAGTGAAAAACTCCAGTGCCAGTGAGCCTACGCCCGCCAGCGCCATGGACGTAATGAACCAGCCTGATAAGGCGAGCAGCGCCACGTTGGAGAGAATCACAACCACAGAGAGCAATATTCCCACCGCCATGCGGAAACGCCATGGACGCGCCATGCGCAAGAGATGGCAAAGATCCTTCATGCGAGGTCTCCTGTTTGCAGACGCTCGAGTTCAGCGAAGACGCCAGCCTGATCGCGCAATGCTTGCGGCGTCCCCGATTCAACCACCCGCCCTTTTTCCAGCACGATGATTCGGTCAGCTGTGGCAGCGATTTCCGTATCGTGGGTGATGATTAAGCGTGCACTGTTCGGTAATGAGTCACTCAAGGAGGCAATCATATTCTGTGCCGTCTGGCGATCCAGCGCGACCGTAGGTTCATCAAGTATCACCACCGGTGGCGAAATCAATACGGCGCGGGCCATTGCAATACGCTGAATCTGCCCACCGGACAGCCCTTTTCCACCATCACCCAGGCGGTAATCATATTGCGCCGGCAACGAATGGATAAAAGTGTCAGCCTGAGCCAGCTGTGCCGCTGCTTCAACCTCTGCCTGGCTGATACCCGAACGCGACAACAGAATATTTTCCGCAATCGAACCGGCAAATATAGTGGGTCGCTGCGGGAGCCAACCAATCTGTTGCTGCCATGCAGGAAGATCTAATGAAGAAAGATCCTTGCCATCAATGACGATGCGTCCTGAGTTCGGCGCGATAAAGCCCAGTAGCATTCGCGATAAGGTGGTTTTACCGGCACCGCTGGTGCCGACGATCGCCAGTGTTTCCCCGCTGCGTAAAGTAAAGGAAACATCGGTAACGCCGCCGCCCTCCGCATACTGATAGCTCACCCCTTCAAGACTGATTTCACGCGGTTTCACCGGGAGCGCGTCATTACCCTGTGACGATTCCGGCGCTTCAGCATTGAGGATCGCCAGTAGACCTTCCGTCGCGCCAATCGCATCCATTCGGGCATGATAGTGCGTGCCCAAATCGCGCAGCGGGCGGAAAAATTCCGGTGCCAGCAACAAGGCAAACAGCCCCGGCAGGAAGCCCATTTCGCCATAGAACAGACGGAATCCAACATACACCGCCACCATCGCGGTGCTGATGGTGGCAAAAAATTCCAGCACCAATGATGAAAGGAATGCCAGCCGCAACACCTTCATGGTGGTCTGACGATAGCTGTCCGAGATCGCTGCGATGATGTTCGCTTGTCGGCGTGCAGCATGAGTCTGGCGTAACGTTGTCAGGCCAGCAATCACATCAAAGAAGTGCGCACTCATCAGGCTGAGTTTGTGCCACTGCTTCAGGCTCATTTTCTCCGCGCCCTTTCCTACCACGATCATGAACAACGGCACCAGTGGCGCGGTGATCAACATGATCAAGCCAGAAACCCAGTCAAAAGGAAAAAGCGCAACCAGAATGGCAAGCGGCACAATGCCGATGATGATTTTTTGCGGAAGAAAACCGGAAAAGTAAGCTTCGATAGCTTCGACGCCTTCGCCAAGTGAGCTGGCGATACTGCCCGTACGTTGATGCTGGCTCCAGGCGGGACCCAGTGTGGCGATGCGGTCTAACAACATCCCGCGCAATCCCTGACGGATACGTGCTGAGGCTTCAAACGCAAAACCCTGGCGCAGGATATCGATACCCGCGCGCAGCAACATCACAACCGGCAGCAATAAGAGATAAGGCAATAGCGCGGTGAAGGTTTTACCACCGAGGACGGCGTTGCTGATTAGCCAGGCTAACAGCCAACACTGTGCAATCATCAGTATGGCATTGAGCGCCGCCATACTGATGGACAGTGAAAATAAACCGCCTGCCTGGCGGCGCAGGCTCGAAAGCCAACGTTCCGCCAGGCGGGCTGCCATTCCACTTGGAGGGGAACTAGCAGACATGATGTCTTAGTGTCCCCCGTGACCAACCAGCTTGGAGATACGGCCGCGGAATACCCAGATCTGATACCAGTTGTACATCAGCATTACCGGAACAAAACCGCCCATGGTCATGGTGAAGGTAATCAGCGAAACCTGTGGACTGGCGCCCGCCCAGATGGTCCAGGTGCCTGGCACGATCCATGGGAACATGGTGAGTAACATACCGAAGCCCAGAATAAATGCCGCGCCATTGAACCACATCACCGCTGCAAAATCTTTGTCCTTCAGGGTGTCACGACGCACCTGATCAATACAGACCAGAGCGATTAAGCCAAACAGGCCCCAGATCCAGAAATGCGGACCAAACCATTTCGCACGTGCCCAGTCGAAGATCACCGCACTCCACACCCAGGTAATCACCACGGCAGCGATAGCTAACCAGAAGATCACCGCCGTCCAACGTGCTGCATCCTGACGAATCGGTTCATTTTTCTCGAAGCGAGCACGTACGAACAGCACGCCTGCCAGCGTCATTGCCACGCAGGAAGCCACGCCGGTCCAGATGGAGAAAGCTGAAATAAAGTTAAATGCGCCACCCACGTAAGTTGGTACACCCTGTGCAGGCGAATCCATCTGGAAACCTTGCAGCAACGCACCAACGCTCATCCCACCAAAGAAAGTCACCGCGAGACTGGCGACACCGAAGATGCCGTCAGAAAACTTCTGCCAGAATGGCGAGGCCAGATGACGAAACTCCAGTGCCACCGCGCGGGACATAATGCCCCACAACACCAGCGCCATTGGCACCATCAGGTAGCTAAATGCCGAACCGTACACAAACGGGAAGGTGCCGAACATAATACCACCGGCGACGATCAGCCAGGTTTCGTTGGCATCCCAGGTGCCGGCCATTGCCGACATGATCGCGCCACGTTCATCATGGTCGCGGACGAAGAGCGAGAAGATCCCCGCCCCCAGGTCGGCGCCATCCAGCGCGATATATAAAAGAACACTGATACCAAATGCTAACCACCAGGCGATGATCAGGAAGTGCTGAGTCGAATTAAGCATGTCCACGGATTTATTCTCCCATCAAACCGGACGGATATATTCAGGATGGTCAGCATGACCACTGGCAGGCATTTCAAGGTGACCCAAATGCTCATGCCCCTCGCCCGGTATTTTGCTGGTCAAATCAGGACCAATACGCACCACTTTCGCCAGGAACCATATGGTGCCCGCGACCACAGCCGTTTCAAAGATGGCAAAGCCCACCAGCCAGAAGATTGCCAGACCCAGGGTCATTGGACTCATACCGTCTTCGGTGCGCATCAGGCCATAAACGATCCACGGCTGACGGCCAATTTCGCGCGTCCACCAGCCCGCAATCACTGCGATATAAGGCAGGACTACCATGATAACGGCCAGCGCCAGGAACAGCTTATTACGCGGAGCCAGCTCAGCGGTCATGCGACGACGTGCAATCAGCCAGACGCCCCAGAGGCTCACCAGCAACATGGCACCCGCAGCACCTGACATGGCGCGGAAGGCGTAGAATGGCAATACCACAGGCGGTTGCTGATCTTTCGGGAAGCTGTTCAGGCCCGTTACCGTACCGTTCCAGGTTTTGGTTTCAATCAGGCTTAAACCGTGCGGGATATCGATAGACCATGCGAGGCCCGTGCCTTCTTTGTTTGGCCAACCCAGGATGTGCCAGGCACTGTTGACGTTACCCGCTGAATCATAGGTATCGTAGTGCCCTTCCATTGCTGCCAGTGCGGCAGGTTTATGTTCAAGCGTGGCTTCACCCAGCACGTCACCCATATAGATCTGAACGGCGGCGACCACGGCCAGCGCCATAAGTGAATATTTCAGCGGCTTCAGGAACAGATCAACATGACGCTGTTTCAGAACATACCAGGCGCAGGTCGCCACCACGAAGCACAGCGAGAGCTCGAAGCTTGCCAGCAGCATGTGCGGGAAAGCACTGCGCGCATTCGGATTAAACAGCGCGGCCAGCCAGTCAGTTACGATGAAAATACCGTTATGCAGTTCAACACCGGTTGGCGTTTGCATCCAGGAGTTAGCCACCAGGATCCACATCGCAGAAAGCGTAGAAGAGAGCGCCACGTTAAAGGTCGCAAACAGGTGCATCCCTTTGCTGATCTTGCCCCAGCCAAAAATCATCAGTCCGATAAAGCCGGCTTCGTACATAAAGGCGGTGATGGTCTCATAGCCGAGCACCTGACCAAAGAACGGCCCGGCAGCCTGCGAGAAGCGACCATAAAGAATGCCAAAGGCCATTTCCATGGTGACACCGGTTGCCACGCCAGCACCGAAGTTAACGATAAACAGCTTTTCAAAGAAGCGACACAGGCGATACCACTGCTCATCTTGCTTCCTGACCCACATCAGTTCAGAGATGAACAACAGTGCAGCCAGTCCAATGGTTAGCGGGGGAAAAATGATGTGAATGGATGAAATTAGCGCGAAGTCAATACGCGTGATCAGCGATGTAAGATCGTTACTTAGCATGACTATCTTCTTTTTTTGAGTGACCGAATTAGTTAACGGCAATCCAGCGCCGTTTCACATGTTATGAAGTGAGATGAAGCAAGCTCGTGCATAACAAGTTGAAATCGGTGCCGCACTGTCGTCTTTCTCTTAACCACGAGCAACAACCACAGTTTAATTTCCAGACAGGTGACGTCTGGGAAATAGGATATTCACTTCGGCGTTCGTTCCGGAGAAAGAACGGGAAAATAAATCATGATTGTTAACGAAATGTCTGTCGATAACACTTGCAGGCGTAGGTATCGACACGGCTCGTAATAAGAATTTTTCTGTAAATTATTCTATATTTTCGTTTACACAAAGGCATCCAAATTAAAGGGGTAACTTGTAACAAAAAGAAAAAATTCGCTGTATAAATGAATGATTTTCATGTGAATTAAATGTAATGAGAGCGTTAACTTATGAGGAATCTTTGATTTTAATCAACTTAATTCAAGGTTTTAGCGTGTTTTTGAGCGTTAATTATGATGCGCTGAAGAGTGAAAGAATCGGTGTACAGCCCGTAATGATGCGATTATCTTATTATTTAGCAGGGTTACAATTACCGTAGACATAAGCTCAACATCAATAATACGTAATTTTAACAAGCATTGAGTTATTGTATTTTAATAACAGCCGGAATGATTTAATTTAACAAACCAAATACAATTATCACTTTCAGAACACTTAATTTCTGCGCCATTAAATCTTTAAAAACTTCTGTATTAAATATACCGACTCGTAACATTAAAGACACACCGTGCGCACACTTGTCACATTAATAATGAATCAGGCGACATTTATTAAGGCAGATAAGGAGTCTGGTCAGGCAGTGTGAGTGGGAGCACGCAGTCACGCGTGGAAACGAAGATTTTGGCAATCGAATGAAGAATGCCGACAACCCATAAGGTTGTCAGCAACGGAGAACGTCAGCGTGCAGGGTAATTCGTGTTTTAGAGTGAGCCTGGAATGGCGACCCGCCCGTCGAATAACAAGCGTGCCGTGCGTATCAGGCCGCTTTGCGTCACCTTCCCTGCCTCATCACGGGTCAGCATCACGCTAAACTCGCCGCTGGGATGCTCTACCGCCAGACGCTGCTGCCTGGTATCGGTAATCTGCGCGATGCCCTGCGTCACGGAACCGGGGATCAGGCAGGCTGTGGCGACACTCACCGCGCCCAGTACGCCAATAGAAGCATGACAGCGATGGGGAATAAATGTTCGCGTGGATAGCGCACCGCCATTAGCGGGCGGAGCAATCAGGGTCATTTTCGGCACGGTTCGTTTCGTCACATCCCCGAGATTCATCAGCGGACCCGCTTGTAAGCGGATGGATTCCAGGCGTGCTTTTAACTCAGCATTACTCTCCAGCTGTTCGCGGGTCTCCTGTCCAGTGCATCCCACATCCTCAGCACGCAGGATCACCACGGGCATACCGTTATCGATGCAGGTCACCTCAATCCCGTCAAACCGATTACGCGCCTCACCGGTCGGTAACAGCGATCCGCAGCTGGATCCTGCAATATCCTCGAATTGCAAAATTTGCTCTGCGCCAAAACCGGGCACGCCGTCTATCTGGGTCTCGCCCTGATATTCCACCGTGCCATCGGGCGTGGCAAATTGCGCCACTGCGATTTGCCCGGTGTTGATCATAAAGATGCGCACGCGCGTGATGTCGCCCTGTGCCCTTATCAGGCCCTTCTCAATGGCAAAAGGCGCCACGGCGGCGAGGATGTTACCGCAGTTCTGTCCATAATCGACCACCGCTTGATGCACGTTAACCTGCGCAAAAAGATAATCGATATCTGCATCAGGCCGCGTGGAGGGAGAAATTATCGCCACTTTACTGGTCAGCGGATCAGCCCCACCGATGCCATCAATTTGACGGGGATCGGGTGAACCCATGACGGCCAGCAACACGCGGTCTCGTTGCGGCCCCGCTTCTGGCAGATCGCTGGCCAGGAAACAGGCGGCTTTGGAGGTGCCGCCTCGCATTAACACACAGGGTATCAGCGTCTGTTTCATAGCGAACTCTTTTGCAGGGCATCCAGAGACTCCACGTAGCGCAATCCCTTCTCCGCTAACGCGCCACGCATCTGATAAATATCCAGCCCGAGTTCCCCGGCAGCCAGTCTTACTCGTTTACTCTCCTCATTGGTGACCCGCTGCTGGGTTGCCTCGGCAACGGTGTTCGCATCCGCTCGCGGCACAATCACCACGCCGTCGTCATCGGCAACCACTATATCGCCGGGATAGATCAGCTGGCCTGCACAGATAATCGGCACGTTCACCGATCCCAGCGTAGCTTTTACCGTTCCCTGCGCGAATACCGCACGTGACCAGACCGGGAAACCCATCTCACGCAGGGTCTGGCTGTCACGGATACCGATATCGCCCACCAGCGCCACTACGCCACGCGCCTTTAATGAAGTGGCCAGCAGATCACCGAAGAAGCCGTCATGGCAATCCGAGGTCGGTGACACCAGCAACACATCGCCCGGCTGACACTGTTCGACTGCAACATGAAACATCCAGTTATCACCGGGAGAAACCAGCACCGTGACCGCACTGCCGGCTATCGCGACACCCTGCTGGATTGGTCGTATCCGCACATTGAGCAGACCTTGCCGCTGTTGCGCTTCGTGGACGGTCGCCACTCCGGCACGGGCAAATTGTGCAATCAGAGCCGAATCGGCCCGCTCAATCTGCTTAACAACGATGCCTTTCTGATTGACCGCAATCATGAGAGATCCTCCGTCACCCGTGGGAACAGACTCTGATAGCCTTCGCCGTGGGTGATGACGCGCGTGGATGTAATCCCTGTGTTGCGTTTGGCCTGCACACCGCGCTGGAGCGCCACGCGCGTGTAGTATTCCCACAGGTGTTCCTGCCCGGCCATGCACTGAATCGCCTGATATTTCTTGTCCCAAACCGAGGTGATATCCAGCAGCACATCCGGTTTCCACAGGCATTGTTCAGGCTGATGCGGTTCAAAACAGTAAACCGGCGGTGCACCGATAATCGGTTCTCCCGGACGATATCCTTCTGCCTGCGCAATGATGCGTGCTTCCTGGGTGAGATTGGCCGCCAGCGGATGATCGTAGTTATAAGGATCAGCAATCGAATGCGTCAGCACAAAGTGAGGCTGTACGCGGCGAAACACATCGGCGAGGCGAAACAGCGTTTCCTTATCCGCGCGAAGGGGATAATCGCCGAGATCGAAGAACTCAATGCTGGCACCTAACACATCCGCGGCCCGTTCGGCCTCGGCCTGACGATGCTGCTTGACGGTCTGCTCGGTCATATTGCCTTTGCGCCACAGTTTTGCCGACTCACCGCGCTCCCCGTAAGAGAGGCAGACGACGTGCACGTCATAGCCGCTCGCACTGTGCAACGCGATGGCCCCGCCTGCGCGCCAGACAAAGTCAGCGGAATGGGCACTGACCACCAAGGCACTCTTTTTCACTGCGTTTTCCATTATGTTCCCCTGCTATTGCGTTTTTTTCATCCTGACACGCACCACCGTGACCGAATAATGCCTTTCATTGTGCGAGCTATGATTTTTATTTATGTTGTGATCATTATCAGAGGTTCAGGGGCAGAGGGCATGCAGGAACAGGAAGACACTAATCACATTAAAATCATGCAGCTAAGGTCACTTTGTATGATTGCAGAACGGGGAACCGTCTCGGAGGCTGCGGAAGATTTATTTCGCACGCAATCGGCGGTGACGCGATCGATACGTGATCTGGAACACACTCTCGCCACGCCTTTGTTTGAACGTCATGCCAGCGGGATGCTGCTCACCGAGAATGGTAAATGTGTACTGCCCCGCGCACAGCGTGCCCTCCAGGAACTCAAACAGATACCTGCACTTCTCGCTCGATTTAAACTGCGCGAGTCCATGCGGGATGACGCCGAACCGATTTGGTTGTTCAACGTCAGGCGCCTGCAAATATTTTTAAGGCTGTTTCATTTGCAGCATACGCAAAGCGTGGCCAGTTCGCTGAGCATCAGCCAGCCCGCCGTCAGTGCAGCGCTCAAGGTGCTGGAGAAAGGGGCGAATATCGTGCTGTTCCAGCGCTCGCCGCGGGGCATGCAGCCGACAGCCGCCGCGCGTGAAATGGCGCCACACATCAGCCGCGCCCTGAATGAAATTCGCCATATCCCGGAAGATCTTGCCGCCCAGCAAGGTGTTCTGCAGGGCACTGTTCATATTGGCGCCCTGCCATTGTGTCGTAGTGTGTTATTGCCACGCGCGATTGCCCGTCTGGTGACGGCACATCCGGCGATCAAAGTCGTGACCAATGAAAGTGCCTTTAGCACGCTGATTACCGAACTCCGGGCCGGCGACGTTGATCTGATTGTCGGGGCTTTGCGTCATGACAGCAACGTTACTGATATCGATAATCGACGGCTGTTCAGCGAAGAACTTGTGCTGCTCGCCAGGCCACAACATCCGTTAGCCGGTCGAACGTTAAGCGCTGCCGATCTCGCCGACACACAGTGGATTTTTCCGCGAGAAAACAGTCCGGCCCGCCATCTGCTAGAACACGCCTTTGCGACGCTGGATATCCCGGCACCCAAACCGGTGGTTGAGAGCGGTGACCTCGCCATCGTGCGCGGCTTATTAATGGACTCCGATATGGTGGCGGCGGTGTCATGGCACCAGCTGGAGTACGAATTGAAGTCAGGTGTGCTCCAACCTCTGTCCTTCACCCTGCCCGATACGCGTCGTGATATCGGCATCACGTTGCGCGCGGGTGCGCTGCATTCCCCGGCCACACTGGCACTGATTAAGTGCATCAACGCCGAAGCTAATACGACAGCGACCTAAACGAAATTCATACAAAGATTGTATGCCGTTTGCGCTTAAGGCTTTTCCATCGGGCACCACAAACCCATATTGACACCGCGGATTATGACAACTCGCTCACAATATAAACGTAACTCATACCGCTAAAAGCCTTTTTTGACAGACAGCCTGCCACACGGTGCTTACCGTGGAGCTGGAAGAGTTAATCATGACTTGTCATTCAATAGACTTTGCGTGCCCGAAGAGAGAGCGAACGTATGAATACAAATAAGCTGGTCGACATCAAAGCCTGGATTGATTCGCGACCCATTTCCGCCTTTCAGTGGCGCGTGTTATTCCTCTGCCTGATCATCATTATGTTCGACGGTTACGATGCTGCCGTGATGGGATTTATTGCGCCTGCGCTGATTGAGCAGTGGCATATCTCACGCGCCGCGATGGGGCCGATCCTTGGTGCGGCGATGTTTGGCGTGGCGATTGGCGCATTGATCGCGGGTCCCTTATCCGATCGATTTGGCCGTAAAAAAATCATCCTGCTGGCAGTACTGATCTTCTCCGCTTTCAGTCTGATTTGCGCCTTCGCCACCACGCCGCTGCAAATGGCGATGATGCGATTCATTGCCGGGCTCGGGCTGGGCGCAGTCATGCCCAATTGCGTCACGCTGCTGGCAGAATATATGCCTGAGCGTCGTAAGGGCGTGATGATTACCCTGATGTTCAGCGGCTTTAATATCGGCTCCGGTCTGGGGGGCTTTATCGCGGCCGCGTTACTGGCGCACTATCACTGGAATGCAGTGTTGATTTTCGGCGGTGCATTGCCGCTGCTTATGCTGCCCTTATTAGGTTATCTGCTACCTGAATCCGCGTTAAATTTGGTGGTGCGCCGGGCACCTCGCGCGCAGATTGCTGCGCTGCTTAATCGCATGGGCGGCCAGTTTCAGCAGGATACGGCGTTCGTGCTTAACTCTCCCCGGATCCATCGCAACAGCACCATTTCCCAGCTCTTCCACCACGGTTTTGCCCGCGGCACGATCATTCTGTGGGTGACGTACTTTATGGGGCTGTTTGTGATTTACCTGCTTAACGGCTGGCTGCCGACCATTATGCGCTCGGGCGGTATTTCCCTCGAACAAGCGGCGATTCTGGCGGGGTTATTCCAGCTTGGTGGTCCGCTGGGCGGTATTCTGGTCGGTGCATTGATGGATAAATGCAACGCCAGAGTAGTGATTGGCGTGGTCTATCTGCTGGGTTGTCTCTGCTTGCTAGCACAAGGCATCTTCGCGTTTTCCGGGGTGGCGCTGGGCGTATTCATTTTCATTATCGGCATGTGTATTAATGGCGCACAGAATGGTCTACAGGTGTATTCCCCTGCTTATTACCCTACCGAAATGCGCGCCACCGGCGTGAGCTGGATGCACGGCATAGGCCGTACCGGTGCGATTCTCAGTTCTTCGATTGGCGGCTTGCTGATGGGTGCGTTCCCGGCGCAGTCGGCGATTTTCTTTATTCTCGCGCTACCCGCGCTACTGGCTGCGATCAGCATTGTGCTTCATCGCAATGTTTCTCTGTCTCTGAAAATAAAGGGCGCAGCACTGGATGACCTTCCGGCGCTGTCACAAACCCTCAATAAATAGGAATGGCATCATGACATCTCAACTTTCTGAACCCTGCTTCGATATTGCGCATCTGGCTCACGTGGAGCTTTACACCGACAAGTTTGAAGAGAGCCTCAACTTCTTTGTCAATGTTTATGGCTTAACGATCACCGCGCAGGACGACGATCACGCCTGGCTGCGCGCCTGGGATGATTATGAGTTTCACAGCCTGAAGCTTACGCGTCATCACACGACCGGCGTGGGGCACATTGCCTATCGCGCCGCTTCACAGGCTGCGCTGGAACGGCGTGTTGCGGCGATTGAAGCCAGCCCCTATGAAGTGCTTGGTTGGGTCAACGACGATCAGGGTCACGGACAGGCATTTCGCTTTACCGATCCCTTTGGCCACATTTTTGAGATTTATTACGACACGGTCCGTTATCAGGCACCCGATGACCAACGCCCGTCGCTGAAAAACCTGTCTCAGCGTTACCATGCGCGTGGCGCCTGTCCGCGTCGTCTGGATCACCTCAATCTGTTGGCTGCAGATGTCAGTGAATTCAAGCGCTTTATGGAAACCTGCTTAGGCTCCCGCGTCACAGAGATGATTCAGCTGGATAATGGGCGGATTGGTGGCTGCTGGTTCACCGTCAATAATAAAACCTATGATTTGGCCTGTACTGAAGAGCACGGTGGCGGCAATGGACGTTTGCACCATGTGACCTACGCCACCGATACGCGAGAAGACATACTGCGCGCGGCCGACATCTTCCTGGAAAATGGCGTGCATATTGAAACCGGCCCACACAAGCATGCCATCCAGGGCACGTTTTTCCTGTATGTCTGGGAACCGGCGGGGAATCGCGTCGAGCTGGCCAATTCCGGGGCCCGACTGATACTCGCGCCAGACTGGCAGACGGTAGTCTGGACGGAAAGCGAACGTAAGAAAGGCCAGGCGTGGGGCCTGAAAACCATTGAGACGTTCCATACTCATGGCACACCGCCGATGCCCAAACCGCAAAATCATTAACCCTTCTACAGAACATCGGATAGCGATGCTGTCCGATGCGTCATTACTTTTCTCCATAGTTATCAGTGGAAAAAATCACAGCACCGCGCTTATCGCTCCTCTAGGGTAAATCTCCCCTACAAGGAGAACATAATCGATGAGCCTCATGACTTCCGGCAACCGCCGGGACTTTCTTTCTGCTGGCATCAAACTCACGGCGGCAGGTACGCTGCTCGGTGCCGGATTAAGTAGCCGTAACGCTGCGGCCACTGCCTGTCCCCCTGAAAACCTGATGCAGATCGACGTTAGCCACTATCTGCTGCGCAATGTGCGGCTGGAAGAAGCCTTTGTACGTCATCACGACGTGATCACCGCGACACGCACCGGGTTGTACGATATCGAAATCAACGGCGCAAATATCGCGGGTATCCACGCGGCAGGTTTCAGCAGCACCCTTCCCGCCTGGGATGCGGCGGGCCATATTCTGCTGCCTGCAACGCGCGACATGCATATCCACCTTGATAAAACCTTTTATGGCGATGGCTGGCGCGCCCCGCTGCCGCGTAAAAGCGTTATCGATATGATTCATCAGGAGGAGCAGATTCTTCCTGAGATTGTGCCGACCTCCGAAATGCGTGCCGAAAAGCTGATTGGTTTGCTGCAATCGAAAGGCAGCACCGAAGCGCGCAGCCACTGCAACATCGACCCGATTAGCAAACTGGACGGGTTGGCGCACTTGCAACAGGCGATTGCTAACCACCGTCAGGACTTTACCGCGAAGATTGTCGCCTTCCCGCAGCATGGACTGTTGCGGTCCAGGGTCGAAGGCATGATGCGTGAAGCGATGAACATGGGCGCCATTTTTGTCGGCGGCCTGGATCCGACCAACGTTGATGGTGCGATGGAGAAATCGCTGGATACGATGTTCAGCATTGCACTCGATTTTGCTGCGCCGGTGGATATCCACCTGCACGAAACCGAGCCGCACGGTGTGGCCGCGATACGCTACATGCTGAAAACGGTGCGTGAGAATCCGCAGTTAAAAGGCAAAGTGACCATCAGCCATGCGTTTGCACTGGGCACGTTATCAGGAAAAGAGCTGGATGCGATGATCGGGGAACTCAAAGCGCAGCAGTTCAGCATCGCCACCACCGTGCCGATTGGGCGCGTGATCATGCCATTGCCGCAACTGCGTGCGGCGGGCGTCCCGGTATGGTCCGGCACCGATACCATTGCCGACCACTGGCAACCTTTTGGCAGCGGCAGCATGCTGGAAAAAGCCAACGTCTATGCGCAGTTGTATCGTGGCCCGGATGAGTTCTCATTGAGTCGTGCATTGGGTATCGCCACCCATGAAGTGCTGCCGCTGAATAGCCAGGGTGAACAACAGTGGCCGAAGGCGCAGGATAGCGCAACGATGATGTTAGTGGCGGCGAGTTGTTCTGCTGAAGCGGTGGCGCATGTTGCACCTGTGATAGCAACCTTCCATAACGGCAAACAGGTATTTGGCC
Source organism: Pantoea folii (assembly GCF_056678875.1). NCBI lineage: Bacteria > Pseudomonadati > Pseudomonadota > Gammaproteobacteria > Enterobacterales > Erwiniaceae > Pantoea > Pantoea folii. Next base: position 221,035 of record NZ_JBWXON010000002.1, on the reverse strand, counting down.
AGTTAAAGAAAATCTAATCGGGGAATAAAACGAAGGTATAAAAGTTATTATTTCGTCGCGCATTGAGTGCGCGACGAAATAGTTCAGCAGGATGAATCAACGACTCACTTCATGACCAATCAAGCCACCGATGGCGGCACCACCCAGCGTACCAAAGGTACTGCCGCCGGTTAATACCGCGCCACCCACAGCACCTACACCCGCACCAATTGCCGTATTACGACCACGATGCGACATGCCACAGGCGGTAACTGATAAACAGACTAAAGCGACAATGGCGATACTGCAGCTGCGTTTTAAAAGCATCGAAATCCTCATTACCATTAAAAAATGGAATGCAATTGTTTTTAATTTGATTGTTGTTAAGACACCAAATCGTTGGCGACTTGCACTGCTCGTCGGCGCTAATTTAAGAGGATTTGTGAAACAACGAAAGGTAAAAATTCCTATTTTCAGGCGGTACTGGCGAAGCGGTGAGAAAGCGCGCGAAACGCCCCTACCCGGGCTCTCACGGAGGTTTAAACCTGCTGTGCTTTACTGCAAATTCCTCCCTTGACTGCCAGCCTACCAACTAGTAGATTAATATTTATTCGGCTGACCTTAGCAACGATTTCAGGGGGCATTGTGAGTGTGATTCATTTTCCTAACCAATATCCTGACTGCCGTCCTTCAGATTGTGAATCAACGCAAGCGGATAAACAGAATGTTCGCGAATTTGCGTTGAACATTGCTGCGCAATTACGCAACGATCCTGAATTAAATAAGCAGGCACCTTATCTGGTGGATAAAGTGATTCTGTTGATGATGAAAGAGTCGCGAAGATAAATGGCCGCAAAGCCATTAAACGGAAATAACCAGACTGTTAAGCACCGGTTTTATCATGGGTAAGAACAGTTCGGGGTTATTAAACGCGCGCGCGGCAATCATCGCACCATGCACCGTCGCCATCAGCGATTTGGCCTCCATTTCCGCCCCTTCACGCAGAATAAACACCCCGCGCTTTTCCCCCTTCTGCAACACACCGGCCAGCCACGCGGACAGATCGGCGAAATGTCCGGTCACTTCAGCCGCCACCTCTTCCGGTAAGGTCGGCAACTCCACTGCCAGCATTACGCAAATACAGAACGGTGAGCTGTTTTCCTTAATGCAGGTTGCCCAGAAGTTCACATATCCGTTCAGTTCAGCCAGCGGATCATCACTGAAATGCTCACTGGTCGCGGCCATACCGGCTCGCGCCTCCTCACGATAATCATTGACCACGGCCAGCACCAGGTCGGCTTTGCCCGGAAAATGATGATGAATACTGGCTTTACGAATTTGTACGCGTTCTGCCAAATCGGCATAGCTGAAACTTTTATAACCACCAGCTGTGAGCAGCGCTCGGGTGTGGTTAATGATTTCAGTGGCTTTAGGCGAACGTTCAACGGTCATGCAGGGCTCCGGCAGCAAAGATGAAATGGCTGCAAATCAGTAAATTGGCACTGAACCTACTGACCTGCAGCGGTGATGTCAAGGCGCTTCAGGACGCTTACGGCGACCGGTCATACTTCTGAAGACGCCATCACGCAGAATCAGCGCATGGAACAACGCGGCGGCAAGATGCAGCATCACCGTAACGAACAAGGCTAAAGCAACCCAGGTATGCAGCGGACGCAACCAGGCATACAGATCATTACTGATTGGCGTGATGGGGGGCAGCACCAGACTGCCTCCCAGACTGATCGGATAGCCTGCCGCCGACAGCATCGCCCAGCCGATAAGAGGTTGCGCAAGCATCATGGCGTACAACGCCCAATGCGAAAGGTGTGCCAGCGCTTTTTGCCCGTTTGATAACGTCTCCGGCAAGGCCGGTTTGGCGGTGGTAAAACGTAGCCACAATCGCACCACCACCAGCAGCAATATCATTAAGCCCAACGGCTTATGGATCGCCACGAGCAAGCTGTGCAGTGACGAGACGGTGGCGACCATGGCCACGCCGATAAACAGCATGGTCATAATAGCGGCAGCCATCAGCCAGTGAATCGCGCGCAACGCCGGATGGAAAGTCTCTGTGTGTTTCATCAGTGTGCTCCTGCCTGTTCACGGGTACGGGCGTTATAGGATTTGGCATAAGCCGATGAACGTGCATTGAGAATCGGATCATCCGAGGCGGTGATGCCCTCGGGCAGAATCAGCGGATCGTAATTGATATCGTTACAGGCCCCCTGCTGCTGCTGCGTGGTTTGGTTGATAGTCAGGGTTCCTGCATTGATGGTCTGTCGGTCCGCTGGCCAGGAAATTGAGGCATCGCTGCTTTTGTCCTGCGCGTCTGCGACAGTGATGATCAGGTCCCACTGCAGCGGCCCTTTGGCAAGACGCTGTTGCAGATCGCTTTGCAGGAAGTTGCTGTCATTTTTATCGGCGGCATTGATCGGCTGATAATCGGTGTGCGGCACCATACTCCAGCGCACCACATGGCTCTTGCCGGCCGAATCAACAAAGTTGAAGGCGTTAAGGCTATTGTAGCGATCGCTGGCCCAGCTAGAGGAAGGAACATACTGTTGCGCCCAGCCGAAGAACGGCTTAATTTCGGGATGTTTTTCTACAAAGGCCTGAATTTTCGCGGGGTCGGGCTGACCTGTTTTCGCATCCGGCAGCGTGGCAATTTGCAGGTCGTAAAACCCTTCCACGCTGTTCACCGGAAATATTGGCATGGCATTCATCCCGGTGCGCCATTGCTGACCATCTTTTTGATAAAACGCCAACGCCATGCTGCGCACCGGCACGGCATAATCCGGAGCGTTCGGATTACCACCGGCAATAGCAAAGCGCCCAATCACCGGGGTTTTGCCCGGTGCAAACAGCCCGGCACGCGACAGTACGCTGGCATTGCCGTTAGCGGCAAAGCTGCCGTTGATGCAGACACCTTTGGCATGATTGCGGCGATAACCGGGATGCTCCCCGCCTGATTTTTGTAGCACGGTAATGAGTTTATCGGAGGTCAACTTATCCGGTGTTAACCAGCCGCCAGCCCAGAGAAATAACGCGATGACTATCAATGGTACCACTGCAATAGCGGCCAGACGGGTGAGTGTCTGGCCGGTCGTAAGAGAAGGCTTGTTCATAGGTTCGCTCAACATGGCATAAATTAAGACAAGGCAGTTACCCGAGCTGAATGATTAGCGCGTGGCAATCAATTGCACCGTCTTCGTTCACGGTGGCGGAGCTATCAATCTACTAGTAGGTAGATTACATTGTCAAACGCATTTGAACAGGCCGATGCACCACTGCCGCGGCCGACAGTGCGCGCCTTAGGTCATCTGAAGGAATGAATTTGCAGGGGAATCAGGCTTCTTCGCGCGATCCAGCGTGGGTCTTCATGGGCGCAACCACGACGTTCACACCCAGATCCTGCATCCGTCGCAGCACGGGCACAGGCGTACCCTGGTTGACAATCACCACATCGAACTCGCTGAGATGGGCAAAACGATGCAGCGCCCGGCGTTCAAATTTAGTGTTATCCATCATCAAAATACGTTTCTGTGCAGCATCAAACATCGCTCGTTTGGTTTCGACGGTTTCCGCTGACTGATGAAAGACCGTGTCATCAATGATCGCTGACATACTGACGAAGAACACATCGGCGCGCAGACTGGCAATTTCTTCTCGCGTCATGCGGCCCATAAACGCATTGCACCAGTGATAAAACTGACCGCCTAATCCCATCAGCGTGATATCGCGCCCGTTGCGTAACTCATTCATCAGCGTCAGTGAGTTGGTGATCACCGTTAACGGGGCGCGCGCGTGTAACAAGCGCGCCATCTGCAATACCGTGGTGGAATCATCGAGGAAGATCGCCTGTCCTGGCTCCAGGTAAGTGGCCGCCACTTCAGCGATGGCTTGCTTCTCTTCCAGTTGACGCGTCGCGCGGTAGATATCGCTGGACTCGACCAGGCTTGTTGGCGTGGCGGAGACCACCCCACGCGATTTATGCAGCAATCCGCGTTCGACCATCTCATCAATATCACGGTGCGCGGTCATCAGGCTGATGCCGAAACGGTCGGTAATATCTTCAATGCGAATAGCGCCTTCTGCCATCACGGCTTCCGCGATCAACTGGCGTCGCGCCAACTGCCGCGCCTGACGGCTGTCGCTGGGTAAGGGTTCGGCCATGAAGACGTTGAGAGAAGAGTCCTGCGGGTTGTGCGCCATATTTCGTCCAGAAAGTGATGCAGAAATGCGGGTTCCAGGTGATTACAACGCGGAAACGCGCCTTTTGCAAATGGTGTGGTGTTTGGACTCACGAGAAGGGTTACAGCGACGCACCGGAGTGCGTCCGCTGAGCAGTATGCGGCCCGCAAGCCGCACGTCATGCATTACTGCTTCAATACAAACGGTGATACGAAATTGCCCGCGTTCTCTTTGGTGATCAAAATGCAGTCAAACAGCTGTTTTTCCGATGCTGCGCCGGTTTTACCGGTTTTCAGGAAGCTGTCAGCCTGCTCTACCGCTTTCTGCGCGAACTGCGCCACCGGCTGCATCACGGTATACGCCAGCGTACCGGCTTTTACGGCATCAACGGCATCCGGAGAGCCATCAAAACCACCGACTTTGATTTGGTTCAGCTTGCCGGCTTCTTTCAGTGCGGCAATCGCCCCCAGCGCCATTTCATCGTTGCCGCTGATCACGCCTTTGATGTTTGGATTAGCCTGCAGCAGTGACTGCATCTTGTTGAAGCCCTGGGTACGGTCCCAGTTGGCGACTTCCTGACCCACTTTCTTCAGCGTCGGGTACTGTGACAACACGGTATCAAAACCATTGGCACGCGTTGCCGCGTTGTTATCGGATGGCGGGCCCACTAATTCAACATAGTTGGCGGTATCACCCACCTGTTTCACCCACTCCATCGCGCCCACCGCCGCGCCCTGCGCATTGTTAGAAACCAACTGCGCTTTAGCCAATCCGCTCTGATTCAGCTCAGCGTTAATGATAAACACCGGGATATTCGCCGCGATGGCTTTTTTCACTGAACCGACAGAACCATCGGCGTTAGCCGGATCAAGAATAATCGCCTTGGATTTGTTGGTGATCGCCGTATCAATCAGCTGGCTTTCGGTGTTGGTATCACCTTTGTGCGCGCTGACTTTTGCGCTGTAGCCAAGTTTTTCAGCGGCTTTTTGCGCGACCTGACCTTCTGTCAGCCAGTAAGGGTTGGATGGATCGTTGACGATGATGGTCATCAACCCGTTATCCGCCCAGGTCGGTGCAGCGAAGGTGGTGATCGCCATAGCGGCGGCAGCAATAAACAGACGTTTTGTGAACATAGGTGCTCCGTTATTATTTAGGGTACAGGTTTTACGGATAACCGCGCGCTGCCAGACAGCGCGCGTGAGTTAGCGACTGCGTTTGCCGTATTGCAGGGTGTTGAGCAATACCGCCAGCACAATCACGGCGCCAGTGAACACCGTCTGCCAGTAGGCAGAAACGCCGATAATCACTAAGCCATCAGAGAGAAAACCGATTACAAAAGCACCCAGCAGCGTGCCGCGCACATTACCGCGACCACCGGTGAGGGCCGCTCCGCCAATCACCACCGCAGCAATCGCGGTCAGTTCATAGGTGGTACCTGCCGTTGGGCCAGCGGAGGTGAGCTGGGAAGAGAGCACCAGCCCTGCCATCGCGGCACAGATACCCGACAACACATAAACGCTGATTTTGATACGTTTCACCGGTACGCCGGAGAGATCGGCGGCGCGCTCGTTACCACCCGAGGCATACAGCCAACGGCCAAACGCCGAACGGCTCAGCAGAAAACCACAGGCCAGCGCCACCACGCCCAACACCAGCACACCCACCGGGATGTTGAAGATGCGATTGAAGCCGAGCCAGTCAAAGCCAGTGTTGCCCAGCGCTTCAGTGCCAGAGAGTTTGTTGTAGGTCAGTCCGTTAGTGATCAGCAGGGCAATACCGCGCGCTACATACATGGTGCCGAGCGTGGCGACAAATGCCGGAACGCGGAACCAGGCGATCAGCACGCCATTGACCAATCCTACCAGCGCGCCAATCACCAGCGTTAATATCGCCACCGCCCACACCGGCAAATACAGCACCACGCCCAGCGCTTCAAGGTTAATCCCCTGCATCATAAAGCCGGCCATCACGCCAGCCAGACCCAGCGTTGAACCAACGGATAAGTCAATACCGCCATTGAGGATCACCAGCAACATGCCAATGGCGGGTAAGCCAAAAATCGCCACATGCGAAGCCATGGTCAGGAAATTGGCGCCGGTAAAGTAGTTAGGCGAGAGCAAGGAAAAGGTGATAATAATCACCAGCAACGCAATAAACGCGCGCCCTTCCAGCAGCAATCGCGCCAGATTGAGACTTTTATCGGTCTTCTTTTTACTCGCGACGGGTGGCGAATCCAGCGTGTGTGTTCTGTCTGTCATACCGTTTGCTCCGTTTTTCATGTCATGCCACCAGAGACTCGCCTGAAGCGGCCATAATGCGTTCTTTACTCACGCTGGAATCGAAAATGGCGTTAATGCGCCCTTTGCTCATCACCACAATGCGATGCGCAATACTCAGGCATTCGCCCACTTCCGAGGTGGTATACACCACCGCCAGCCCCTTTTTGGCGTTTTCCGCCAGCAGACGAAACACTTCCGCTTTGGCACCGATATCAATGCCGCGGCTGGGTTCATCCAGCAGAATCACTTTGGGACGGGTGGCCAGCATTTTGCCGATCACCACTTTTTGTTGATTGCCACCGGAGAGCGATCCGATGGCCGCCTCGCCGCCAGCGGTTTTCACCGTGACGTTGCGAATACTGTCCGTCACCAGCTGCTTTTCACGTCGCGGTGACAGCACCAGTCCACGCACAAATTCGCTGATACTGGCGAGCGACAGGTTTTCGCCCACTGACATGGTTTGCACCAGACCGTCGCGTTGCCGATCTTCAGGCACCAACGCAAGGCCGATTTGAATGCGCTGTTGAATGGTTAAGCCGCTGACATCGGTATCCTGCAGCAGAACGCGGCCCTGGCTTTGATGAATACGCCCGGCGATACACTCCAGCAGTTCGGTGCGCCCCGCGCCCATCAGGCCATAGATGCAGACAATTTCACCGGCTTTCACTGACAGCGAGAGGTTATCCACCAGCCGAATCCCGGTTTTGCTTTTCACCGTCAGGTCTTGCACGGTCAACGCCTGGTCACCAAACTCATAACCTTGCGGCGGCGACCCCAGGTCAAAGTGATCGCCTACCATATTGCGCACGATCCATTCGAGATCGATCTCATCGCGTTTCGCGTACGCGGTCATTACGCCATCACGCAGCACCACGGCGCGATCGGTGATCTCCAGTGCCTCTTCGAGATGATGTGAGATGTATACAATGGCTACACCCTGACTGGTGAGATCGCGGATCACCTGGAACAGCACCGCGACTTCCGCAGCACTGAGCGCCGATGTCGGTTCATCCATGATCAGAATCTGTGAATTCACCGACAATGCACGGGCGATTTCGACAATCTGTTGTTGGCCCAGACGCAGGTTTTCCACCGGCGTCAGCGGGTCAATTTCCTCCTCCAGCGCCGCCATCAGATGGGCAGTTATGCGGGCTTCTTCCGCGTAGTCCACCCCACCCGGCTTCATGATTTCGCGCCCCATAAAGATGTTGTCGCGCACGTTCATGTTGGGAGCGAGATTCAGCTCCTGATGGATAATCGAGATGCCGCAATCGCGTGCTTCAGTGGCGGAGCGAAACACTTTCTCTTCGCCGTTATAGAGAATTTCCCCGGATGTTGGCGTAATGACGCCCGACAAAATTTTCATTAGCGTAGATTTACCTGCGCCGTTTTCACCAAACAACGTGGTGACTTCACCGCGACGGATCTCAAAATTCACGCCTTTAAGTGCATGGGTCGATCCATAGATCTTGCTGATGTTGCGCGCTTCAAGGATCACTTCGCCTTTTAGTAGCGCCGGGTTAACGTTGAATGGTTTCATTTCACCTCCAGACTGACTGGCGTCACCATCCAGTTATTCGGCGCGAGCAAACGGAACACCCCGATCACCTGCACGGTTTTACCGAGCAGCGCATCGCGATCCAACTGATCCAGCACTTTGGCTTTCATGGCGCGATTGATCGCCGAACCGGCATTTTGATACTCAATCTGGTTGGTAAAATCGCCGAACTGGATTTTTCCGCTGGCGTCACGCAAGTCGGTGCCGGTGATGGCGGGGCCCGTTTGCAGGCGAATCACATTTCCTTCCGGTAAGCCGGCCACTTTCAGCGGGAAGATGCCCATTTGACCAGGCTGCACCACGCCTTCCAGCTTGACGGGGATCACCGGGAGCGGCGAACCCACACCGTATTTCTGTACCGCTTCCTGTTGATTGGCTTTCAGCGCATCGGCGAGGGTTTTGGCATCCACCGCACGCGCTTCCACATCCTGCTGAATACCGGGGAAGGTCTTCTCCCCGTAGCTATCCGGCGAGAAACCTTGCTCTTGCACATCTTGCTCGGAACCGATTTTCACCACTTTGGTGTCGATGGCCATGGCGGCAATCACCGCAACCACCACAACACCGATGATGCTGTAGCGGCGGATGCGCTTGCGGGAGAGCTGCTGTGCCAGCATTGAGACATCGGACATAACGTGACCTCTCACTGTTATCTGCTGCGATAATCGCCGCATTAAATGTTATAAATGTGATAACTCTTGTGATGAGGATTGTGCTGATGTGACTAAATTGTCAACAGGGGGTTCACGAATTTTTCAGGAGCGCGATCTGGATCGCTAAATTCACACCTTAACGCCTTCATCGCTAATAAAAGCCCGCCATACAAGCCTTCTTCATGTGATATCTCATTTCATATTGTCGTGTACAACCGCCATTTTCGTGATCAAACTCGCTAACTGAAGTGAAATTTATTCGTTTTATCGAAAAATAATACATGAGATATGTTATCTCCATGGGAAGTGGTGTAAGACATTATTTAGCAAATTCATCACAGGGAATTAACACGACGTGATGGGTCAACTTTTCTTCCCTTCGGAGGTGTACGTGGGTAACAGCGATATCATTCTGGGTCTGGATTCCGGCACCTCCGTGGTGAAAGCGGTGGCGTTTGATCTGGAAGGCACACAGCTGGCGTGCGCCTCCGTGCGTAACCGCTATTACCGCAGCGAAGGTGGTGCCGCGCAGCAATCCATGTCGCAGACCTGGCAAGATGCCGTGGACGCGATACGGAAACTGGGCGAGCGTGTGGAAAATCTCTCTTCCCGCGTGGTGGCCGTGGCCGTCACCGCACAAGGGGATGGCACCTGGCTGGTGGGCGCCAACAATCAGCCGGTAGAGGATGCCTGGATCTGGCTGGATGCGCGTGCGGCGCATACCGTGGATGCTTTGAACCAGCACGCCCTGGCGGCCGAGCGTTTTAAAACCACCGGTACCGGGCTGAACACCTGCCAACAGGGTTCGCAGATGGCGCATATGGACCAGCACTTTCCCGAGTTGCTGGCGAAGAGCGAAGTGGCGCTGCATTGCAAAGACTGGCTTTACCTCAATCTAACGGGCGTACGTGCCACCGATCCTTCCGAGGCCAGCTTCACCTTTGGTAACTTCCGCACCCAGCGTTATGACGATACCGTTATCGCGGCGCTGGGGCTGGAACATCGCCGCTATCTGCTGCCGGAAATTATTGATGGCACGCAAATCACCCATCCGTTAACCGCTGAGGCCGCTGCGCTCACCGGTTTGCGCACCGGCACACCAATTTCGCTGGGTTACGTGGATATGGCGATGACCGCACTGGGCGCGGGCGTGCACACCGGCGAAGCCCATACCGCCTGCTCGATTGTCGGCTCAACCGGGGTGCATCTGCGCAGCGTGACCATTGATGAGGTGTGGTTGAATCCAGCGCAAACTGGCTATGTGATTCCGCTGCCCTGGCCGGGCTATGTGACGCAGGTGCAAACCAATATGGCGTCTACCCTCAATCTCGACTGGCTATTGAATGTGGCCAGTGAATTGCTGAGCGGATTCGGTTGTGAAATCGATCATGCGCGTTTGGTGGCGCATATCGACCAGTGGCTCAACAAAGCCGAACCCGGCACCCTGCTGTTCCATCCCTACATCTCAATTGCCGGTGAACGCGGGCCGTTCGTCAACGCCGATGCGCGCGCCAGCTTCACCGGACTTAACTATCAGCACAACTTTGCCGACCTGGTGCGCGGCGTGATTGAAGGCATCGGCATGGCCGCGCGCGATTGTTATCAGGCGATGGGCAGTACTTTGCCGGGTGAAATTCGTCTTACCGGCGGCGCGGTGCGTTCTCAGCCGTTGCGGCAGATCCTCTCTGCCTGCATTGGCGCACCAGTGCGTATCAGCCAGCGTGATGAAGCCGGTGCAGCGGGCGCCGCGATGATGGCAGCGGTGGCGATTGGCGCCTATCCCTCCATGGCGCAGTGCGTGGAAACCTGGGTGCGCCCGTTGCTGGATACGCCTGAACCGCCTTCCGCTGAACTGTCGCAGCGCTATAACCAACTGTTTCCCCATTATCAGCAGATCCGCAGCGATCTCCCTGCCGCCTGGCATGCACTGAATAAGTTTTAAGGAGTACACCATGAGTGAAAATACGCTGGATCTGTTTGTCATTGGCGGTGGCATTAATGGCGCGGGCATCGCACGTGATGCGGCTGGGCGTGGCTTGTCCGTGATGATGTGTGAAAAAGATGACCTGGCACAGGGTACCTCCTCGCGCTCGGGCAAACTGGTGCACGGCGGGCTGCGCTATCTAGAATATTATGAATTCCGACTGGTACGCGAGGCGCTGATCGAGCGAGAAGTGTTGCTGAATGCCGCACCGCATATTATCTGGCCGATGCGCTTTGTGTTGCCGCATAGCCCGACCGATCGTCCGGCGTGGCTGGTGCGTTTGGGGCTGTTCCTCTATGACAATTTAGGCGGGCGCAAAAAGCTGCCCGGCACGCGATCGCTTGATCTGATGCGCGATCCCGAAGGCGCCCCAATCCTCGATAGCTACAGCAAAGGCTTCGAGTACTCCGATTGCTGGGTCGATGATGCACGCCTGGTCGCACTGAATGCCGTGGATGCTGCGGAACGCGGCGCCACGATTCTGCCGCGTACCCGCTGTGTGTCGGCCAAACGTATCAGCGGCAAGTGGGAAGTCACGATTCAGGATGAGGCCAGCGGTACTCAGCGCACGGTTTATGCCAAAGTGCTGGTGAATGCGGCCGGCCCGTGGGTACTGGATATCGTAAATCAGGTCACCCAGACCAAAAGAAACCGCAGCGTGCGGCTGGTTAAAGGTTCACACATCATCGTGCCGAAATTCTGGGAAGGCCAGCAGGCGTATCTGGTGCAAAATACTGATAAACGCGTCATTTTCATCAACCCTTATGAAGGCGATAAAGCCCTGATCGGCACCACCGATATTCCGTGGCAGGGCAAAGCGGAAGCAGTGACCGCCGATGACAGCGAGCAGCAGTACCTTATTGATGTGGTCAATCGCTACTTCAAAGTAAAACTGCGCGCCAGCGATGTGATTACCCGATTCTCGGGTGTGCGTCCGCTGTTTGACGATGGCAAAGGTAACCCTTCTGCCGTGACGCGTGACTACGTGTTCGATCTCGACGATCAGCAAAACGCCCCGCTGCTGCATGTGTTTGGTGGCAAAATCACCACTTTCCGCAAGCTGGCAGAACACGCTATCCAGAAGCTTGCGCCCTTCTTCCCTGATATGGGTGAAGACTGGACACGCGATGCCACTTTGCCGGGCGGTGATATGGCAAATGGCGATTTCGAGAGCTTCCTTGAGCAAGTGAAAACACGCTGGCCATGGTTACCGGCGCCGCTGCGCAAACACTATGCGCGCCTTTATGGCACGCGCATTGAGAAAGTGCTGGGTCACGCCCGTGAGCTCAACGATCTGGGCCGCCATTTCGGCGCGCAGTTGTATGAAGCTGAAGTGCGCTACCTGGTAGAAAATGAGTGGGCGCAGCAGGCGGAAGATGTGCTGTGGCGTCGCACTAAGCACAAGTTGCATCTGACCGAAGTTCAGCAGCAGGCCTTTACCCAATGGTTTGACGCGACCTTTGCTACAGCCGTGCCGCTGCGTAAGGAGGCGTAATCATGCCCTTAACGCTCTCGCTGAATACCAATCCGCTAGTGAATCGTTTTGCCGATCCGCAGGATCTGATTCACACCGTGGCACAACAGATCCGTATCCGCGATCTGCAGTTAACCCATGAATTTATCAATCCTGGCTGGCCAGCCGCCACCATCAACCGCATGTCGCGCCAGATGCAGAAGGCGTTGCGGGAAACCGGGGTGCGTGTGACATCGGGTATGACCGGCCCCTATGGCCGCCTCAATCATTTTGGTCATCCGGACGTTGACGTGCGACGCTACTACGTTGACTGGTTTAAAACCTTCGCCGATATCACCGCAGAACTGGGTGGCGAGGCGGTTGGATCGCAGTTCGCCATTTTCACCCAGCAGGATTTCAACGATGCAGTGCGGCGGGAAGCGCTGATCGATATCGCGATTGATTGCTGGGCCGAGGTGGCGGAGCATGCGCAATCCGCCGGATTGAAATACCTGTTTTGGGAACCGATGAGCATCGGACGCGAGTTTGGTGAGACCATTCCGGCTTGCCTCGCACTGCAGCAGCGTTTGAGCAGTGAGTCCTTTGCCCTGCCGATGTGGATGATGGCGGATATCGATCACGGCGATGTCACTTCAATCGACCCGCGTGATTACGACCCTTACGCGTGGGCTGAAGCGGTGCCGCGCTACTCGCCGATTATTCATATAAAACAAAGCATGATGGACAAAGGCGGCCACAGACCCTTCACATTGCAGTACAATGCGGGCGGCCGTATTCAGCCCCAGCCGCTGCTGGACGCGCTGGCGCGCGGTGGCGCGCAGGATAACGAAATTTGCCTCGAACTGAGTTTTAAAGAGCGTGAACCCACTGACCGCCAGGTGGTGGCGGATATCGCGGAAAGCGTTGCGTTTTGGGCATCGCACATTGATACGGGCGTGCAGGATTTGCATCTGGCTTCCTAAGCCTATTGATCAGGAAATGAAACATGAAACCGGCTCCTACTCCCGCTGAACGCGATGACTCTTTAGCCCTGCGTGCCGCCTGGCTGCACTACGTGGGCGGCCTGACCCAGGCTGAAGTCGCCAAACGTCTGGGATTACCGTCGGTCAAAACCCATCGCATGATTGCCAAGATGGTCGCGGAGGGTGCGGTGAAGGTGTCGATTGATGGCGATATCATGGCGTGCGTGGCGCTGGAAGATCAGCTGTGCGAAAAGCACGGACTGCGTTTTTGCCACGTTGCGCCTGACCTTGGTGAAGAGGGATTACCAGTGCGAACGCTGGGTATGGCGGGCGCGGATTATCTGCGCAATCTCCTCACGTCGCAGCCTGCGATCACCCTGGGGCTGGGACACGGCCGCACCCTTTCCGCCGCTATTCACCAACTCTCGCGCATTGACGCCCCGCATATGCGCTTCGTTTCGCTGCTGGGCTGTTTGACGCGCAACTATGCGCTCAATCCCCACGATGTCATGCATCGCATTGCCGAAAAGACCGGTGCGCAGGCGTATATGATGCCGGTGCCGTTCTTCGCTAATACTCAGGAAGACCGCGACGTGCTGCTTAAACAGCGCGGCGTCAGCGAAGTGTTTGCCATGGCCGCACAGAGCGAGGTGAAGCTGGTGGGAATCGGAACTGTGGAACCGGCCGCGCAATTGGTTGAAGCCGGTATGATTGATGAAGCCGAGATCAACGATATCTCGGCTTCTGGCGCTGTCGGTGAGCTGCTCGGTCATTTCTTTGACGCCAGCGGGCAGATGATTCACAACAGCCTGACAGCGCGTACGCTCTCGGTGGATTTAGAGCTTGCCCACCGCGCCGAGATTGTGGCGCTGGTGGGGGGATTAAGCAAAGTCGACGCGATCCGCGCGGTATTGGCCAGCGGGTTGGTGACGGGATTAATTACCGATGAATTAACGGCACAGGCGTTAATCGCAGGTTAGAGTGGCCTCCATTCGTCCGCGAATAATCCAAATACCCAATCGTCGCGCCACTCACCCGCGAGATGATAGCTTTTCCGCAAGGTGCCCTCCTGCTGGAATCCCACTTTTAATAGTGTCCTGCGTGAGGCTTCATTTCCTGCGGTCACAGTGGCAATCAGCTTGCGAAAGCCCAGTTCATTCAGCGCATAACGTGCAATATCGTGAAGTGATTCCGTACCAAATCCCTTGCCCTGAGCTTCTGCTGCCAGCAAAAAACCGACTTCCACCACGCCGTCACCGCGATCGATAAATCCGGTGACACCTAACGGCGCTGATTGCCCCTGTTCCATCATCACCAGACACAGCCAATGGGTGCTGCCTTTCTGCCAGTGGGGCAATCTTATCTCGAACCTGTCACGTCGAATCTCTTCTTCAGGCTGCGGATCGGCCACATAGCGCATCACACGCTCATCCTGTTGCAGCGAGAGAAAGAATCGCCAGTCATCGGCAACTAACTGGCGATAGTGCAGTCTTTTAGAGGTGATGTTAGGGAACATTGAATCCTGAATTCGCGATGTTGATGTTTTAATTATTTACCCATACCCAGTTTAATCTGAGAGAACAAGCCCCGGAACACCACAATGGCGATAATTATCGCCCCCCAGGTCGCGGTGATCATAAAGGGATCGAGACGCAGCAGGTTTAATCCGCTGGATATCATCTGCAGGATAATCACCGCCAGGACCACACCCGAAACGCGACCGAATCCGCCAAACGGGCTCACTTTACCGAGAAACGCGGCCAGTACCGCCACCAGCAAATAAGAATCCGCATAGCTGGCTTTGACCGAGTTGAGTTGTCCCATCATCACCAGCGAGGTCAGCGCCGCGAACGTTGAAGAGAACACATATTGCATCACAGTGATTTTAACCAGATTGACGTTGGCGTACTGCGCCGCCGTCGCGTTTGAACCCATCATATACAGGCTAAAACCAAATCGGGTTTTGTTAAGCACCACTGACGCAATAATGGCTGCCACGAAAAACAGGATCAGAGCATTAGGAATACCGAAACTGACGCCATTACCTATGCTCAGCAATGAATCCGGGAAACCTGAGAGGGTATAGCCGCGCGTCAGCACCACATTCAATCCGGCAATCAGCGTCATGGTGCCGAGTGTCACCAGAATGTCGGGGATCTTGAGGATCGAGATCAGCAAGCCGTTGATCACCCCCACCAGCAGGCAGGCTACAAACCCGAGCAGTACGGCGAGTAACACCAGTTCCACACCCGCCAGTTTCATGCCCTGTGAGGAGAGGGCTTGCAGCACCAGCGCGATGATAATGCCATTAAGGTTGGCAGTGGAGATGATGGAGAGATTGATTCCGCCGGACAGCATTGAAATCATCATGCCAATCGCCAGCAAACCCACAATCGGTAATTGATAAGCCATCGATATCAGGTTCTGCGTGCGAATAAACTTCTCGCCATTGAGTGCGAACATCAGGATAAATACGGCGATCAGCACCACATACAGCGACAGATTCTCCGCAATAACGGCACTGAGACGCAGGCGCCCGGGCGCGTAAGTTTTCATGGCTTTGCTCCTCATTGTTCCACCACCACACGCACCTGCGCCCTTTTCTGCCGCAGAATTTGCAACGCATTGAGTGACACGCTAAACAGAATCACCAAACCGGTGAAGACGTTGTAGTAGTAAGGCGAGACTTTTAGCAGTGTCAGGCTGTTGCTGAGGATCGCGAACAGCAACACACCTAACAAGGTTCCCGCTACACTACCGCGCCCACCGGTGACCGATGCACCTCCCAGCACCACGGCGGCAATCACCTGCAACTCAGAACCCACAATTGAATTGGGGATCACCGTCTGCACAATCGACACCTGGATAATGCTGGCAAATCCCGAAATGGCCCCGACAAAGGTATAAATGAACAACGTCGTGCGACGCAGGTTGAAACCTACGCGTTCTGCAGATAGCGCATTGCCGCCCACCGCGTATATGCTGCGCCCCAGCACGGTGTGTTTGAGGAACAGATGCAGGAATATCGCCAGGGCAAACCACAAACAGGTCACCAGGCTCAAGCCATACCAGGCGCCGTTTGCTGCCTGTAACGGGAAGATTTTGATCTCAGCCAGAGTGAGTAGTGAAGGCGGCAAGTCGTAAATCAAATCACCTTGCGTCACGACATAAAGGGTGCCGTAAAAGAGACTGTTGGTGGCAATCGTCACGATAATAGCCGTGATTTTGAAGTAATAGATGATGATGCCGTTCAGCAATCCCATTAAGGCGCCGAGAATCAGTGCGCAGAGTATCGCCAGCCAGATATTGTCGAGCCCGAGTTGCAGGAACCAGAACACCACCACATATTGCGCTACCTGGGCAATGGCGGTAAACGAAACGTCAAACCCACCGGAAATCAGCACCAGTAAGACACCCAATGCAAAGATGCCCAGCACGGTCCAGGACTTTAGCAGGTCGGTCAGATTATCAAAGCTAATGAAGTTGGGATTGATACTGGTGATCACAATCGACAGCACGACGATCAGCACCAGCAGCAGGGTCTCACGCGCTTTGAACAGTTTCATCATATCCACGACACTCTCCTTCTGTGGGCGTTATTGCCGCTCCATCTCATGTTGCAGCGCTTCGTTATCGATTTCGTCACTGCGCCAGCTTTTGCCCAGACGACCGCGTTGCATCATGATGATGCGGTCACAATTGGCCAGCAGCTCTGGTAGCTCATCCGAAATAAAAATGATGCCCATGCCTTCCTGCGCTTTCGTTTTCACGGTTTGGTAGATGTAGTTTTTGGCACCCACATCAATGCCCACGGTTGGGCTGTCCAGAATGAAGACCTGAGGTCGCATCGCCAGCCATTTTGCCAGCACCACTTTTTGCTGATTGCCACCGGAAAGCATGCGAATCGGTTGGTCCTGACTGCCATATTTCACCTGCATGCCTTTGAGCAACTCCTCAACCGTATCGCGCATTTTTTGACTGTTAAGGAGTCGCATTGGGGTCAGGTAGTGATCCAGGGTGCAAATGGCCGCATTCGCCGCGATGCTCTGCTCCATAATGAGCCCTTGTGCCAGGCGATCTTCGGGAACATAGGCGATACCGTGTTTTACCGCAGCATGGATGCTGTTGATGGTGACGGGTTGGCCATGCAAATAAATCTCGCCGCTCTGTGCCGGTTCCACGCCAAACAGCGCCATGGCCAGTTCGGTGCGTCCGGCACCCAGTAAACCGGCAATGCCCAACACTTCACCTTTGCGTAATTCAAAACTGACGTCCTGAAAGCTGTTGCGTTTGCTAAGATGGCGCACACTGAGTAGCACCTCATCTGTCGCACTCGATGCCCGCGTTTCAAAAGTCAGGGCATAGCCCAGCATCAGATTTTCAATATCCCCACCGGTGAGTTTTTCCGTGGGCTGGCAGTCAATCACTTTGCTATCGCGCATCACCGTGACGCGATCGCAGATCTCGAGTAATTCATTCAGCTTGTGGCTGATAAAAATGAAGGCGATGCCTTGTTGTTTTAACTGGCGCAAAATGGCAAAAAGGTTATTGATCTCACTGCGTGTCAGCGCGGTCGTAGGTTCATCGAGAATGATCAGTTTCGATTGATTGACCAGCGCACGTGCAATCGCCACCAACTGCTGTTTGGCAATGGGCAGTTCGTCTACCGTCGCGTCTAAATCGAGGTGAATGCCCAATTGATTGATGATTTTGACGACGTTATCTTTGTATGTGCTACTGCGCACCAGCGCTTTACGGTCATTCAGCATCTGGCTGATATAGATGTTTTCTAACACGCTGAGATTAGGGAACAGCGACAGATCCTGGTAGATGATGCCAATGCCCTGCTTCACCGCATCCATTGCGGTGAAACGCTGGATGGACTGATTTTTGATGGTCAGGCTGCCGCGATCGCGTGATTCAACACCAGCAATGATCTTCATTAAGGTGGATTTACCGCAGCCGTTTTCACCCACCAGGCCGTGTACCTCACCTTCATTGATATCAAAACTGACATCGTTGAGTGCGGTCACGCCGCCAAATTTTTTCGTGACGTTCGCCACAGACAAAAACTGCATACGACCTCCGCACACTCTGCGGTGAAAGGGACGGGCATCATCGATGACGTCTCACCAATAAAACGTATAGGCTTTGGGGCGACACGAATGCCGCCCTTATGATTAAAAATCGTACTTGCTGTAATTGTCTTTGGTGACGGTCAGTGGTTTATCAAAGATGATGTTTTGACCATTGATGGTCGGTACGCCAAGCGTGGGGATTTCCAGACCTTGTTTAATCTGATCCCGCTTGCCATCCAGTACCATTTTGGCAATGTAGGCCATGGCATAGGAGGCTTCACCCGGGCTCCAGAGAATCGATTCGGTTAAGGAACCATCCTTCAGGAAGGTGGCACTCTCTTTCGGGGACGTCGTTCCAATAACAGTGAGTTTCCCCACCAGGCCTTTTTCACGCAGCGCTTGTGCGGCACCCGGCCCACCCTGACTGCCGAATGCCAGCACACCTTTCATATCGGGATAAGTTGAAAGTAGCTCCAGTGTTTTCTGACGTGAGGCGTTACGATCTTCGCTCACCGGGAAGCGATCGGAGACCAGCTTCATATCGGGATATTTCTCTTTCATCTGTTTGATCGCTGCATCTGCCCAGGTGTTGTGCGCCGGTACCGTCAGTGAACCCACATAAATAGCGAACTCCCCTTTGCCACCGGCATGTTTGGCTAATTCATCCATCATGTAGCGACCAAATTTTTCGTTTTCGATCATCTCAACGTCATAGTCAGCGCCCGGTTGGTTCACTGACTCGTGGGTGATGACGACAATCTTCTGGCCTCGCGCACGATTGAAGACGGGCTCTACCGAGCTGGCATTATTCGGCACCACCAGCAGTGCATTGGCACCCTGAGTGATGCTGTCTTCAATAATGCGCACCTGCTGCGCTTCATCAGCGGAGGCTGGCGCCTGCTGATAGGCATCGATTTTGAAATCTTTGGCGGCTTTTTTCAGGCCGGTCTCATAATCGTTAAACCACGCAGAACGCAGTTTGGGAATACCGACCATGGTGTATTCATCTGCCGCCTGAGCAGGCAGCGATGTGCAGAGTGAGGTTACGCCCAGCAGCAGTGCCAGCGTGAGCGCATTACGCGTTTTCATCATGATGTGTGTCCTTTATCAGGCGGGATAGCGCCGTTCAGGTTCAGGAATGGAGCCAGCGTTACCGATTTCGATCACGGCACCCTGAAAACGCTCCTCGGTATCGAGGTAATAGAAAACGTCATCACCAATGTTGCCGCTCTGCACGACGTCATATCCGCGTGCCTTGTAGGTTTCGAGCGCCTTTTCACAATCGGCAAAATAGAGTTTGAGGTGGTGTAAGCCGTACCCGTGCTTTTCGATGTACTCGTCATAGATGCTGTAGCCTGAGACCGGCTGCATCAATTCCATCTGTACGCCATTGATCCAGCACACGGCAATTTTGTAGATATGTTCTGCCGGCTGGCCACGGTAAATCGACTGATTTACGTTATGGGGACCGTAGGTATAGACATCCCACGGACCCATGTTGAAGGCTTCCCAGTAGTGCTGCATTGCCCCATCAAGATCTTCCACCAGATGAGCAATCTGAATGATGTCACCGTCTTTCATCGCATGCGCTCCGCTCAGGCAAACTTATGAGGCAACCCTTCAAGGTTGGTGTGGCTGGCTTTCATCGCATCCATCTGAATACCGCACTGCTCGATCAGCATCATGGTGACGATATCGGTGAAGAGGAATAGCGACTGTTCTAGTAAGGTGGACATTGGCTGAATGGAGGGAATTTCCTGATCGCCGCCAAATATCTGGCCGGGAACACGCACAGCTAGATCCGCATATTGGCCATGTTCATTTTCAGGGTGGGCGGTGAGCAACACGATGCGGGCACCGGCTTCTTTCGCCAGTTTGATAATGTTCAGTTCTACATTGGTGACGGCACAATGCACGATGAGCAAATCACCTTTGCCAAGATAGGGCGACGTGGTGTCATACACGACATAACTGTCAAATCCCATGTGCTTAAGGCGCATGGCGAAGCCACGCACTGACAGTTGCATGCGGCCCATAGCATAAAGCTGGATGGTTTTCGCCTGGCGGATTTCTGTGATGAGCTGGTCGATTTGCTGCGGATCAACCGCCAACAGCGTGTCGCGGTTTTCATTAATGACCTTCTCTACCAATGCTGCGTATTGAGACATGTGTCATTCCTCAGTTGGCCCTAAAAGGCACAGATGTAGGGTTTATATTTACAAATTTGTAAAATTAAATGCCTGACAACTGATGACAACCTTACGCAACATTTTTACTTTTTCTTTTGGAATTGATCACAAATCAAACACAAATGGATTACATATCGAGCAGTAAAGGCGATTTAGCGGAGTCGATCACAAGTTTACGTGCAGTTTGTGCGCTATTTTTCATTTCGAGGTCGTGCGGTTTTTAAAAAATCGAATTCACTATCACTTTTTATAATTTACAAATTTGCACGTTTTTCAGTTGGTTGATTTTACTTATTAACTCCCTTAATGTGTTCCATCGCTGAAACTGTTGATCAACGGGCAAACCGCACTATGGCGAAATCAGGCAAGTTGGATCGCGTGTATCTTGAATTAACTCAACGTATTCATCGTGGCGATTATGCCAGCGGTGAACGTTTGCCGACTGAAGTGATGCTGTGTGCTGAACTGGATGTTTCACGCCCCACGCTGTCTCGCGCATTGTCACGCTTACGTGAACAGGGACTGATTAGCAGTACTCAGGGTTCAGGCCATTACATTACCTATGCTGAACCCAGCCAGATGACACACCTGCCGCCTGCGATGGCTTTGGGTATTCTTTCCCCGCGCATGGAAGCCAACGAAAGTGGATTTCTGTTTGAGCAGATCTTTAAATCCATTGCCGCCCTGTCTCAGCCCTTTAACTTTGATCTGGTGTGGAACGGTGTCATGACGCTGGGCACGGGAGCTTCGTGGCAGTCCATCATCAGCAAGATTGAGGGTGTGATTGAGCGCTACCAGCGTAGCGGTGTGAAAGGCGTGTTCTTTATTCCCATTGAATTTCATCCCTTCGCTACTGAAATCAATCAACTGATTCTGAGTAAACTGGAACGCGACGGCATGAGTGTGGTGCTGTTGGACAGTGATGTGGTGCGGTGGCCCGCGCGCAGCCGGTGGGATTTAATTGGCATCGATAACGTCGCAGCGGGAGCCGTGATGACACGGCATTTACTAGCCGATCGCCCGCGTCGCATCGATTTCCTCTGTGAACGTTTCTCAGCAAATACGGTTTACATGCGAATGCTTGGCTATCAACTGGCGTTGCAGGAAGCCGGCATTTCTCCCCTGCCGGAATGGCAGCATGAAGGCGAACAGAATCACGCTGATTTTATCCACCAGTTGCTGGCCAGTGGCGCGCGTGATGTGGTGTGTGCCAATGACTTTACCGCGATGAAATTGCTATCCCTCTGCAGTCAGCAGGGAGTCAAAATCAACGTAGTGGGTTTTGATGACAATGAATATTCCGCGTTGCTGGGTATCCCGTTAACCACCTGGAAACAGCCATTCAATGCTATTGGACATAACGCGGTGGTGGCGATGATGCACCGTCTGGATAATCCTGAGGCCAGCCCACTCCACCTTATCGCGCAGGGGGAACTGATCGTACGCGCTTCCTGTCACGCCTGTTAGCCTCTTTACCCGCTAAATCAGCGTTAACTCCATTGGCTGCTGGCGCAATATTTCCTGATACACCGGCGACAGTTGGCTATCTGTAATCACCTGCTTAAAGGGCACGTTCGGTGCCAGAGCGAAGGGATGTATCTGACCAAACTTTGATGAATCGGTGAGCGCCACAGTGTGCGTCTGCTTTTCCATGATGGCGTTGACCACATCGCAGCGCAGCATATCACGACCGGTAAAACCGGTGATGGCATCCCAGCCGTCGATACCGATAAAAGCTTTATGGAAGTTGAGGTGCTGGATGCACAATCGCGTCAGCGGCCCGACTACCGACTCACTGCTCTTCTGGAACAGCCCGCCAAGAATGATCACATCACCGCCCTGTTCTCGCAGTAATCCCGCGATGTAATGGCTGACGGTGATAATCGTGATATCACCGCGTTCGCTCAGCTCGCGTGCCAGCAAAGCGTTGGTGCTGCCGCCTTCAATAAACACCGTTTCACCTGCGTTAACCAGCGAGGCGGCGTACTCCGCCAGACGTTTTTTGACAGCAAAACGCGTTTGCATGCGTGCACCGACATCATCGCTTTCTGGCGCCACGGCTGACCCGTGCACGCGGCGCAGAAAGCCACCCTTTTCCAGAACATTCAGATCCTGACGCACCGTCACCTCGGAAACGCCGGTGGTTTGCGCCAGTTCACTGACGCTGACGCTGCCGCGTTCGCTGACCAGTTGGATAATGTGCTGATGACGTGCGTTCATAGTGCCTGCTTTAATTAAAATTTTATCCAGCTTACCAGAAACTTACTCTAAGCCGAGACTGCGACGACCGTTGCTGTTTAACGCGTCCAAAGTGAATCGATCGCGCCAGCTGGCTTCATAGTCCTCTTTCGGGAAATCACCCGGTGAGGCACCGGTTGCCAGCGCCTCAGCAACCTGAGTGGCGTAAGCGGCATTCTTCTCGCACAGGGGTGCAGCCGGAATGTACATCACATTGCCCCAACCCTGTTGATCCTCAACGGGTGCAACCGAATGGATAACATCACAGTGCCACCAGACAGAATCACCCGCTTCCATTGCTGGAATGGAACACAGTCCCTCGATGAGTTCAGGATGCCACTGCTCTGAGATGGGCAATACTTTGCCCGGTGCAACACCGCAGAGTTCATCCCCTGGTACATCTTTCAGCAGCGGACGCAGCAACAGATACGCCATCGCTTCCGGAACCGGCACCACATGCAGTAAGCCCTGACCCAATTGCATATCTGACAATGCAGTCCATCCCTGGAAAGTGCGGAATACCGAACATTTGGTGGTGGTGCCAGCCTGATATTCATTCACTTCTGTGCGATGTGCCGCATCCCAGGGATCATATTGATCAAATTGGTTATTAAAGATTTTGCTGAACACCTGTTGGTAAGCTGGCAGTAACCAGCGTTCCAGCGCCCCGGAATCCGTATGCGCGCCCAGCCCTTTTGATGTGGTGCCCGGTAAACGACGGCGAATACGATCCGGATAGATAATGCTGACATCAGGGTCAAACCAGCGCGTTCCGTTGGATTCGAAGGTCCACAGGCGATTCAGGAAGGATTGGGTTTGTGCCATGGCGTCGCTCTGACGCGCCGACATCTGTGCTTCGCTCCAGTAGATCGGATAGATTTCAGGGCGTGAGGCATCAAGGCTGCCAAAGAAGTTGTCACCCGGCCCTTTATAGACTTCATCGAAATCATTTTTATCAAGGTATTCCAGCATCGACGCATCCCAGCCCAACGCCTGCTCGCGCGTAAAGGTCTGTTTCACCACCACACAGCCGCGACGACGAATGTGATCCTTCACTTCATCGGAAATGCGCCCTGCGGCGATGTCATCCCAACGTACCTGTGGCCATGCCGTGCCGTTTCGCGCTTCTTCCTCACGAGCTACAGCAATTTCGCTGAGGATTTTACTTCTGACCTGCTCAAACAGGCCCTCAACATCGCCGATTTGCGCTCTGAGCACCTGTTTCATCAAGCGGATATGCTGCTTTGCATCTTCAGGTTGTTGTAAAGAGGTAAAGGATGTATTCATTTTGTCGCTCCGATTTTCGAATGAAACTTAAGTTAGCTTCATTCATAACAATCTGTCGGCATTTCACCTAACTTCAGCGCACGATTTTAAGAAACCCATCACAAAAAAATTAAGAACAACGTCTAACCGAAGGTGCACCGGAGTGGCTCTCCGGTGCCGGGAAATGAGGAAAAATGTCGGGAAATCAAGAGGAAAAAGACGGTGGTATGTGGGAAGGAAATGGCCTGGCAGGTACTATTCCAGCCAGGCGTGATACCGCTGATGGAGTTCAGCCAGATTTTTTACATTGAGTTTGCGCATTGCAGACTGTTTTTGGCTGCTAATGGTTTTAATACTTTTGTCTTTGGCAACAGCAATATCCGTTACGGTACGACCGCGATAGATGGAGCGGATGATCGTTCTTTCCGTGGTACTGAGTGAAAGCATCGCTTCTTCATACATCCTTGATGAGAATACCTGTCGTAAAGATGAACCCTTTTGCGGTGCAGTGGGTTTGACTTCAAATCCCCAGACTCGATGTTCAAGTACTGCCGTCACCGCATCTTCAACCTCGCGCTGATTGCATTTCCTGTTTAATATGGCTTGCACACCTGATTTTTTATATTTTTGTAATAGCCTGACATCCGATGCTCGGGTTAAAATTATGACTGATGCTGTGGGCAAGTAAGATTTTATCAGCATAGAAATAACATCTGCATTGCCAACCTCAGTATCGATAATAATCATATCCAAATCTCTATCAATGATGCTGATCTGTTCATCATGGGTTTGGATGGGATGGTGAGTCACCGTCACAGCATTCAATGTTGTCAACATGGCGCGAATACCATAATAGGTGATCGCGCTGGGTGTCATAATAGCGATATTTTTATTTTTGATTTTGCTTGTCGTTATTTTAATGACGCCATGCATTGTTGATGTTCCTCAATTGTGATCACGCCAATATGCAATTATTACAGATTCATCTGAACGATATTAGCCGATGCCATGCGATTAATCCGATGCGGATATTATTGGCTAGATTGAAGGCTTTCAACATACTGGCGTAAATGTCACTTAAAAGTCACCAGTATGGAGATAGTTCACATATTAATCAAATAGATAACCCTGTGACAAAGCTGTTACCTACCTGATTGTCATCATCAGCATGCCCTTTTGTCAGACCGTGTTATAATCAGCCGCATGAAAAGTGTGCGTTGAAGATGCGCCGTGGGGATCAGGCAGAAGTGACCATTATTTTTTTTAACGATACCGGTCTGATCAGGCTGGAAGATAAAGAGATTATTCTTAGCAGGCAAAGTAAAATATGCCTGACGTACCTGTGTGAGCATGAAGGTAATATCGTTTCCAAAGAAGCATTACATGACGCTTGCTGGAGAAACCATGGTGCTGTGGTCTCCGATAATACCGTACGACAAACCCTTTTTCGCATCCGGAAATCACTCGCCTCACTGGAAGTAGAAGGCGAAATTCTTGAAACACTGGGATACATGGGATATCGCTTAAAACCCGGTTGCATCACTCTGGTTTCAGACTCACAAAATTATTCGTTACCGGAACGCCAGGATGGTTTGAATCAAAAGCAAGAAACATCAGCGATCTCTATTTCTGATACATCGAAATCAGCGCTTAAGAATAAACCGACAAAGATAAAATTCAGGGTACTTACGCTGCTGCTTTGCTGCCTGTTTTTTTTCGTGGGCACTGTGATTCGTGGCCAACAACTTATCCACCCATTGCGGTATGGCGAACCACTTCTGCTTGATGGGCACAGCTTTCTGTTTTCGCAATACGTGGAAAATGACAAACATGACTCGGCAAGACGCGTGAGTTACTGGCTTAACAAAATGCAGGTTTCCATTACGCCGCACAGCAAAATCTACATTAATGCCGATCGTGGCAACGCGATTAATTTTTTTGTGTGCAAAGGCGAAATTGAACTGGCGACAACCTCTTGCCAGACATTTGCGGTTATCGGGAGAAATCATCCATGAGAATGGCTGTTTCCGCGGCATGTTGCCTGTTGGCATTGTTGCTGGGTTGGTTTTCGCTGCCCTATTTTGTACGGCCATTTTCTGGCGATTGCCGGGCCGAGACCTATATTATCTATGATGAACCTGACCGGACCGTAGTCAGTCATGGCTACTGGGATATATTGAGCGGCAGTCGTGAAGGTCATTTAAATGCTTATCTGGCGTTTATGTCGCCGCAGGGGCTTGAAAGCAGGATTAATGTTGATCGCACCGTGAATCTTGATTATGACTACCATCCTGATTCCGTAACGGTTTCCACTCGCAAATCTTTTCGTATTGCGGGTCCTGATACGCAGGATCCCGCTATCGGGAAATATATTGATCCGCTGGCGGACGAGAATTTCACCGCCCGCATCTACCTGTTTAAAGTGGGAAACCAGGTCATTTCAGGCTTCCATTATCGGCCGCTTAACCGGTGTATGAAACCTGGATTTTGAGGCGAGTCAGACCGGTCGATCATTTGTTCTGGTAAAGATCCCAACGGTTGCCGTACAAATCCTCGAAAACCACAACCGTGCCATACTCTTCTTCGCGGGGTTCTTCACAGAAAGTGACCCCATTGGCTTTCATTTGCTGGTAATCACGCCAGAAGTCGTCCGTCTGTAAAAACAGGAACACCCGGCCGCCGCATTGATTACCGATAAACCCTTGCTGGCGCTCATTCGATGCCTGCGCCAGCAGCAAGTTACAATCGCTCTGCGGATTAGGATTGACCACCACCCAGCGCTTGCCTGGCTGTGCGGTATCTTCGATTAAATGAAATCCCAGTTTTTGCGTATAGTATTCAATCGCGCGGTCATAATCATCGACCACAATAGCGACGTAACCCATGCAACGCTTTTGTGTTCTCATTTTGGTTTCCTTTATATTCTGACGCGAAATCTCATCTGGATATCAACAAATAAAAAGCAGACCGAAGTCTGCTTATTCCTTATCACGCATTGCCACCCGCGACTTTGCGTAATGCCACCACTTCCGCGTGTTCTAACAGCGGTTCAAGATCCGCGAACAATTTAACGATATGCGGGGCATTCAGGTGCTTATCCAGTAATTCCTGGCTCGCCCACTCTTCGGTCCAGACAAAGCGGCGCGGATTTTTGCTATCAATGTTTAGCTGATAGGTAATACACCCTTCTTCTTGCAGCGTCTCTTCAATCACACCACAAAATAATTGCTCAGCTTTATCTTCGCAACCCGGTTTTGCCGTTAGCAATGCCACAACAGGAACAGTCATTTTTATCTCCCTTTTAAATGAAATAAGCCGAGCCAAAGTAACGCAGCTTATTCCTGTTGTCAGTCTGAAAACGTGCGTTGCCTGATATGCCTGGTTCGCGCCATAATCGCGAAAATAACGCAAGGAGTGTTGCATGCCAGAACTGTCGAGTTGGTTAGCCTTTGCATTGGTGGCGTTGGGATTGGTGCTTACGCCCGGCCCCAATATGATCTACCTGGTTTCGCGTTCGCTGTGTCAGGGCAAGCGGGCGGGTTATATTTCCCTCGGCGGCGTGGCGTTAGGGTTTGTGTTTTATATGCTGTGCGCGGCGCTGGGTATCACCGCGTGGCTGCTTGCCGTTCCATGGGCCTATGATGCGCTGCGTTTCAGTGGCGCACTCTATTTGCTGTATCTTGCGTGGCAGATACTCAAGCCTGGCGGCCGCTCGCCATTTGCCGTGCGCGATCTCCCTGCCGACAACCCGCGTAAACTGTTCACCATGGGTTTCCTCACCAACCTCGCGAACCCAAAAATCGCCATGATGTTTCTGTCGCTATTACCGCAGTTTATTAGCCCGCATCACGGTAGTGTGCTGATGCAGTCGCTGATATTGGGCGTCACCCAAATTGTGATTAGCCTGACGGTCAATGCGATTTTCATTACTACCGCTGGCCAGGTGTCGACATTTTTACTGACGCGCCCCAGCTGGCAGCGTTTGCAGCGCTGGCTGATGGGCACGGTGCTGGCGGGCATGGCCGTCAAACTCGCATTGGATGCACGAAAGTAAGTTGCGATTTAATTGGGCGCGTCGGGGCGCGCCCAACAATCCGTTAGTGAGCCAACATCTGAATGATTTTGTCCGCCGCGATGACGCGATCGTCATTCGGGAACCATTTATTCGCCAGCATAATCACTGCAATCTTCTGTGACGGAATAAACACCGCGTAGGTTGAGAAACCATTGGTCGAACCGGTTTTGTTATACCACGCCTGTTGTGGCGCAGCCTGCGGTGGCGTGATCACCGTGGCCGACATCCCTTTCATGATGCGCTGACCGCTGTTGCCTTCCACCAACTGCTTTGATGAGACAGGCAACGGATAGTATTCCCACATCATCGCCTGCGTAAACGCCTCGGTTTTGTAGTAGCCCTGATGCGTGGTGGCGATTGCCTGCTGCCACTCCGTCGCGACCTTCTGTTCATCCAGTTGAATAGCCAGCCAGCGAATCAGATCAGCGGATGTCGATTTCAACCCATACGACTCAGCATCCAACGGGCCTGGCGTCACACGTACCGGCTTGTCTTGTTTATTGTAACCTTGCGCATATTGGCCCATCTCTGACTGAGGCACCTGAATATAAGTGTGCTTCATGCCCATCGCGGGTAACAGTTGCTGCTCCATCGCGCTGATAAACGGCTGATGCAAGCTTTTGGCGGCAATCATGCCGAGCATACCAATCCCCAGATTGGAGTAGACACGCTGAGTGCCCGGCTGAGCCGGCGGCTGCCAGTTTTTGTACCAGTTCATCAACTGCTGCTGATTGGTGACATCGTCCGGCACAAACAGCGGCGTGCCCGTGGTGTGAGTAGCAAGGTTAAGCAGTGACACCTGATCAAACGCACTGCCCTTCAGTTCGGGCAACCATGTACTGGCTTTGTCACTAAACTGCAGTTTTTTCTGCTGAGCCGCATAGCTCGCTAAGGTAGCGGTAAACGTTTTGCTGAGTGACCCGATTTCAAACAAGGTCTGCGCAGTAATCGGCTGTTGAGTCTCTTTGGACGCGACACCGTAGTTGTAAAACTCGGTTTTGCCATCGTGCAGAATAGCCACCGCCATGCCAGGGATTTGATATTGCTGCATCAACGGTTTGATGATGGCGTCAGGTAAAGAAGTTTGTGCGAGGGCGCTGGTGCTTGCCAGCAGCGCTAGCGCAGTAAGAGATAAGCGCATGAAAATTCCTTTTATTTCAGTTAAGCCACAATTTCAGCGCGTGATTATAAAATTCCGTCACGGTTTCACCTAACCAAATATTCTGCTATCCGCGGGAAAGTGAAGGCGATCACAAGCGCGAAACATTTTTTTAACCATTAATTGATCTTTTCCCCGCCAGCTTTTATAGCTTATGAAAATTATTTCACACATCAGAAATAATTTTCAAAACGTACCCCGGCTCGTTTTTCCGCGTTAAGTCGTCACGGCTGAGCCTCCAAATTCAGCGTCTGCTCCGGGGAAAACATGAAAAAAATCGCCATCCTTCTTTCCAGCCTTGCGTTAGCGGGCACACTCTCCAGCACCGCACGTGCCGCCGATGAATCACCACAGTTCCGTTGCAAACCTGGCGAAACTTACTATATGAACGTCATGGTGACCGGTGTTGAATACTGGTTTCCGGTGTACGAGATGTTTAAACAAGCTGCGCATCAGCTGGGCTGCAAAACCGTTTATGGTGGCACGCCCGCTTATGACGTCAACCAGCAGTTAGCCAGTTTCGAACAGATTCTGGCGCAGAAACCCGCCGGGATTTTCCTCCATCCGATGAATCCCGACCCCTTTATCGAGCCAATTAATCGTGCGGCAGAGATGGGCATTCCGGTGGTAACTTTTGCCGCTGATTCCCCCAACAGCAAGCGTGTCGCTTACATCACTTCAGATAACTTCCGTGAAGGTAAAGCCGCCGCCGATGAACTTGGTAAAGCCATGGGCAAAGGCGCGGAGTATGCGGTGCTGGAAAATCCAGGGCAGGATAATCATGACCGTCGGGTTACGGCTTTTATCAATGAGATGAAAATCGCGTTTCCTGACAGCAAGCTGGTTGCGCGCGCCGCCACTAATCAGGATCCATCAAAAGCCTACAACGCCGTGCTGTCGATGCTACAAGCGAATCCAAACCTGAAAGGCATCTTCATGCCTGAAGCCAGTTCCGCAATCGGTGCCGCACAGGCAGTGGTGGAAAACGGTGGCAAAGTGAAAGTGATGACGGTGGACGTCAACGCCAAAGTACTGGATATGATCAAAAGCGGCGAGGTGTTTGGTGCCATCAACCCCAATCAGGGAATACAGGGCTACATGGGCTTTATGACGCTGTTCCTCGCCGCCCACCCAGAATTGATTGACCCCATGAATGATGCCAAACGCAACGGTGTGAATCCCTTCTCGTTCCCAATCCTCGACAATGGTTATGCCGTGGTGACTAAAGAAAATGCCGATGATTTCCGCTGGGACCGTTACCTGAAACGTCGTGGAACCAAAGGCATCAACGAGTAAGGGGAAGATGATGACGGCACTGCTTGAGTTACGCAGCATCAGCAAACGCTTCGGCGCAGTACAGGCGTTACAGGACGTTGATCTTACGCTAAGGTCCGGTGAAATTCATGCGCTGGCCGGTGAAAACGGCGCGGGTAAGTCTACTCTGATGAATATCATTGATGGCATTCTGCGCCCCGACAGCGGTGAAATAGTGTTGGAGGGGCAATCCGTAACCATTCGCTCGCCGCGTGAGGCGCAGCGGTTAGGCATCGGGCTGGTGCATCAGGAGATCGCGTTGTGCCCGGATATTACTATCTATGAAAATATCTGGATGGCACATCAGCAGCGCGGCTTTCTATTACCGCATAAAACCTTGAGGGAAAAAGCGCAGCAGGTTATGAATCGTCTTGCGCCGATTCCAGTGAGTAAAAAGGTTAGCGAACTGTCGTTGTCACAACAGCAACTCGTAGAGATTGCCAAAGCACTGACGCTGGATTGTCGTTTGCTGATTCTGGATGAGCCCACTGCAGCGCTCACGGAACCAGAAGCGCAGACGCTGTTCACCATCGTGCGTCAACTGCGCGATCAGGGCATCACGGTGGTGTATATCAGTCATCGTATGGCCGAGATTTTTGCGCTTTGTCAGCACATCACCATTCTGCGCGATGGCCGGACGGTGCACAGTGCGCCATTGAACAGCATGACACCGGATGAAGTCATTACGCGCCTTGTCGGTCGCGAATTGTCGCAACTCTATCCCGATAAACGCCCCTCTCATCGTGCCGCACCGCTGCTGGAGGTACGATCTCTTAGCGATAGTCAGCGTTTTTACGATATCAACTTCGAGCTGTATCCCGGCGAAATTCTCGGCATTGGTGGCTTGATGGGCGCGGGCCGTAGCGAAATCGCTCAGGGCGTGTGCGCATTGCAGCCGTTAACTCACGGCACTGTTCGTATCAAAGGCCAGCCAGCAACACTGAAAAATTACGCCGCCAGTATCCAACATCACATGGTTTATTTATCCGAAGATCGTAAGGACGCCGGGCTGTTTTTAGCAATGCCAATTGACTGGAACATCTCGGCGCTGGATGTCCGCGCGATTAGCCATCGCGGTTTGACGCTAAGCCCAAGTCGCGAGCGTGTGCAAGCGGAAGCGCTGGCGTATCAGGTCAAACTAAAACGCGGCAAATTGAGCGACCCGGTGTCATCGCTTTCTGGCGGCAATCAGCAGAAAGTGGCGCTAGCGCGCGTGCTGTCGGTGCACCCCGAAATCATCTTTCTTGATGAACCGACGCGCGGCGTCGATGTCAGCGCCAAGGCAGAGATCTACCAGATCCTCGCCCAATTAGCACATAACGGTGTCGGACTGGTGGTGATTTCATCAGAGTTACCTGAGCTGATTGGTTTATGTGACCGCATTATCGTTATTCATGAAGGTCACATCACCGGTGAAGTGACCGGCGATGCAATGACCGAGGAGAATCTGATGAGACTGGCTGCTGGCATTCCCCCTGAAGTGGAGGCGCTATGACCATGAATACGACCTTGCCCGGAGCAGGCAAATCCCGGCTGTCATTGTTTGGCGGCCTGTACAAGCAGCGGGAAATCGGCTTGATTGCGATCATCGCGTTAATCTTTATCGTGATGAGTTTTACCTCACCCTACTTCCTGACGTGGGCCAATATGAAAGCGATGCTGTTGTCGTTTTCGATTGAAGGCATTGTGGTGATCGGTATGACGATCTTGTTGATCGTCGGCGGTCTCGATCTCTCGGTCGGCGCGGTGGTGTGCCTTTCTATGGTGGTCGCGGGACAACTGTTTCTGAGTGGGGTGGATCCCTGGCTGGCCAGCCTGGGAGGAATAGCTGCCGCCGCACTGGTGGGCTTGCTGATGGGTTTAACAGTGACCAAAATCGGCCTGAGTCATTTTATTGCCTCGCTGGCAGCGATGGTGATTGTGCGCGGACTTTGCATGATCATCACCCAGGGCACGCCGCTGTCGCTGTTCACACTTCCCGTCAGTTTCAAATTTATCGGCCAGGGTGCCATGTGGGGCATTCCGTTTGTCATCCTGCTGTTCTTTATATTGGTCGCCCTGTTCGATTTCCTGCTGCGCAAAGCCACGCTGTTCCGCAAAGTATTTTATACCGGCAGTAATGAGCGTGCGGCGGCCTATTCCGGCATCAACATCAACCGCATAAAACTGTGGGTCACGGTACTCACCTCAACGCTAGCAGGTGTAGCCGGCATTATTTATATGGCGCGGTTAGGCTCAGCTACCCCGACCTTTGGCGTAGGGATGGAACTGAACGTGATAGCGGCGGCGGTGATAGGCGGCGCAAGCCTGAAAGGCGGCACTGGCTCGATTCTGGGCGCGGTTTTAGGTGTCGCACTGCTCTCCATCGTGACCAGCTCACTGATCCTGATTAATGTTTCCGTCTACTGGCAGGACTTGATCAAAGGTTTAATTCTGCTGGCGGCGGTGTCGATTGACCACCTGCTGAATAAATATCGGGCAGCATAAGGACGCATCATCGATGGAATTCGCCAGCGAACATCCAGCATTTCACAGTGCACGCCAGATCTATCAGGTATTGGTGATGTATTACCTCGACGGCAAAAAGCAGTCGGAGATTGCGGTGGAAACCGGGTTGTCGGTCGCCAGCGTGAATCGCCTGATTCGTCAGGGCAAAGAGAGCGGCATGGTGGAAATCACTATTAAATCGCCCTGGCTGTCGGCCCACCAACTCGAAAGTGAACTGCAGCAATGGGGTCAACTGCAACAGGTGGTGGTGGCACCCAATGTCGCGCGCAGTGATGAGCAGAATTTACAGATGGTGGGCGCGGCGGCGGCGGATTATTTGCTATCACGTCTGAAAGATGGCGACGTTATTGCGCTCACCGGTGGCAAAGGCGTGAGCGCTCTGGTGGAGGCACTGCATCCTTCGCGCAAATACGATGTTCAGGTCGTGCCTGCATTGGGTTGCGTGCAAGGAAAGCACTATACCGACGTGAATCATGTTGCCTCTGAAATGGCGGCTCGGCTTGGCGGCCATGCCTGGCAGATTCATGCCCCGCTCTTCACTGACTCTGCTGCTGAACGTGACATGTTGATGAGAATCAGTGCCGTAGACCGGGTGCTGGATAAAGCGCGTAACGCTACGCTGGCAGTGGTCGGTCTTGGTTCTATTCACAGCGACAGTTCCAGCTACTACGATTTGAATCTGGCAGCTCGTCATGCATCCGCCAGCATCGAAACCAGTGGCGCACGCAGCGAACTGCTAGCCTGGTTACTCGATGCACAAGGCCAGCCCGCGCCGTTTGACGCCAATCTGCGGCTGGTTGGGCTGACCTTATCGGAGCTACAACGTATTCCCTTTTCTATGGCGGTGGTGGCCGGACGCGACAAAGTGGATCCCATCCACTGTGCGCTGCAAGGCCAGTGGCTAAAAGGCATGGTCACCGACGAATCCACCGCAGCAGGCGTACTCGAAATGGCCAAGAGCCGGGGAGCAATCCATGGAGAATAATGCAACACGCGAGCAGCGACTCAGCGCTTTACGACAACGCACCACGACACCAGTGCTGATTGTCGGTGGCGGCATCAACGGCATCAGCACCTTTCGCGAACTGGCATTGCAGGGTATTCCGGCGGTTCTGGTGGAAAAAGGTGACTGGTGCCAGGCGGCCAGCGGCGCGCTGTCTCGTATGATCCACGGCGGACTGCGCTATCTGGAAACCGGCGAGTTTACGCTGGTCAAAGAGTCGGTGATGGAGCGTGACCGGCTACTGAAAAACGCGGCGCACTATGTTTTTCCGCTGCGTACCACCGTCCCGATCGACAACCTCGGCGGCGGACTGCTCAATGCCACGCGGCGTTTTTTGCGTCTGAGCGACAAACCCACACGCCGCGGCGCTCTGCTGATCAAAACTGGCCTCAGTCTCTACGATGTCTACACCAGGCAGTACGGATCGATGCCCAAACATCAGGTGCGCGGTGAGGCAGCCACGCGCGACCGCTGGCCAGGATTTGCCCCCTGGGTGAAATACAGCGCCAGCTACTACGATGCCTGGATCAGTGCACCGGAACGACTGGGTTATGAATTGATTGAAGATGCCGAGCGTGCTTGTCCGGAGGCACTGGCGCTGAATTATTTGCAACTGGTGAGCGCCGATGGCGAATCCGTTACGTTACAGGATGCACTCAGCGGTGAGCATTTTACAATGCAGCCGCATGTATTGGTGAATGCCGGCGGCGCGTGGATAGATCAGCTCAATCAGCGTCTGGCGCCCACGGAACATTTCACCAAACTGATTGGCGGGACCAAGGGTTCGCATTTGATCATTGATCACCCCAAACTGTTACAGATGCTCGATGGGGAAATGGTCTATTTCGAAAACCAGGAAGGCCGCGTCTGCATTATGTTTCCGTGGTTTGGCAAAGTGCTGCTCGGTTCCACGGATATCCGCGTGGACGATCCCGATAGCGTGGTGTGTGAAGAGCAGGAAAAAGCCTACATTCTTGAGTCGCTGCGCTTTGTTTTTCCTGACGTCGTGGTGCCGGAATCGTCGATTCTCTACACCTTTTGCGGTGTGCGTCCGCTTCCGGCCAGCAACGCCAAAGTTAACGGGCAAATCTCGCGCAATCACTCGCTGGTGCTGCTGCCGCCTGATGCCGCACATGCTTACAGCTTGCTATGCCTGGTCGGCGGCAAATGGACCACCTTTCGTCAGTTTGGTGAAGAGGCCGCGGATCGGGTATTGCGTCTGATCGGAGAAAAGCGCCGAATATCGAGCGGCGATCTGCCCATCGGCGGTGGACGTGACTTCCCTGCACCTTCCGGGCAAACCGCGTGGCTAGCCCAACTCGCGCATCTGCATTCACTGCCCTTGTCCCGCGTATCGCAGTTAGTCCGCCGTTATGGCAGCCGCACCCTGCCAATCCTGCAATTGATCCAGCAACAGGGGGAGCAGCCGCTGCAGCATCATGCGGGGTATAGCGCGCTGGAACTTTGTTACCTTATTGAGCATGAGCAGGTTCAGCAACTTGAAGACCTGCTGGTGCGCCGCACGTCGCTGGCGATTTGCGGCGAATTGACGCCCTCACTGGTGGCCGAAATTGCTCAACTGATGGCTGACCTGCGCGGCTGGAACGCCACTCAACTGCAAAACCATCTGCAAAGCAGTTGCGCCAGTCTGGCGCGACAGCACGGCCTGACCGATCTCAACCCCACTCTTTTCCAGGAGGAAACACGCCATGTTAGTCAGCAATAAAGTCCGCATGAATCGTCTGTTTCAACACGGTAAGTGCCTTGATGTGGCTATCGACCACGGTATTGCGAATGAGCCCGACTTTCTGATTGGGTTAGAGAACATCGAAGGTGTGATGGGGAACCTGATCGCCGCGCAGCCGGATGCCATTCAGGTGAATTACGGCCAGGCCGATCTGTTGCAGCAGGTCGCGGGACGAAAACCGGCGCTGGTGATGCGCACGGATGTCGGCAACGCCTATAACGCGGCGCGCCATCGCGAAATGTGGGCGGTGTTGCACAACCCGGATGAGCCAATCCTCGCCGCGTTACAAATGGACGCGGCTGCGGTGGTGGTGAATCTCTATCTGATCCCTGATGAGCCCGGCATTTTCCGTATGTGCGTGGAGAACATCGGCCGCCTGCGTCAGGCGTGCGATCGCTATGCGATGCCGCTGATGATCGAACCTCTGGTGATGGCGCCGGCAGGACAAGGCGCGGCTTACGGTTCGCTCGGTGATGTAGAGAAAATCGTGCCGCTGGTGCGTCTGGCGCGTGAACTCGGCGCCGACATCATCAAAGCCGACCCCACGGAGAACGTGGAAGATTTTCACCGCGTAGTGGAAGCGGCGCGCTGTCCGACGCTGGTGCGCGGTGGCGGCAAAGGCGAACTGGCACCGGTGCTGGCCAAAAGCGCCGCATTGATGGCGCAAGGCGCCAGCGGCATGGTTTATGGCCGTAACGTGTACCAACACGATAACCCATCACGCGTGGTGAAAGCGCTGATGGCAATTATCCATCAGGGCGCTAGCGGCCCGGACGCATTAGACATTTACCAGCAGGGTTGAGTATTACCTGCACCGGCGCTTAAGCGGTGCGCCGTCTTCGTCTGTGAATCGGAGTCGGATATGAGTCAACTTCTCGGCATAGATGCCGGAAACACCATGATCAAAGCGGTACTGTTCGATCTCAGTGGCCGCGTACTGTCGGTTGCCGAATGTGCGGGAGAAACCCTCCAGCCGCAAGAAGGTTATGCGGAGCGTCCGGTAGAAGATATCTGGCACGGGGTCAGCGTGGCCGTCACGCGCTGCCTGCAACAGGCGGGCAGCGCGGCGAATGAGGTTATTGCCGTGGGCGCGGCGGGTCACGGTAACGGTCTGTATGCACTTGATAAGCAGCAGCAGCCGTTGTTCGGCATTCAATCCATCGACCATCGTGCCATCGAAACCGTGCAGGGCCTGGAAGCCAGCGGTACCGATAAAGCCATCTATCAACTTTCGCTGCAGAAGCCCTGGCCCGCCGCCACGCCCGTGCTGATCAGCTGGATTAAACAGCATCAGCCCGATCGCTGGGCGCAGATCGGCCATTTGTTGTGTGCTAAAGATGTCATCGCCCATTTCCTCTGCGGGGCTATCAGCGCTGAGGTTTCCGATGCCGCCGGAGCCGGATTAATCGATTATCGACAGCGCAATTACAGCCACGAGTTGATGGCGCTGTATGGCATTGAAGAGGCGCTTAACCTGCTGCCGCCTCTGCGCGAGTCTTGTGCGGTGGTTGGACACGTGACCGCGCGCGCCGCGCAACTCACCGGGTTACCGTCAGGCATTCCGGTGGTGGCCGGCATTTTTGATGTGGTGGCCAGTGCCATTGGTTCTGGCGTGGTGAAAACCGGAGAGGCTTCTATCGTCGCAGGAACCTGGAGCATCAATCAGGTGGTGGTCGATAAACCGGATTACCAGCGGCCCGTGTTTATGAATTCAATTATTGAAAATGATCGCTTTATGGCGATTGAAGCCAGCGCCACCTCGGCCGCTAATCTCGACTGGTTCCTGCGTGAGTTTGATGATGGGCGCGCTGGCAACGGCGCGGCTCACAGCAGTGATACCGTGGCCCATGTTGAACCCAACCCGCAGTTGCCGCTCTATCATCCTTACCTCTATTCCGGTCGTAAATCTGAACCCGCAAAAGCGGGGTTTTATGGCTTGAGCGGCTGGCATACGCGCGCAGATATGCTGTTTGCGCTGTTTGAAGGCGTGACATTTGCCCATCGCGCACACATTAATCGCTTGCGCGCAGCAGGGATTCCGTTTACCCACGCGACCCTTTCTGGTGGCGCGGCGCGCAGCTGCATCTGGCCGCAAATGTTTGCTGATGTGTTGGGCGTTCCGATTCGCGTGGCTGAGTGCAAAGAGACTGGCGCGCTGGGTGCTGCGCTTTGTGCGGGCGTCGGCGTAGGTGTCTGGCCCGATCTGGCCACGGCGGCACAGCAAGCAGTACGCCTTAATCCCGGCGAGTTACAGCCACGCCCGGAACGCTTTGCGTTTCATGATGCACGTTATCGGGTGTTCAAAAGGCTGGAGTTGGCGATGAGCGAAATGTGGCATGAAGTCGGTTGAATTCACTGGTTATTTTTTTGCCAGGCGGTAATGTTGTGTTCTCGTCGAATTCAATAAGGATAGCGTCGTGCAGATCAATCAACTACCGTTTGGCATTACCGACTGGAGCACCCTCGAGACCGAAAAACATCCGGGCGACAGCGGGTTTGCGCTGTGGCGCACTCAGCGTTTTGGCGATATTCGTGTGCGCATGGTGGAGTATTCGCCGGGTTATCTCGCCGATCACTGGTGCAGCAAAGGTCATATATTGCTGTGTCTGGAAGGCGAAATGATCACCGAACTGGAAGATGGCCGCACTTTTACCCTAACGCCTGGCGTGAGCTATCAGGTTGCCGATAATGCCGAAGCACATCGTTCCTCCACGACGTACGGTGCGAAGCTATTCATCGTCGATTAGCTCTCGGGCCGTGGCTATACACTGCGAATCATCATGCTGAATACGGTAGTCTGAAAAGATAATGTGCGTTTGTCCTGACTATCCCGCTGTTGCCGCAGTCAGCGTTAATCCTTTCTACGCTCTTTGCGTTTGATCTCCATAACAAGAACGCAAATCCGTGAGTTGCGGGCACCGACGTATTGACGACGTCAGTGCCCGCGTCAGGATCACTTAGCCATGCTGTACGCGGCGGTGAGATCGACGCGCTGCCAGAAGGATTGCTCGGCATTGCCCGACAGCGGATAACCGTTTGGCAAGGCTGTTTTCACCATCAGTTGACGAATCTGCGCATCAGAAAGTTTAGGCAGCGCGGTTTTCAGCAGAATCTCCGCGCCCTGCGGCACCTGAATCGGCGTGTTTTTCACATTGGCTTTTGGCAGATTGTAGCTCATCGTGAAACGATAGAATTGCTTCATATCCGGCGCGCGGTAAGGATCGTCCTTGCCGGTTGTGCGTGCGCATTCAGCCAATGAAGTACCACACTCCTTCTCCAGCGCGGCACGCAGTTGATCGCGCGCCTCTTTGAACAGCACCTGATAGCGTGCATCGTTGAGGTAAGTCGCCACGTTGCGCTCTGCCACCATACGTGAACCCATCACGTCCAGCGGATAGTGCACGCCTAACACCAGACGCGAATATCCATAACGCGCACCACGGGTGACCAGTGCCTCAAAGCGTTCCGGCACCATTTCGGCCATCAGCAGCGCATCGGTATAACCGGTATTGGTGTGTCCGCTGGGGAACGATCCGCCGTCCGCGGTATAGCGCACATTGTCTTTCACCACTACATCATCGGGTACCAGATGGATGGTATTGCCTTCATGCAGGAACGGGCGCGGATAGTTAAAGTGTTTTTTGGCAGCGCTGGTGCTGACTTCACTGGCTTTAATCAGCGCAGCGGCTTTGCTGAGTTCGCCTTTGTCATAAGCCGCGATGAAGGCTTTACCAAGACGCGGACCCATGGCGTCAGACAGGAAATACAGCGAGCCGATCGCTTCCGCATCCTGCAACGCCTGATGACGCACGTTCTGCGTGGCATTCAGGTTGATATCAGTCACGGTGGCGCGGTTAGCCGTCAATACGCTGTCTGGCAATGTGCTGAAACCTGATAACAGCGCGATGCCAGCCTGCTGATTTTGCTTCACGTTGAAATCATAGCCACTGCTTTTCAGCCAGGCTTTGTCTGCCTGCGTGCTGGTCTGTTTGGCTTTTTCCAGTTGCTCACGTTTCAGTGACGCACTGTCGCCTTGCAGCCAGGTGCGCTGAGCCTGCAACGACTGTTGCTCCAGCTGCGTATAGCCTGGGGTTGAACCGGTAGACGTTTGTGCAGCCAGTGCGGCCGCCTGCGGCAGTGTTGTCGCATGGGCCTGTTGAGCGAGCAGTAAAACCGTTGCAATCAGTGTATAGCGGGTTTTCATTATTTTCCCCTGTTATCAGAATATTACCTTGCCGGGGAAACACGCTAGCACCCTGTTATGACAGATTTATTTCATTTATCGGCACTCGTTCGAACAGTTTTGTACGCAAATTTGTGCGAGCGATCCACAGCCGCCGCCGTTGTCATTTTTGCATTGCGATTGCTGTACATAACAGTTTTGCTGGCAGGACGAGAGATCGCATTTGGCCGCCACCGGCGTCAGTTGCACCACGGGCGCTTTTCTTTCCGGTTGCCACTGGGTTTGCGCCATAGCACCCGCACTGAACAGCATCATCAACACCATTATCCACTTCATGGGAAATTCCTCGCGAAAAGGTTCTAAACAGTATGGCCTCTCCACCGCCAAATGCCATGCTGGAACATTTGATTCATGATCGGGTTCTACCGCCCCATCGCCGTGCAAATGGTTGCTCGAAATCAGTGCAACTTACGCAACGCACATTTACTGATAACCCATAATAATCAATAAATTAAATAAATCACTGCAAAGAAAAGCGAATGGTACGAAAGTTGCAAGGGTAATCAGGTAGACAAAGGAGACAGTGATGAAAGCGATTGTGATTGGAGCGGGCATTGGCGGCATGAGCGCGGCGATTGCGCTGGAGAAAGCAGGATTCGATACGGCCGTTTTTGAAGCGGTCAAAGAGATGAAGCCAGTCGGTGCGGCGATCTCGATCTGGCCCAACGGCGTAAAGTGCCTGAACGCGCTTGGCATGAAACAGCAACTGCAGGCACTGGGCGGCAATATGGCGTTTATGGCCTATAACGATGCGCACAGTGGTAGCACCCTGACCCGCTTTAGCCTGTCCCCCCTGGTGCAGCAAGTTGGCGAATACCCTTATCCGGTCGCTCGCGCCGAGTTACAGGCGATGCTGATCGATACCTATGGTCGCTCATGCATTCAGTTCGGTAAACGCGTGACCCACGTCGAGCAAAGCACCACCGGCGTCACCGCCTGGTTTGATGATGGTAGTCAGGCTGAAGGCGATTTCCTGGTCGCCGCTGACGGTACGCATTCCGTGGTCCGCCACTATGTGTTGGGAGAACATGTAGAACGACGCTACGCTGGCTACGTTAACTGGAACGGCTTAGTGACCATAGATGAAAGCATCGCCCCAGCCGATCAGTGGACAACCTTTGTCGGCGAGGGCAAGCGCGTCTCCCTGATGCCAGTGAGCGGCAACCGCTTTTACTTCTTCTTCGACGTGCCTTTGCCCAAGGGCTTAGCCGAGGATCGTTCCACTCTGCGCCAGGATCTGAAGAATTACTTCAGCGGCTGGGCCGATCCGGTGCAGCGCCTGATCGACAGTATCAATCCCGATACCACCAATCGGGTTGAAATTCACGACATTGAACCCTTTAGCCGTTTCGTCAAAGGTCGCGTGGCCTTGCTCGGCGATGCGGCGCACAGCACCACGCCAGATATCGGCCAGGGCGGTTGCGCCGCGATGGAAGATGCGGTGGTGCTGGCGCAGACGCTGGCCTCACATTCGCTGGGTATCGAAGATGGATTGCAGCGCTACGAGGCGCGCCGCGTGGAACGCACTAAAGATTTGGTGTTGAAAGCACGTAAACGCTGCGACGTGACGCATGCCAAAGATGCCGAAATCACCGCTGCGTGGTACGCCGATTTGAAAAACGAAACCGGCGAGCGAGTGCTGGCCGGCATGTGCGACACCATTGAAGGTGGCCCGTTGGGTTAATGCCAGGGCGCACACCATGCGCCCTGCTTATCACGCCTCTTCTAAACCGCGATTCTTCAGCATCGGACCAATCTCCGGTGCTTTTCCACGCCATGCCAGCCACAGATGTTGCAGATCGCTGCTGTTACCGCGTGAAAGAATATGATCGCGGAATTGCTGGCCATTCTCACGACTCAACCCACCACGTTCAACGAAAGCCTGATAACCATCATCGGCTAAAATTTGCGTCCAGATATAGGCGTAATAACCAGCCGCGTAACCGCCGCCCCAGATATGACGGAAATAGGTGGAGCGATAACGCGGCGGTACAGTGGTTAACGCGATGTGCTCTGCCGCCAGCGCCTGTAGTTCAAAGTGACTGACATCCTGCGGATTGTCCTGCGTGGTCAGCGAATGCCATTGCAGATCCAGCAACGCCGCCGCCAGCAGTTCGGTCATGTCGTAGCCCTTGTTGAACTTAGATGCGCGCACCATCTTTTCACGCAGTTCCACGGGCATCGCATCGCCACTCTGATAATGACGGGCATAGTTGGCAAACACCTTTTCATCGCTGGCCCAGTGCTCGTTAATCTGCGAAGGAAACTCGACAAAGTCACGTGGCGTAGCGGTACCGGACAGGCTTGGATAACGTTGGGTGGCAAACAAACCGTGTAGCGCATGACCGAATTCGTGGAACAGCGTGATCACCTCATCCCAGCTGAGCAACGCAGGTTGCCCAGCCTGCGGTTTGGTGTAGTTGCAGACGTTGTAGATCACCGGTTTGGTGCCCAGCAGCGTGGTCTGATCAACGAAGTTGCTCATCCAGGCACCGCCGCTTTTGTTATCACGCTTATAAAAATCGGTGTAGAACAGCGCCAGCGGCGTATCGTCAGCATCGAAGATTTCATAAACGTTAACGTCCGGATGATACACCGGCAGATCGTGACGCTGCTGGAAGCGGATGCCAAACAGCTGGCTGGCGGACCAGAACACGCCCTTTTCCAGTACATTATTCAGCTCAAAGTACGGGCGGATTTGGCTCTCATCCAGTGCGTATTTAGCTTTTCTCACTTGTTCAGCATAGAAATTCCAGTCCCAGGCGCGCAGCGGGAAAGTGTGGTGCTGTTGTTCAATGATCTGCTGGATGTCTGACGCTTCTCGCTCAGCGCGTGCTCGCGCCGCCGGGACGATATTTCGCATAAACGCAAAGGCAGCATCCGGCGTTTTCGCCATCTGATCCTGCATGCTCCACTCGGCGTAAGTATTGAAACCGAGCAGCTTAGCCTGCTCTGCGCGCAGCTGTGCCATACGTAGTACAATTGCGCGCGTGTCATTGTCATCGCCCTGTTCGCTACGCGTGAGTGCCTGGTTAAACAGCGCTTCACGCGTGGCGCGCACTTCCAGTGACTGCAACGCAGGCTGTTGCGTGGTGTTCTGTAACGGCAGCAGCCATTCGCCGTGCAATCCACGCGCCTCCGCTGCGGCTTTGGCGTGCGCTAGCTCTTCTTCACTCAATCCCGCCAGCGCCGCCGCGCTGCTTACCGTATACGCGCCCGTTTTAGTCGCCGCCAGCAACTTATTGCCAAAACGGGTACTCAACGTGGCGAGTTCCTGATTGCAAGCACGCAGTTTGTCTTTATCTGCGTCGCTCAGGCTGGCCCCAGCCAGCTGGAAATGCTGCCAGGTCACTTCCACCAAACGCATCGATTCCGCATCCGGACAGGCAGAGCCGCGATGCTGGTAAACGCTGTCGAGACGGGCAAACAGCTGGCTGTTGAGATGGATTTCATCATTTAGCGCCGTGAGTTTAGGCGTGATTAGCTCGTCTACTTCCTGCAATACATCACTGGTGTTGGCTGACGTCATGGCACCAAATACCAGATTGACGCGGTTTAACAACTGCCCGCTGCGCTCAAGTGCTTCATAGGTGTTGGCAAAAGTAGCCGGTTCAGGATTAGTGGCGATGGCGGCAATTTCCTGACGCTTCTCTTCAATACCCGCTTCAAGCGCCGGAAGAAAATCGGCTTCCTGAATCAGGTCAAAAGGCGGAGTTTGATAGGGCAATGCACTGACGGTGAAAAACGGATTGGCTCGTGAAGTCATTATCGCTCCTGATAATCAGCAACGCCGCAACCGGTGCGGCGGGATGCTTCTATCCTGGCAGTTTCAACGTCACTCAACAACCGCTCTGCTGGCGCTGATACACACTGATGACTTCACCCGCTACCGCCACGGCGATTTCCGCTGGCAGTTTGCCTTTCACATCCGGCAGGCCGAGCGGACAGCGCAGCCGCGCCACTGCATCC
This sequence comes from Pantoea folii, assembly GCF_056678875.1. Lineage (NCBI taxonomy): Bacteria > Pseudomonadati > Pseudomonadota > Gammaproteobacteria > Enterobacterales > Erwiniaceae > Pantoea > Pantoea folii. The sequence continues at coordinate 177,166 of NZ_JBWXON010000002.1, read as the reverse complement.
GCAGCGATCCCTTTGCCTTCCAGCCGATAGCGAAAGCGCTGCGCTTTGGTAGCCGAACCAATAACGCCGGCATAGCGAAAATCACCGCGCCGCAAAATGGCTTCGCTTAGCGCCAAATCGAGCGGATGGTCGTGGGTCATCACAATGAAGTAGCTGTCGGGCGCGGCCTCTTTGACGCAATCGATCGGGTCCTCTACCTGACGCACCGTGACACCCGGTGGCACATAGCGAAACTGGGCGGCGCGGCTATCAATCCAGGTAATGTGACAGGGTAACGTTGCCAGCAGGTTTACCAGCGCCTGACCGACGTGGCCTGCGCCGTAAAGCTGGATTTCAGGTTGCTGCTGCATCAGCGGTTCAAACAGCAGCGTGGCATGCCCGCCGCAGCACTGGCCGAGGCGCGCAGCCAGCGCAAACTCTTCGCTGCGCGGCTGCTGGCAACGCTGCTCCAGCATCTCGCGCGCCAGCGCAATGCACTGATATTCCAGATGACCGCCGCCGATGGTGAGATAAGTATCGCTGGCGCTGACCACCATTTTACTGCCGCGATCGCGCGGGACCGATCCGCGCTGGCTCAGCACGGTGACTAAAACGCAGCTCTCACGTTTCTCACGTAAACTGTGCAGTACGGCGATCCAGTCATGATAAATCATCATCTGCTCCTGAGAGGCGCTGAACGCCCCAGAAAACGCGCTCCGGCGTGGCGGGTGCATCCAGTTGCGGATGGCGGCGGTAGTTACCCACGCTGGCTACGGCATCCTGTAACGCACACCACACCGCAATGCCCAGCATAAACGGCGGCTCACCCACGGCTTTCGAATGGAATACCGTGTCCTGCGGATTTTTACGGTTCTCTACCAGCGTGACGCGCAAATCATGTGGGACATCGCTGATGGCGGGGATTTTGTAACTCGCCGGGCCGTCTGTTAGCAGCTTGCCCTGATCGTTCCACACCAGCTCTTCGCAGGTTAACCAGCCCATGCCCTGCACGAAACCGCCCTCCACTTGCCCAATATCCAGCGCCGGATTGAGCGAGGCGCCAACGTCATGCAGGATATCCGCGCGCAGCAAACGATATTCACCGGTTAAGGTATCCACCAGCACTTCGCAGCACGCCGCGCCATAAGCGAAGTAATAAAAGGGTTTGCCGCGTCCGGCATTGCGGTCGTAATGGATGCCGGGCACTTTGTAAAATCCGGTGGCGGATAACGGCACCTGATTCAGCCACGCCTGCTGCGCCACCTGCGCAAAAGTAAAGTGCAACTCGCCAACGCGCACAATGCCATTGCTAAAGGAGATGGCGTCGACCGTGCAGTGATGCTGCTGACACAGCATTTCCGTCATGCGATCGCGCAATATCTGCGCGGCATTCTGCGCCGCTTTGCCGTTAAGATCGGCCCCGCTGGAGGCCGCCGTGGGTGAGGTGTTCGGCACTTTTCCGGTGTTGGTCGCCGTGACCTGAATCTGGCTGATATCGATTTGCAGCACTTCCGCGACAATCTGCGCCACCTTGGTATTCAGTCCCTGACCCATTTCGGTGCCACCGTGATTGAGCTGCACCGTGCCATCGGTGTAGATCAAAATTAAGGCACCGGCCTGATTGAGGAAGCTGGAGGTAAAGGAGATGCCAAACTTCACCGGCGTTAAGGCCAGACCGCGTTTCATATAACGGTTGCTGGCATTAAACGCGCTGATGTCCGCACGGCGCGTGGCGTAATCGCTACTGGCTTCCAGCTGCTCCGTCATCTCCATCAGCAGATTATCTTCCACCTGCTGCTGGTAATGGGTGATGTTGCGATCCTGCTTGCCGTAATAGTTGCGCTTACGCAGTTCGAGCGGGTCCAAACCGCGCTCGCGGGCGATATGGTCCATGATCTGCTCAATCGCCACCATGCCCTGAGGCCCGCCAAAACCGCGATAGGCAGTATTAGACGCGGTGTGCGTACGGCAGCGATAACCGGTGATCAGCGCATCACCAAGATAGTAGGCATTATCTGCGTGAAACATCGCGCGATCGACGATCGATCCGCTCAGATCGAGGGAATAACCGCAGTTTCCCGCCAAATCGATTTTGACACCACAGAAACGACCTTCCTCATCAAAGCCCACATCGTAACGCACAAAGAAGGGATGGCGCTTACCGGTGATACGCATATCATCACGTCGCGCCAGACGCATTTTTACCGGATGCCGCGTCTGGCGCGCGGCAATCGCACACAAGCAGGCCACACCCGCAGCCTGCGTCTCTTTACCGCCAAACCCGCCGCCCATCCGGCGCATATCAATGGTGACTTTGTTCATGGTGATATCCATCACTTCGGCCACCAGCTTCTGCACTTCCGTCGGGTTCTGGGTCGATGAGAAAACCTGCAGGCTGTCGTCTTCACCTGGGATCACTAACGCGGTCTGGGTTTCCAGATAGAAGTGCTCCTGACCGCCTATATGAAATTCACCCTGAATACGATGCGGCGCACGCGCCAGCGCCGCTTCAGCATCACCCCGTTGATGCACGTGCGGTTGCTGCACAAAGTGACGCTGCTCCAGGGCTTCGCGCACATCCAGGATCGCCGGCAGCGGCTGATATTCGATGATGGCGGCGGCAGCACCGGCGCGCGCGGCTTCGGGTGAATCCGCTGCCACCGCAATCACAATCTGCCCGAGATACTCCACGGTATCCATTGCCAGTAACGGATCGCCCGGTTCTAACGGGCCGACATCATTCAGGCCCGGCACATCGCGCCAGGTCAGAACGGTCACTACGCCGGGCACGGCATAGCAAGGCTGTACATCGACATGTGTAATACGTGCATGCGCATGTTCACTCAGACGCGGGCAAAGATGCAGCAGGCCAGGCAGATCCGGCCGGTCATCAATGTAGATCGCCTCGCCCGTGACGTGTTTATCGGCGCTTTCATGCTTCTGACTGCGGCCCACACCGGTTTTCATGTCGCTGGCAAACTGGCTTTTTAAAAGCGTTTCGCTGAGTTCGGGTCGGTTATGAGACATAGCGCGCCACCTCGGTAAGGGTCAGTTCGCCACAGGTTTGCGCGTAATAACGACGTAACAGATTGCGCGCGACCTGCAAGCGGTAGTCGGCGCTGGCGCGGAAATCACTTAACGGCTGGAAATCCTGGCTAAGCGCCGCGCAGGCTTGCTCAATGGAAGCTTGATTCAGTGGCTGACCATTAAGGGCGGCCTCGGCTGCGGTTGCCCGTTTGGGCGTTGCGGCCATGCCGCCAAAGGCCAGTCGTGCCTGCACCACCACGCCTTCTTTAAGCTGAATGTTGATGGCGATAAACACCGCCGAAATATCATCATCCAGACGTTTTGCCACTTTCCATGCCACGAAATCAGGTGACACCGTCACTTTCGGTATCACTATTGAGTGAATGAATTCCCCTGGCTGCAACACGGTTTGCCTGTAGCCAGTGAAGAACTGGTCCAGCGGGACTTCACGAAGGCTTTCTCCCTGCTGCAACACCAATCGCGCATTGAGTGCCAGCAACATGGGCGCACAATCACCGATCGGCGAAGCATTGCCGATATTGCCGCCGAGCGTACCCTGATTGCGGATCTGTAATGATGCAAAGCGCTCCAGTGTGGCACTGAAGGCAGGAATTCTCGCCGCCAGGAAATGGTAGCAATAATGAAGCGGTGCAGCAGCGCCCAGATGAATATCCTGCTCATCCTCAGAACAGGCGCTTAACGCCTCAACCTGCTCTAACGCGATTAACAGCGGTAAGCGTTGGTACTGCTGAGTCATTTTCAATGTGAGATCGGTGCCGCCGGCCAACAATTGCGCTTCAGGATACTGCTGATACAGTGCCGCGAGCTGTGCCAGTGTTTTCGGTACGAAACAGCGGCTGCCGTTGGCTTCCAGTATTTGTACTTCCCGGTTATTCAACGCCTGTAAGCGCTGAACCAGTGCCGACTCATCCGCCGTAAAATTATCTTCTGCGGATTGCTCACAAGCTTGCTGTGCGGCGGCCATAATTGGCCGGTAGCCCGTGCAGCGACACAGATTGCCTGCCAGCGCTTGTTCAGCCTGCTGCGGATTCCAGCCCTGTGTATTTTTCTGCAAAGTGAACAGCGACATGACAAAGCCCGGCGTACAGTAGCCGCATTGCGAGCCGTGGCAATCCACCATCGCCTGCTGCACGCTGTGCAGTTCACGGCCCTGTTTCAAATCTTCCACGGTGATCAGCTGTTTGCCTTGCAGGCTGCTAACCAGCGTCAGGCAACTGTTGATGGCCTGATACTGCATTCGCCCCGCCACCACTTTTCCCAGCGTCACCGTACAGGCACCGCAGTCACCTGATGCGCAGCCCTCTTTGGTTCCCCGCCGCTGTTGATGGCTACGCAGGTAGTTAAGCACGGTCAGATTCGGGTCTAAGGCCGTTTCGGTGACCAGCCGATTATTCAGCAGAAACTGGATCATACCGTTGCCTCTTCTCGATCGCGCTGCCACACCGGTTTGCCGCTGACCCAGGTTTGCGCAATGTTGCGGTCGTCTCCCAGCGTCATCATCACAAATAAGCGTTCCCAGATATCTTTGCTATTACCGCTACGCAGCTTTTGCAGCGGCGAAACCGCCGGGTCGATCACCACGAAATCCGCTTCTTTGCCGGGATTGAAATTGCCAATTTTATCGTCGATATCCAGTGCATGCGCGCCGCCCAGCGTCGCGTGGTAAAAGGCTTCGCAGGCGCTGAGTTTGTACTGCTGTAACTGCCCAACCTTGTACGCTTCACCGAGGGTTTGCAGCATATTAAAGGTGGTGCCTGCGCCGACATCGGTGCCGATGCCCATGCGCACGCCCTGCTGCCAGCAGCGTTTAATATTGAACAGGCCACTGCCAAGAAACAGGTTCGACGTCGGACAAAATGCGATAGAGGAATCGGTGTCGTGCAGGCATTGCCACTCGTTCTCTTCCAGATGCAGGCAGTGTGCAAACACGCTGCGCTTTCCGGTGAGCTGATGGTGATGATAAACGTCGAGGTAACAGTCCCGCTCCGGGAACAGCGATTTGACCCACGTGATCTCCTGCTGATTTTCGCTCAGATGGGTGTGCAGCCAGGTATCCGGGAACTCGCTGCGCAGTTGACGGACTTTCTCCAGCAGTTCTGGCGAGGAGGTGGGCGCGAAACGTGGCGTCAAGGCATAGCTTAAACGCCCACGCTGGTGCCAGCGTTCAATCAGTTCACGCGTGTCCTGATAGCTCTCTTCCGGTGTTTCAGTCAGATACGCGGGGGCGTTGCGGTCCATCATCACTTTTCCGGCAATCAGACGCATATCCAGCTGTTGCGCGGCCTGGAACAACGCATCGACCGATTGTTTGTGCACCGTGCCAAACACCAGCGCCGTGGTGGTGCCATTGGATAACAGTTGCTGCAGGAAGAAGGCAGACATCTGTGCCGCGTGATCCGGGCAGTCATATTGGCCCTCAACCGGAAAAGTATATTGGTTTAGCCACTCCAGCAACTGTTCGCCAAATGCGCCAATCATCTCTGTTTGCGGATAATGAGTATGTGTATCCACAAAGCCCGGCACGATCAGCTTGCCGCGCAGATCGATTACCCTGGCGGTATCAGTGCGCCCTTCTGCAATCTCCCAGTTTTCAAGCGACACCACCTTACCCTCGCGCAGCGTCAGCAAGCCGTCTTCGAGGTAGCGCGCATGCGCAGCGATATCATCGGGCTGAGAAGCCAGTGCGGTGAAATCAAAAAAGCTGGCGCGCAATAGGGTTTCAGAGGCGTAAGGCATAACGGTTCCTTGATAAGTAAAAGTGCAATGAGTTGCCTTCAAGGTTTATTGCAAACGCTATGCCAATGAGGAATTATAAAAATAGTTCTATCTATCAACAACTTACCCACCACGCATTCAATTTCATGTCCCTTTGGAACCGCAATCGAATGCGCAATCGGTTGCTAAAATAAGCAACCGATTGCATGGGGATAAAAAGCGTGTCAGGTACGAGATGTCTGAGTAAATAAGCGTAATGACAACACGAACTGCGCGCCATTTAAGTGCAGCGCCGCACGCTTGTAGTGCACAGATTTTACTTCAGGAAGATTCCGGTGTGGCAGAGGAAGGATTTGGGTGTGCTAAGAAGCGCTGATAATGAAAACAAATGAGAGGGAATACGATGAGACAGATGAAATAAGAGAATTAATACAGAAATATTAAACATCATCATGGCATGCGGATGTATCAGCATAAGAAAAACCGCATAAAAATCATCTTATTAAAACTCAAAAAAGAAGATTATTGTCTGCTTTTCCTTGAATCCCGTTGATATTAATTGGGATTTATCTCTATTAAAACTAATATCAGCCTTCCAGGGAATATCATCACTTAAGAGCGACGTTTATGTTTAATCGCATGATATCAGGAGTGGCCAGTGCCATTCTGTTAACTGTATCACCCATAACGCACGCAGCCAGTTCATTACCCACGCCGACAGAAGCTGACTGGATCGCAAAAGAATTTAGCTTTAATAGCGGTGAAAAATTAAAAGATGTGCGCATTCACTACATTACTTTAGGTGATAAGAATAAACCAGCGGTATTATTACTGCACGGAACCAATCAACCTCTGAGTGCCTTACTGGCACCGGGATTTGCCGGGGAGTTATTTGGCCCGGGACAGGCGCTGGATGCCAGCAAGTATTTTATTATCATCCCGGAAGGCATTGGTTCAGGAAAATCATCCAAACCTTCTGATGGCTTGAGAATGGCCTTCCCGCATTACGATTACGACGATATGGTGACAGCACAATATCGGCTGATTAAAGAAGGTTTGGGCATTTCGCATTTACGCCTGGTGATGGGCTATTCCATGGGCGGGATGCAGACGTGGCTGTGGGGTGAAAAATATCCCGGCATGATGGATGCACTGGTCCCGATGGCGTCGCAGCCGAATGAGTTATCCGGACGCAACTGGATGCTTCGCCGCATGCTGATTGAATCGATCAAAGGCGATCCTGCCTGGGCTGAAGGCAACTATCAACAGCAACCCCCTACGCTTAAAACCGCCAATATCATGTTCAGCATTGCCACCACCGGCGGTACGCTCGCTTATCAACATAAAGCTCCGACGCGCGCGCTGGCAGACCAACTGGTGGATGCACGTCTTGCTGCGCCTGTCACCGCGGATGCCAACGATTTCATTTATATCTGGGGTTCGTCGGCAAATTATAATGCCATGCCTGGGTTGAACCGTATTACCGCACCAATGCTGATCATTAATTCAGCAGATGATGAACGTAATCCGGTTGAAACCGGCATTTTGCAGAGTGAATTGCCCAAGATAAAGAAAGCGGAGTTACTGCTCATTCCGGCCAGTGCTGAAACCAGCGGTCATGGCACTATGATGCAAGCAAAGTTTTATAATAAAAAACTGCAGACCTTCTTAGCCGAGACCGCTAAGCCTTAGTATTTGGGTTAAATCCGCCTGTTGACGGGAAGTCACACTCATGACTTCCCCTTTTAATAAAAAAATCATTGTTACTACGCCTTCATCTTTTTCAATTAAACGTTCTCAGGGAATAGTTATGTTTCATAGAATAAAGATCCGCACCGCCCTCAGCATCATGGTTTTTTCATTAACAGCATTATTGCTGTTCGTCGGTATTTTAGGGTTATTTGCCGTACAGTCTGGCAATAAATCCTTTGCCACCGTTGATACCGAAGTTTTGCCGGGCCTGGTGGCGCTCAATGAAAGCTCAGAACTTTTATTACGTGGACGACTGGATTTGCGTTTATATGAATCACTGGTGGGCAGTGGCGATGCCGAAAAAGCCAAAGTCGCGCTAGAGCGCGCCAGAGGAAAAATAGATAACGCCAGTGCGAAATGGCAGGAATATCTGAAATATCCACAATCCTCAGCAGAGAAGCCAATTGCGGCTGAAATGGCCACTACACGCGATGCGCTGATGAAAGAGTTTATCGATCCGGCTTTTGCCGCGCTCGAAGCAGGCAAACTGGATGAATACCGCCAGCGTGCAGGGAAATCAACGGCGTTATACGGTGCCTTTGATAAAGCCTCTAAAGCGCTGGTGGCCTTTAAAATTAAAAGTATTGATGTCGCATACAGTGACTCCAGCGATCGGGTTCAGCATATGGCGTTTACGCTGTACTTTTGTATCGCCTGTGCGCTGGTTTTGGCCGCGCTGGCCTGGTCGGTGATGACCAATCTTATCGTTAAGCCGCTCAATCATGTGATCAACGTGTTTGATCGCATCGCCGAAGGCGACTTACGTGCGCGCATCGACATCTCCGGTAAAAATGAAATTGCGCAACTGTTTGCCGCTGTCCAGCGTATGCGCGATGGCCTGGCGAACATGGTGTTGATGGTCCGCAGTGGCACCGATGCAATCGGCTCCGGCGTAGAAGAGATCGCCACCGGTAATATCGATCTTTCCAGCCGTACTGAGCAACAGGCGGCCTCGCTGGATGAGACGGCATCCAGTATGGAGCAGATTATGGCGACAGTGAAAAACAATGAGGACAACACGCGCAAAGCTAACGCATTGTCGCAGAAGGCTTCAGATTCTGCTTCGCGTGGTGCAACAGTGGTGTCTGAAGTGGTCACCACCATGAGTTCCATTGAGAAAAGCTCGGCAAAAATCGGCGACATCGTCGGTGTGATTGACGGCATAGCCTTCCAGACCAACCTGCTGGCCCTGAACGCTGCGGTAGAAGCCGCGCGCGCCGGTGAAGCAGGACGCGGTTTTGCCGTGGTCGCTTCGGAAGTTCGGGTGCTGGCTCAGCGCAGCGCCACCGCCGCGAAGGAAATTGGCCTGATGATCAATGACTCGCTCAGCAACATTGAGCAGGGTTCAGGACTGGTTAAAGATGCTGGCGTCACCATGAATGAAGTGATGCTCGATGTGAAAAAAGTGGTCGATATCATGGATGAAGTGATGCTGGCATCCGGCGAACAGACGCGCGGCATCTCGCAGATCAATATCGCTATCCAGCAGATGGATGGCGTAACACAACAGAATGCCTCACTGGTGGCTGAAGTGGCTACCGCTGCCAGCTCACTGCAACAGCAGGTGGTGAATTTGCAGCAGTCGGTGACGCAGTTTCAGGTTGATGAGGATGCGATGCCATTGGCCACTGACCGTTATACCGACTCGCATCAGCTGTCCCTCGTCGCGTTAAATTAAGCGGTATCAGCGAGTGCATTCGAGCGCTCGCTTCGTTAAGGAAAGTGTGCCCGTCTCTCATTATCATGATGACGGGCGCGCTAACTCCCTTCCCCTTTTTAGTGCCTTAATACTCTTCCACCGCGCAATCGTTTCCCTACAGTTTTAGATGGGGTTACCGATAACTGAATACGTATTCCGTATTTTCAGTGACGCAGGACGCATTCTGGAAAAAACAAACCTCTAATGTGATCCAGTTGGGTGGAAGGTCAAACATGTTTAAAACAATACGCTCGCGTTTAATCGCTATCAGCGTGGTCATCACGGCAGTATCCCTTATCGCACTTGCCACTTTTACCTACACCACCGTGCGTGGAAAGACACTTGAAAGCATTGATGAGCACATTGGCCAACTCTCCCGCGTTCATGCGGCGGAACTGGCTGGCTGGGCGGCAGAGAAACAACGGATCACCGGTTCGATCAAAACGGCTTTTGGTCGTCATGACGATGCGGTCCCTTTTCTGCGTGCGGCGATCGAAGCTGGCGAGTTTGATGATGCCTATATCGTCTATCCTGAGCCTCATTCCCATGTGTTCGTCCACCCTATGCCAGCCACCTATGATGGCAGCCAGCGTCCGTGGTATCTGGAAACGGTTAAAGCTGGCCATCCGGTGTTGCTGGACCCTTATGTTGATGCGTCAACCGGCAAGCTGACCATTACTTTTGCTCAGCCGATTGTCGATAACGGAAAAACATTGGGTGTGATCGGCAGCGATCTGCACCTGGATACCGTCTCCAATACGGTGAATGCGATTCATCCACTGGAGAAGAGCTTTGCATTCCTGGTGGACAGCAGCGGTAAATTGATTGCCGCGCCGAAGTCAGACCTTATTCTCAAGCCGGTCACTGAGTTGTCACCTTCACTCGACCTCAAAGTCATCCAAAATCTGGCCAGTCAGGGCGGACATGCTGAACTGACTATCGGCGGTGAACAGCAGTTCGTTTATGCCTCTCCCGTCAAAGGGACGCCGTGGTCACTGGTGATTGCCGTTGATCGTGATGAAGTGACGGCATCTCTGACGACATTACAGCGGGAAAGCATCCTCATCACCCTGGTGAGTCTGATTATTACCGCGCTGATTGCCGGGCTGGTGTTCAACCAGCAGTTGCGTCGCCTCGCCATTTTACGCGACGCCCTGGAAGACGTTGCTTCAGGGGAAGGTGATCTGACGCGTCGCCTGGAGGTGCGCGGCGGAGATGAGCTGGCGCAGATATCAGCGGCATTCAACCGCTTTGTTGAAAAACTCTCGGGCGTGCTGCTGCGCGTGCGTGAAGGTGCCAACAACATCGCGCTTGCTTCCAGTGAAATCAGCGGTGGCAACAATGATCTGGCCTCTCGTACCGATGAACAGGCAGCAAGCCTGGAGGAAACGGCCGCCACGTTAGAAGAGCTGACTTCAACGCTGAGCAATACCGCCAGTAATACTGAGCAGGCGCGCCAGTTTGTCAGTGGCGTGGCCTCCGCGGTCAGAGACAACGGTGCCGTAATGAACGATGTTTCGACACGCATACAGGAAATCTCGAACGATTCGCAGAAAATGTCCGAAATTATTAAGGTGATTGACGGCATTGCTTTCCAGACCAATATTCTGGCACTGAATGCTGCTGTTGAAGCTGCGCGAGCGGGAGAATCTGGAAGAGGCTTCGCGGTGGTTGCCAGTGAAGTGCGTAGTCTGGCGCAGCGCAGCGCGGGTGCCGCGCGCGAGATCAAAACACTGATTGATGACACGGTTGCACGCGTGACGTCAGGCAGGGAGCTGGTTGTGAAAGCCGATCACGGAATGACCAGTATTGTGTCTGATATCCACAATATGACGCAGCTGATTGAAGAGATTGCCCATGCCAGCCGCGAGCAGAGCGATGGTATTGGTCAAATCAATATCGCGATGGGGCAAATTGACACCACCACGCAGCAGAATGCGGCGCTGGTTGAAGAGTCCGCCAGCGCAGCTCAATCCATGTCCGAGCAGGCCGCCGTAATGGCAGAATTGGTCAGCACGTTCAAATTGATGGATAACGCTGATGCGGTGATATCCAAATCTGAAAGCCACGTGAAAAAGCCGGTTCTCTCTCCGCTGAAATCGCGTACAGCGCTGGCAACAGCGGGAAGCTCCCCAGAGGATAACTGGAGTTCTTTCTGATTCACTGAGCCAAAACACGCGCCTGGTATCGTGGTGATAAACCGCGATGCCAGGTTCGCTTTCGTTCGCAACGCTGAGCAAACAGCAGGCCGAATCCGGTTATGAATTGAATACCTCTCACCGCCAGCCAGATAGCACACGTCAGGCTCGGTGAGTCATAAAAGCAGCAGCATGTCTTGAATCAACCAAAGCATGCAACCTGTTAGCATGGATTGACCCACGTGCAGTGCTGTGTCCGTGCCTCCGCCCTCCTCAAAGCTGCAGGTTAAATGCCCTCCACAGCGGCTAATCCCACATTTATCGCAACGCACAACGACCATGAGCCTGCATAGATGGTTTATGATGTATACGGTTTATGGATTGGAGAGCTGAGTACAGCCGGGTAAATTTGCTCAACCAGGCACATACTAAATGATCTCGCTTCCCCCGCCCATAATTCGTAGAGTTTCATTGTTGGTTTTTAAATTTAAAATCAATTGGTTAACATTGACGTACAATTGTTTAAGGAACAGTGAGATGATTATTTTTGTCACTGGCGCCACCGCCGGTTTTGGTGAAAGCATCACCCGTCGCTTCATCGCTAATGGTCATAAAGTGATTGCCAGCGGACGCCGCGCAGAGCGTCTGAAAGCGCTGAAAGAGGAGTTGGGTGCCAACCTTTATACCGTTCAGTTGGATGTGCGTAATCGCGCCGCTATTGATGAAGCTATCGCTGCGCTGCCCGCAGAGTGGCGTGAAATCGACGTGCTGGTGAATAATGCCGGTCTGGCATTAGGGATCGAGCCCGCGCATAAAGCCAATATTGAAGACTGGGAAAACATGATCGACACCAATAACAAAGGTTTGGTGTATATGACGCGTGCCGTGCTGCCGGCCATGGTGGAGCGCAATGTCGGTCACATCGTAAACATCGGCTCCATCGCGGGCAGCTGGCCTTATCAGGGCGGCAACGTTTATGGCGCGACCAAAGCATTCGTACGCCAGTTCAGCCTCAATCTGCGTACCGATTTGCACGGTACCGCGCTGCGCGTCACCGATATCGAGCCGGGTTTAGTGGGTGGCACCGAGTTTTCTAATGTGCGCTTCAAAGGCGATGATGGGCGTGCGGATGCCGTTTACGAAGGCACCACCGCGCTGACAGCGGAAGATGTCACTGAAGCGGTGTATTGGGTCACGACACTGCCTAAACACGTCAATATCAATACGCTGGAAATCATGCCGGTCTCCCAGACGCTTGCGGGTCTGAAAGTGCATAAAGGCTGAATATTGTCACGGGCGCACAGGTTGCGCCCATCGCTTACGCCCGGCCCCAACCGGCGACAATAATCAACATGCCGCTAAACGCTACAAGCGCGCCAATCCAATCCCATGTACTGAGCTTGACGCCATCCACCACGCGCAGCCAAATCAGCGCCGTCACCACATAGACACCCCCGTAAGCCGCGAACACACGACCGCTCGCTGCCGGATGCAGCGTCAGCAACCAGACAAACAACGCCAGACTCGCCGCTGCAGGCAGTAAAAGCCACGCGGTCATTCCCTTCTTCAGCCACAGCCACGGCAGGAAACAGCCAACAATTTCGGCAATCGCAGTCAAAAAAAACAGTAAAGTGGTTTTCACCAGCATAGAAAATCTCTCTCTCGCCTAAACAAAAGGCTCACCGCTGGTGAGCAAAGTTGCAGCGATGATATACTAGCCCTCATGGTTGTGACAGCCGGGTTTCTGGCTGTGCTGGTGTTAACTAAAGGAAATCACAATGAAAAACCTGTTTTCTCTCCTGCTGACTTTGGCGTTAACCGCCGGTGCGCTGCTGACCGCTCCGCTGGCATCGGCCCAAACCGACCGCCTGATCATTGAGAACGGCAACAGTGCTTCCAGCAACGAAGCCGCGCGTCAAAGCAAAGAACAGTGGAACGACACGAAAAACCTACGCAATAAAGTGAATACGCGCGTAGAGAAAGAGTTCGATAAAACCGATAAGGCTTTTGACACCCGAGATAGCTGCGAGAAGAGCTACAACGTCAATGCGTATTGGGAACCGAACACCCTGCGCTGCCTTGATCGTCGTACCGGCCGTACGGTCGCACCTTAATTCTATGTTGCTGCTATAGTTTTCTAGGGAATTCAGAACCAAGGAGAGTGTGATGAAAAAACGTAATGCAGTGATGTTGATGGCAATGCTGGCGTTGCCGATGCTGGCGCAGGCTTCCTGTGAAACCGTTAAAGCGGATATCAGTAAGAAGATCGTCAGTAACGGCGTGGCCGAATCGGACTTTACGCTGGATATCGTGCCTAACGATCAGGCCGATCAAGCGGGCGGCCAGGTAGTGGGTCACTGCGAAAATGACAGCCAGAAAATCGTGTATAAGAAAAACGGCCGAGACAGTGAAAGCAATGTCCCGGCTAGCGCAGGCAGTTCACAGGATGCTCCCGCGCAGTAATACTGAAAGGGCGGCTGATGGCCGCCCTTTTCTATTCTGCCTCTGGCCGCTGACGCGGCATCAACCACGCAATCCACAACGTTAGCATCGCAATCACAAACGCCACCACAAACACCCAATGCAGCGAAGCAGCAATCTGCCCGGTCCAGTGATGCAACGTCGCTTCGGACAGTGACTGACGGCTTTCATGTGACATGATTTGCTGCATCGGATCACTGGCCTGTGGCAGACGCTGCGCAAGATTGAAGTTCAGTACCGCGCCCATCAGCGCAGTACCAATCGCTGAACCCAGCATGCGGCTAAACATAATTGACGCGGTGCAAATGCCACGAATGTCGTAGTGCGCATGGTTTTGCACCGACACCAGGAAGGTGGTGCTGGTCATGCCCATACCCGTGCCAATGACAAAAGCAGTCAGCCCGGCTTGCATGATTGAACTGTCGGTACGCAATAGCAGCAGTAGCGCGCTACCCGCAATCAATAATAAGGCTCCCAGCTGCGCGGTAAAGCGATAGGACGTGACTAACATCAATCGACCACTCAGCGTGCTGGCTAACGGCCAGCCAATCGACATCATCGCCAACGCACTCCCCGCCTGCAGCGGTGTACCGCCAGTAATACCCTGAGTCCAGGTTGGCAGAAACGCGCTGATGCCCATCATGGTGGCACCGATGATCAAATTACCGGCATTGCCTGCCAGAATTAACCGGCTGCGCCAGATGGCGAGAGGAAACAGGGGTGCCTCAGCTCGCTGTTCATGCTGTTTTAATTGCCAGCCCGCCAGCAATGCCAATAACAGGAATGCCAGTAACCAGTAACCAAGGGCATCCGCCTGCAACAGCGCCACTAACAGCGCCGTAACGCAAATCATCAGCCAGCAGCTGCCGGTAAGATTCAGCGTTGCCCCTTTGTGATGTTCACGCGCCGGTAAGAAACGCGCTAATAGCAGCATGGAAAACAGACCAATCGGCACGTTGACCCAGAAAATCACCGACCAGTTAAAGTGCTGCACCAGCCAGGCACCACTCAGCGGCCCAATAATAGCCGCGACACCCCAGACGCTGGAGAGCCAGCCTTGCACATTGGCACGTTCGCGCGGGGAGTAGATGTCGGCCACAATGGTGCTGGTGAGCGGCATAATTGCGCCTGCACCCAGGCCCTGAAACGCGCGAAACAGAATTAACCACGTCATGGTATGCGCAAAACCGCACAATACCGAACCGATCAGGAACAGCGAGACGCCAATGAAAAAGAGTCGTTTACGCCCCCACATATCAGCAAGCCGACCATAGAGTGGCACGCTCACGGCCTGAGTCAGCAAATAGATAGAGAAGACCCAGCCAAACTGCGAGAAACCGCCGAGTTCAGCAATAATGGTCGGCATCGCGGTCGCCACAATGGTGACTTCAATCGCGGCCATAAACATGGCGAGCATGCAGGCGATAAGGATCCAGTGGCGATGTTCCGTGTTCAATTCTGCAGTTTCAGTCATACGTCTCCCTTTTTTCTCTCAAGGCTAGCTGATTTTCCATCAGACGAGTTTCCTCTGCGTGCGCCCATTGTGTGACAACGTCACACAATTCGATGAATTTTTTTTATTGTTAGATGATGCCTTATTTCATGCGGGTTAAGAAGGTTTTACCCGCCCTTCTATCTGTCTGATTTTGCCGTGAAAACTGGCGCAATACGCTAAGCATTGCTATAGCTTTTAACAGCACTTTCCAGTTATTCACTGGAAAAGCACTATCTAACAGTCATTTTATCTGCAATTTATTAGCGTGAAGGATTTTCGTATGTGGTTTGTTCTCCACTACGTCCTCAACCGTGAAATGACATAACAAGATCGAACAATTTGTCGAATCAGGGAGACTCTCGCATGCAAAATGCATCGCTCGTTAGTAGAGCCGGGCTGGCACTACTGGCCATCGTCGCGGTGATTGCCCTGCTGGTTTGGGGAATCGGGTTGAATACGCTGCGCGACCGGCAAGAGGACTTAATTTATCTGGGTCAGCAGCATCTGTTTTTAGTGTTTTGGTCAATGTTTTTCGCCCTGCTGATTGGCATTCCGAGCGGGGTTTTGCTCAGCCGCCCGTTTGCTCGTCGTTGGGCGGAATATGTGATGCAGATCTTTAACGTCGGGAATACCTTGCCGCCGCTGGCTGTTCTCGCACTGGCCATGGTCATTGTCGGGATTGGCGATCGCCCTGCCTTAATCGCCCTGTTCCTCGCCTCATTGCTACCTATCGTGCGTAATACCTATTCCGGATTAAGCGCGGTGCCGCCTTCGCTGATTGAAGCCGCCAACGGCATCGGCATGACCAAATTCCAACGTCTGCGTCAGGTAGAAATTCCCAATGCCTTGCCAGTGATTCTGGCGGGTGTGCGCATTGCGACCGCCATCAATGTCGGTACGGCACCGCTGGCCTTCCTGATTGGTGCCAGCAGTTTTGGCGAACTGATTTTCCCCGGCATTTACCTCAATGACTTCCCTACGTTGATCCTCGGCGCCGTGGCCACCGCCCTGTTTGCGTTGATCCTCGATTTGCTGCTGGCAGCATTGGGTCGATTCCTCAGCCCGCACTCTGCGGCTTAACACAAGGAGCTAAGTGATGGGTAAAACGCATAACTTAACGCGCTGGGTGAAACACACGGCGCTGGCACTGGCCGCGACATTGGCCATCAGCCAAACCGCCGCTGCGGCCACGCCGATTGTGATGGCAACCAAGAGCTTTACCGAACAGCATATTTTGTCTGCCATGACCGTGCTCTGGCTGCAAAAGAAAGGTTTTCAGGTGGTCCCTAAAACCAATATCGCCACCACGATTGGTCGTAATGCGATGATCAACAAGCAAATCGATATGACCTGGGAGTACACCGGTACCTCGCTGATCATCTTCAACCACATCAACAAACCGATGTCATCTGAAGAGGCTTATAAAACCGTTAAACAACTCGATGCCAAACTGGGTCTGGTGTGGCTCGATCCCGCGCCAATGAACAACACTTATGCATTTGCCATGCAGCGTGCACGCGCCGATAAAGAAGGCATCAGCACCATGTCACAGCTGGTTGCCAAACTGGAACAGGTGCGCAAAACCGACCCCGACCACAACTGGAAACTCGGGCTCGACTTAGAGTTCTCCGGCCGTTCCGATGGCCTGAAGCCGTTGCAGAAAGCCTACGACATGCCGCTGGATCGCCCGCAGATTCGCCAGATGGATCCGGGATTGGTGTACAACGCGGTACGTGATGGTTTTGTCGATGCGGGCTTGATTTATACCACCGATGGGCGAGTCAAAGGCTTTGATCTCAAGGTTTTGGAAGATGATAAACACTTCTTCCCGAGTTACAACGTCACGCCAGTCGTACGTCAGGATGTGTTGAAAAGCCATCCGGGATTGGATGCGGCCCTCAATCAACTCTCACCGCTGATCACCGACGAAGCGATCACCGAGATGAACAAACGTGTTGATATCGATCATCAGTCACCGCAGCAGGTGGCGCGTGATTTCCTGCAATCGAAAAACATGCTGTAAGGAGGCGTCATGGAGACTTTGCATTACATCATGAGTAACTGGCACACCCTGATGGCCTTAACCTGGCAGCATACCTGGCTGGTGCTGGTGGCAGTGGGATTCGCCATCATTGTTGGCGTGCCACTGGGCATTTTGATTGTGCGCTTTAAATGGCTCGCGACGCCGGTGCTCGGTATCGCCACCATCGTACTGACGATTCCAACCATCGCGCTGTTTGGTCTGATGATTCCGCTGTTTTCCATGATCGGTCAGGGTATTGGTGCATTGCCTGCTATCTGCGCGGTGTTCCTTTACTCCCTGCTGCCGATTGTGCGTAACACCCATACCGCACTGGAAAACCTGTCGCCAGGGCTGCGTGAAGCCGGTCGCGGCATAGGCATGACTTTCTGGCAGCGCCTGCGCTGGGTCGAAATTCCAATGGCGCTGCCAGTGATCTTCGGCGGTATCCGCACTGCGGTGGTCATGAACGTTGGCGTGATGGCGATTGCCGCAGTCATCGGCGCAGGCGGATTAGGCTTACAGCTGCTGGATGGTATCAGCGGCAGTGATGTGCGCATGCTGATTGCCGGTGCACTAATGATTTGTTTATTAGCGATTGTGCTTGATTGGCTACTGCACCGTTTGCAGTCGGCGCTGACTCCTAAGGGGATTCGATAATGATAAAACTGGAAAACCTGACGAAAACCTTTACACAAAAAAACGGCACCGCCTTTAACGCCGTAGATAACGTCAGCCTGGAAGTCCCTGCCGGAGAGATGTGCGTGCTGCTCGGCCCCTCCGGCTGTGGCAAGACCACCACGCTGAAAATGATCAACCGTCTGATCCCAGCCAGCAGCGGAAAAATTTTGATCAACGGTGAAGACACCAGCGGACAAGATACCGTGACGCTGCGCCGCAATATCGGCTACGTGATTCAGCAGATTGGTCTGTTCCCTAACATGACCATTGAAGAGAACATTACCGTAGTGCCGCGCATGCTGGGCTGGGATAAAAAGCGCTGCCGCGAACGTGCTACCGAGTTGATGAGCATGGTGGCGCTCGATCCCAGCAAATTCCTGCATCGCTATCCACGAGAAATGTCAGGTGGTCAGCAGCAGCGTATCGGCGTGATCCGCGCGCTGGCGGCTGATCCACCAGTACTGCTGATGGACGAACCTTTTGGCGCTGTCGACCCAATCAACCGTGAAGTGATTCAGAATGAGTTTCTCGAAATGCAGCGCCAGTTGAAGAAAACCGTAATGCTGGTAAGCCATGACATCGATGAAGCACTCAAACTGGGTGACCGCATCGCGGTGTTTGGACAGGGCAAAATCGTACAGTGCGCCAGTCCCGATGAGCTGTTGGCAAAACCCGCCAATGATTTTGTTGGATCATTTGTTGGCCAGGACCGTACGCTGAAACGCCTGCTGCTGGTGCAGGCGGGCGACGTCACCGATCAGCAGCCAACCATCACCGTGCAGCGCAGCACGCCGTTGCAGGAGGCGTTCGCCACCATGGATGACAACGACATGCGATCTGTCACCGTGGTAGATAATGATGGCAAGCCGCTGGGCTTTGTGAAACGTCGCGAAGCGCGTAATGCCGCCGGACGCTGCGAGGAGATGCTGCATACCTTTAAAGTGACGGGTAAGGCCGAAGAAAATCTGCGCGTGGTGCTTTCCAAGCTGTATGAACACAACACCGTCTGGATGCCGATCGTCGATGAGGAAGGACGCTACAGCGGTGAGATTTCGCAAGACTATATCGCGGACTATCTCAGCTCGGGACGTACGCGCCGCAGACTGAATCCTTAACCAATCGCACAATGGCTGAATCTTAAGGCACAGTGCACGGCAGCCCGAGTCCAGACAAACCGCACGACAGCTAACACGTTGGAAGAGGCGGCAGAGGAGTAAAGCGTCCTGCGCCAGGGATGGCGCGGGCCGAGCCCCAGGGATGGTTTATGGCGTCTTTACGATCTGCCGCCTCTTCCGACGTACGCACAAACTCACAGACAGCGGTTTAGATCCCCACCTCTCCTAACGCAAAATCAGTGATTTTCCTCCACCGCACCGACAACCCGCTCATCTCCCCGCTCCGATGGCAGCACGATATTCAACAGCATCGCCAGAATGCCACCCGTGGTCACCGCATGACCAAACAAATTACTCACTAACGGTGGCAACTGCTTCAACACCTCGGGTACCGCTTCCACACCCAAGCCAATACCAAAGGACACCGCGACGATCAACATCTCACGGCGTCCCAACGTGGATTGCGTCATCACCCGAATGCCTGCCGCCACCACACTGCCAAACATCACCAGAGTGGCACCGCCGAGAACTGGCGCTGGAATTTGCTGCAGCACATTGCCGATCACCGGAAACACGCCCAACAGCAACAGCATCACGCCAATCACCATGCCAACATAACGGCTGGCCACGCCGGTCATCTGAATCACACCGTTATTCTGCGCAAAGGTAGTATTAGGGAATGCCGAAAACATCGCGGCGAACAGACAGCTAATCCCATCAGCCAAAATGCCGCCCTGCAAACGACGTTGAAAACCGTCGCCCTCAATGGGTTGCTGCGAAATCAGGCAATTCGCCGTCAAATCCCCTACCGCCTCAATCACGCAAATCACCGACACCAGCGCAATCGGCACGAAAATGCTCCAGCTAAAATCGAAACCAAAGCGGAAAAATGAAGGCAAAACCAGCCAGTGACTGGACATCATCGGTTTGATGGGCAGATGGCCGGTCAGTGCCGCCGCCAGACAGCCAACCACGATACCTGCCACTACCGCGAGAAGGCGCATCCAGCGATTCTGCGAACGGTTAAGCACAATGATCACCAGCAGCGTCAGCCCGCCCAGCGCCAGATTTCCTGGCGCACCAAAGTCAGCAGCATTATGGCCGCCTGCCCAATCGGTGATGCTCACTTTTATCAGGCTGATGCCGATCAAGGTAATCACCGTGCCGGTCACCACTGGCGTCAGCACTTTCCGCAACGGCGCTACGCAACGGCTGATCAACATCGGAATAAAAGCTGCCACGAAGTTACAGCCCATGATCATCGCCATGATTGCTTCCGGTGAACCGCCCTGCGCTTTCACCATCAAACCGCCAGATAAGATGACGCCGAGAAAAGCAAAGCTGGTGCCTTGCAGGCAAATCATGCCCGCCCCAATCCCCATAAAGCGACGCGCCTGCAGAAATGTCCCTAAACCGGAAACCAGCAAAGACATGCTGATCAGATACGGAATGTAAGTCTGCAATCCGAGGATTGAGCCAATAATCAGTGGCGGCGTAATGATCCCTACCACGCTGGCAAGGACGTGCTGCAACGCAGCGAAAAAGGCGGGAACAGGACCAATACGGGCATCAAGCCCATACAATAAACCTTTAGGGGAGTGCGACATGTGTGTGCTCCGGCAGAATATTCATCAGCATGGCTGATGCATGATTCACGCCATTGGCACTCACATTGAGGAAAAAATTTATAACCGCATGATTATAAGCTGATTTAAGCAGAGCGATCTCGGATGCTGAACCCGAAACCTTAGATTCAGCCACCGATCATTTGCATCGCTTCGTTTCATCATGCCGCAGGCTGTGCACTATCAACGTGCATTAATGCCTCATCCAGCAGGGAAATGTCCAGATAACCACTCAGCTCACGCTGCTCGGCACGCGGCAGATAAGGCAACTCACCCAGCAGCGGTGCGCCTAGCTTTTCACGCAGAACATCAATGATTTCAGCGTAATGTGCTAATCCCGGATTAATACGGTTGGCGACCCAACCTGCTAAAGGCAGCCCATCACCTACGATGGCATTAGCAGTCAGTAAAGCATGGCTAATGCAACCTTCTTTAATGCCCACCACCATGACGACCGGCAGTTGTTCCTGTTGAACCCAACTGGACAACGGCTGCAGATCATTCATCAGACTGCGCCAGCCGCCAGTTCCCTCCACCACCACCCGCGCGGCGCGGCTTTGTAACTGCTCAAGGCTGCGGCTCAGCAACGGATAATCCATTCGCACGGATGCGCTGGTGCTGATTTCATCTTCTTCCAGGGTGATGGGATTCACCGCCTGGTAAGGCAGTTCAAGACCCGATGCCTGCTGCAGCAGCAAAGCATCTTTATTACGCAATCCGTCTGGCGTGTGCTGTGCACTTTTAGCAACAGGTTTGTAGCCTGCTGCACAGAGACCCGCTTTGGCGAAACACTGCAGCAGCGCGCGTGACACGACGGTTTTACCCACCGCGGTGTCGGTACCGGTGACAAAGATTGTTTTCACCTTATTCCTCCTTCGTTGAAGCGATGTGTAACCTGCGAAGAAGGCAGTTTAAGGAAATGTCTCGGATGGCAGATTGCGTTAGCGCAAACTTAAGGCGAGCAGTGATTAGCCTTGCAACAGTTTTACCAGCAAATGGCCGCTATAAAGTGAGTCTTTGATCAGCGCGGCGGCACCAAAAGTGCCCGGATCGCTAAAGCTGGTAGGGGCAAGTTGGATCTCATGACTGTATGCGGGTAACGCCTGCTGACGAATGGTGCTGCTAACGGCAGGAAACAGCACCTCAGCGGCTTGATTAAGCGGAGAACCAATCAGGATTTGTTGGGGATTGAAGATATTCACCATCATTGCCAACATGCGACCAATGTGGTGGCCGACACCGGCAATCACATCACGCGCCAGTCGATCGCCCTGCTGCGCGGCTGCGCATAAACTGGCGATGGTTAGCGGTTCCCGATGCAGCAAACTGTCGGGTTGCGAAGATAAACGCTGGGCCGCCAGCTGCAATAAACTGCCTGTGCTGGCCACGGTTTCCAGACAGCCATGATTACCGCAGTAACACTGCTGGCCGTAAGGATCGATCTGCGTATGCCCAATTTCTACCAGCGCACGACCTCGTTTGTGCAAAAGCTGGCCCCCGCTGATCACACCCGCACCAACCGTTTCATCAATCACTATTTGAATAACATCCTGCGCACCGCGCGAAGCACCGAACAGCGCTTCGGCCAGCGTCCAGGCGGAGATGTCATGTTGCACAAATACCGGTAAACCCGTGAGCGAGGAAAGTGTTTCACCTAACGGCATTTCCTGCACGTCATAGCCCGGCATGCGATGCACCACACCCGATGCCGCGTTAATTAAACCGGGTAAGGTGATGGCAATCGCGGTAAGACGCTCAAGTTTGTTCTGATGGCGGACGAAGAAGTCATTAACCATTTGCTGCAGCGTTTGCAGCAGCGGCTGGTCGGCGCTGGCAGGCAGTGGCAGTCGATCTTCCTGCAACGCACGGCTGCTCAGATCGCGCAGCGTTAACGTGATCTGTCCCGGTTGAATACGGATGGCAAGATAGTGCCAGGCGAGGGTATCAAGAATCAAACCAATGGCCGGACGGCCACGGCTGCCTGGATCCTGGAACTCGGTTTCCTGCACCAGATGCGCATCGAGCATTTCACGCACAATTTTGGTGATGCTGGCGGGTGCCAGCTGGGCACGTTTAGAAAGCTCAATACGCGAAATCGGGCCGTAAAGGTCAATCAGTCGGTAAACCACACCTGCGTTGGTCTGTTTTATTTGGTCAATGTGGCCAGGCTGACTGTCCAGATTCACGCCCTGCTCCCGGATATTTTCGCGCTTCTAAATAAACAGCAGCTATGGTGATGCAGATTGGCAGGCAGCGTCAAATATTTGATTAGAAATGTGATTTATCGCACATAAAGATCGGGCCAATGATCATCAGACGATTTAAATTTCGGCATTTTGCATCATCAATTGCATCATATTGTGCATTTGCGCAGTGGGTTGCCGCGTGGCTGACCAGACCAGCCAGACTTCAGAAATGGCATCGTGCTCCTGCAGGGGAATCCACACCACATCAGCTAGTCGCGCACGCCGAAATGAGGCCGGCAATATGGAAACACCCAATCCGGTGGCGACCAGACCGAGAATCGTCATCGCCTCGCCCACCTCCTGAGTAATAAAGGGTTTGATTTGATAACGGTGCAGCAGCGCCAGTGTTTCTCCGTACAGCGCGGTACCCCCCTGTGGATCAAAAAACACAAAGGGCTCGTTGGCCAGTGCCTGAATAGAGATCGATTCGGCATCCGCTAGCGGATGTGCCCAGTGCACCAGCGCGCACAACGGCTCGCGTAACAGCACCCGATGCTGTAAATCGCTTGGTAACGGCGTGTTGCGCATCACCCCCAAATCCAGCCGACCTTCGTGCAGCGGTGCTAACTGCTGACGCGTGTTATTTTCCTGCATCGAAATGTGCACTTCCGGCCAACGCTGACGAAATTGATAAAGCGCATCCGAGACCAGACCGGTGAAGGGTGCGGAAGAGGTGAAACCAATACGCAGCTCGCCTTCCTGTCCACTGTGCACACGCGCTGCCCTACTGGCGGCTTGTTCAACCTGCAGCAAAATGACGCGCGCATCCTGTAAAAACAACTGACCGGCAGGTGTGATCTGCACGCTGCGATTAGTGCGGGTAAACAGCTGTGCGCCAATCTCCTGCTCCAGCTGCTGAATCTGTTGGCTGAGCGGCGGTTGGGAGATATTCAGCCGCTGCGCCGCGCGGCTAAAGTGCAGCTCTTCCGCAACGGCGATGAAATACCGCAGATGGCGCAACTCAATATTCATACTTTAAACGTCTCATTTGAGATTATTAATATATTGTACAACCTATTCCCATTTTCCTACAGTACTCAGACCGTTTCTCATCTAAGGATATTCCGTGAGTCGCTCTTCCCAGGCAGTGACAATTCGTGAAGACGAGTTGTCCGCTAAGCCTGATTCAGCCGTAGCCTCCTCCGAATGGATTGAACGTGGATCGCCGCAGTTTATGCGCGTCACGCTGGCATTATTCTCCGCTGGATTGGCCACCTTCGCGCTGCTGTATTGTGTGCAGCCAATTCTGCCCGTGCTGTCACAACAGTTTGGTGTCTCTCCCGCCGAGAGCAGTATTTCATTGTCACTCTCAACGGGGTTGATGGCGTTAGGCTTGCTGGTGACCGGCCCGTTATCCGATGCGATTGGGCGTAAATCGGTGATGGTCACAGCCTTAATGCTCGCTGCCATTTGCACGTTGATCTCGGCCACCATGACCAGTTGGCAAGGCATTTTGATGATGCGTGCACTCATCGGGCTGTCTCTCAGCGGCGTGGCAGCGGTCGGTATGACCTACTTGAGTGAAGAGATACATCCCCGCGTGATTGCCTTCTCGATGGGACTATATATCAGCGGTAATTCCATTGGCGGCATGAGTGGACGTTTGCTCACCGGGGTGCTGACCGATTTCTTCTCGTGGCGTGTCGCCGTTGGCGTGATCGGCTGCTTCTCATTGGCTGGCGCGCTGATGTTCTGGAAAATTTTACCCGCATCACGCCATTTCCGCCCCGCCTCGTTGCGCCCGCGTAGTCTGTTTATCAACTTCCGCCTGCATTGGCGCGACAAGGGTTTGCCGTTCCTGTTTGCAGAAGGTTTCCTGTTGATGGGTGCGTTTGTGACGCTGTTTAACTACATCGGCTACCGTTTGTTAAGCGCGCCCTGGTCGTTGAGCCAGGCGGTGGTGGGACTGCTGTCGGTGGTTTATCTGACTGGCTCGTGGAGCTCGCCCAAAGCAGGCGCGTTGACCAGTCGTTTTGGCCGTGGTCCGGTGATGATTGCCGCCACCGCCATTATGCTGGCTGGATTGTTGCTCACCGCCTTCAATTCACTCTGGCTGATACTGCCCGGCATGATGCTGTTTACGGCGGGCTTTTTTGCCGCGCACTCCGTTGCCAGCGGTTGGATTGGCCCACGCGCACGCCGTGCCAAAGGCCAGGCCTCGTCACTCTATCTGTTCAGCTATTACGTAGGTTCCAGCGTGGCGGGTACGTTAGGCGGCGTGTTCTGGCACAGCTATGGCTGGGCGGGCGTAACGCTGTTCATCAGTGTGCTGCTGTTGCTGGCCTTGTTCGTCGGCTGGCGTTTACAGTGCCGAAAACTGTAATACCTTTCATCTAAACGACGGGGCCGCCGCGCCCCGCTTCTCGCTTAAGCCGTCAGAATCTCGCTTTCAAATAGTCCCACTTAAAACAAAACGACAATTCGTCGCTATAATCCATTTTATTCCAACAATAGTTAGATTTTCTTTTTTCACAGCAATGAGGACGTTAGATGCAACTCTATTATTACGTCGATAAGCATGCAGGCTATAACGACAACCATGTGGTACATGCAACAGGCTGCCCGTTCCTGCCATCAGATGGTGCACGGCGCTTTCTCGGCACTTTCTACACCGCCACGGCCGCCATTCAACAAGCACGTAAATTCTATTCCAGTGCCCTTGGATGTGAACATTGTTGTCCGGTGACGGTAAAAAAAAGCCTGACCACTCAGCATAGCGTGGCTCTAAAACATATGGTGCAACTCTGATAATGCTGGTCTGACAATGGCGTAGCGCTTACAGGGTTATGTTAAGTACGGCTGTCACATCGTTCTAATAAAGAAACAGCCGACTTGGTCATCACTGGATCGTAAAGCGTTACGCCCTGGTTGTTCTTACCCGCCATGCCTCCCTGAGACAAAAAGCAAGAATGGATAATAACCTCAGGCTATTACCACGACCTTTAGCGATAAAAAATAATCAGGAATAAAAACGGTACTCATGGTTTTCATCCGCTCACTAATGCTCCACAATAGCCCCAATTTGTGATGCAGGTCACTTAACCGGGCTCGTTTCGCCCCCTCACTCGCTGTCAGATCGATTTGAACCCCATGCAACCAACTACCGTCTCACGTAAAACAGCCTGGCTACGCGTTGTGCTGCTGGCGATTGCCGCCTTTGTCTTTAATACCACTGAATTTGTACCTGTTGGCCTGTTGTCGGATATAGCGGCGAGCTACGCCATGAAGACCGCTGATGTCGGTATTATGCTGACCATTTATGCATGGGTCGTTGCGCTGTTATCCCTGCCGTTAATGCTACTGACGCGGAATATAGAACGCCGTCTGCTGCTGTCGGTGTTGTTCATTCTGTTTATCGCCAGCCATGTGCTTTCGTCCGTGGCATGGGATTTCACCTCGCTGGTGATTTCGCGCATCGGCATCGCACTGGCGCACGCGGTATTCTGGTCGATTACTGCTTCACTCGCGATTCGTGTTGCTCCGGCTGGCAAAAAAACCCAGGCGTTGAGTATGCTGGCAACCGGTACGGCATTGGCGATGGTGTTGGGCGTGCCCATTGGCCGAATCGTTGGGCAATACCTCGGCTGGCGCACCACTTTCGGCATGATCGGCTTGTCAGCGTTGGTGCTGCTAATTTTGCTGGTGCGGATACTGCCACGTCTGCCGAGCGAGCACACTGGCTCACTGAGTAGCGTACCGATGCTGTTCCGCCGTCCGGCGCTGGTGGCAATGTATATTCTGGTGACGCTGGTGGTCACCGCGCACTACACCGCATACAGCTACATCGAACCCTTTATGCAGGTGGTCGCGAATGCGGATGAGAACTTCACGACTTTACTGCTGTTGCTGTTCGGTTCAGCCGGGATTATCGGCAGCGTGCTGTTCAGTACGCTGGGCAACAAATTCCCCTCAGCGATGTTACTCGCCGCGATTGGCATCATCACGTTGAGTATGGGGCTGTTGCTGTTTGCCGCCGTGCGCCCTGCAGCCATTTCGCTGCTGTGCATTTTCTGGGGCATGGCAATGATGATGATCGGCCTGGCGATGCAGGTTCGTGTGCTGTCACTGGCACCGGATGCCACCGATGTGGCGATGTCATTGTTCTCAGGTATTTATTACATCGGGATTGGTGCGGGTGCCCTGTTGGGTAACCAGGTCAGCCTGCATATGAAAATGTCGGATGTGGGTAACGTGGGGGGGTTAATTGGACTGGTTGCGTTGTTCTGGTGTATCACCATCTTCCGTCGGTATCCGCAACTCCGCTCTAACGGATAATTCGCTTCACGACCAGGGGCCCACATCAGTGCGCCCCTGCGCCATTCTTTGCGCTTTGGTGATTAGTTATAAATTACCGCTGTGCCATTTAGCTTGTTGTTGCCAGAGGTCGAAGTGATGCGGAACGACTTTGCTCCGGCAGCACTCGCCTTCTCCGATAGCTGATTCTCCAGTGAAGTCAGGTTAGTGCTACCTGATGCACTCACCACACCAATTTGTTGCTGGTTCAATGGAGCCTGGTTCACCAGTTCAGCAGCCATGCTACCAAACGCGATGGATGACAGTGCGACTGCGGCTAATACCATTTTGATGCTTTTCATGATCGTCTCTCTTATGCAGATGAAAGGGGTCGGCTGAATTAAGTTAACAACCGTTAATTAAATGCTAGCGCCGAAGCGGGTATCTCGTCAATCATTTTATTAACGGTCATTATTTTATTAAGAAGTTGCGTGATTATGGGCTTTAGCGCCCTTTTTCACTTATCGATATGAGTGTTGTGCCGCAGGTAAAGCACAAACGGGCAAAGTGAATGAGAGGGAATGTCGGCTGCGCTTGCATATTTAGTTAGCGATCGGTAATTTAATCACATGTTCTTCATGCAGTGAGGTGTCCCTATGACGCAAATGACCGACACGCTTAATCGCAAAACGCGTGGTCGCCCCAAAGTGTTTGATCGCAACGATGCGCTGGATAAAGCATTAATGTTGTTTTGGGCACACGGTTATGAAGGCACCTCGCTGTCAGATTTGGTGAACGCGACGGGGGCGAAAGCGCCGACGCTTTACGCGGAGTTTGAGAATAAGGAAGGCTTGTTCCGCGCAGCAATGCAGCGCTACATCGATACCTTCAGCGCGCAGCGTAATCAGGTGCTTAAGGATGAAACAATCGATGTCAAAGCCGCGATTGAGGCCTATTTTCGTGCTACTGCAGCCTGTTTTACCGAGTGTGATAAGCCCGCTGGCTGTTTCTTTATCTGCACCTCCAGTGCGCTCTCTTCAGGCTCAGACGAGATTGCACAGATGCTGGCTAAGCAGCACCATGCACAGGAACGGGCTTTGCAGCAATTTCTGGATGTCCGGCAACAGCGTGGCGAATTGCCGCAGTGTGCCAACAGCGGTACGTTGGCCAGCTATCTGGCCTGCGTGTTGCAGGGCATGTCAGTGCGCGCCCGTGAAGGCGCAAGCCGTGACGATCTCGATGGAATAGTCGATACGCAGATGGCCATCTGGCCCGCTCTGGCAGGCTACTGCGCGTTGAACGCGTCATAGCCTGCTGACGATGTTTTATCACTTTGCAGTCAGGTGCGACCTCCAGGCCGCCCGTGACTTGCACCAAAGTGTAATGTTTGAAATCCTTAAGGCATAAAAAACATCGGTTTTAACACCTGGCTGATCGGGCTATTGTTCGCATTCGATGGCATCAAATCTTTCATCGATGCCCACCAACGCTGGCACACTTCCGTGTTCGCCACCGCCTCCCAACGTGCTTCCGACTCTATCTCCACGCTGGCGAATAACAAATTACGCTCCGCATCCAGCCAAATCGCATAGTTGTGCGCACCGTGAGTTTTCAACGTCTGTTCCAGCTCAGGCCAGATCGGTGAATGGCGACGCAGATATTCATCATGACAGTGCGCATGCACCTGCATCACAAAGGCTTTACGCAACATCGCTGCGCTCCGCATCCAATGCCGCTTGCCACGGTTGCACACTGAAGCGTTCTCCAAGTGCCACCAGCTGTTCGGTGGTGATGCTCTGGCGAATCCCGCCCATCGACAAGGCTTTGACCACCACTTCTGAAGACTTCTCGGCCGTGTCGATCAGCCCAAAAGTTTCATCCAGATTCGGACCGGCACCGAAAATGCCGTGGAACGGCCACATCACCAGGCTGTGCGATGCCATGGCATCGGCGGTGGCCTGCCCAATCTGGTCAGTGCCAGGCACCATCCACGGCAGAATGCCGACGCCATCCGGGAACACCACCAGACATTCGGTGCTGCCTTCCCACAGTAAACGCGTGAAACGGGCGGAATCCAGATTCACCACGTAGCTCAACGCCATAAAGTTGGTGGCATGGCAGTGCATAATCACGCGGTCATTCCCATTGGAAACCTGCTTACGCACGCTGTGCGACTGGAAATGCGCCGCCAGTTCCGAGGTTGGCAACCCGCCGTTGCTCAGACCCCAATGGATTTTGTACGACAACCCTTTATCGTCCACCTGTAGCAGCGCCAGACAGTCGGCGGGATCAAGCTGAACATTACGGAAAAACTTGCCTGAACCGGTCACCAGGAACCAGTCGTTAGCCAGCGCCGGCGCCGGTTTGGTTAACTCAATACAGCGCGGTTCGGCATAAAAATCGGCTGACCAGGCCTGAGCTTCCTCCGGCAGCAAACGCAGGCTGACATTGCCACCATTGCGCTCATCCCAGCCTTTTAACCACATATCGCTGGTGGCTTTCACCATGTCCTGAACAAAGGACGAAGAGAGAATATTTTGCATAGTTGATCCCTTAACGTAGACGCAATGTTTGTTGTTCATAGTGGCGCACTTCGCTCAGCCAGCTGGCATCGGCGGGCACATCATGGCGCAGGCACCAGGCCTCCCAGACCGCCTGCCATGGCAGAGATTTCTGCTCTTCCAGCAGTGCCAGACGCGCGGTGTAGTCCCCTTCCTGCTCACATTTTCGCAGCTGATCGCTGGGTTCCAGCAGTGCGCGCAGCAGCGCTTTTTTGGCGTTGCGGGTGCCAATCACCCAGGCTGCGATGCGGTTAATCGAGGCGTCAAAGAAATCCAGGCCGATATGCACTTTGTCGAACAGATTGTGGCGGGCAATCTCAGTGGCGATGGCCTGCGTTTCATCATCCAGCAGCACCACATGATCGCTATCCCAGCGTACTGGACGGCTGACGTGTAACAGTAGGCGCGGCACGTACAGCATGGCGGTGGAAATCTTGTCGGAGATCACTTCGGTAGGATGGAAATGTCCGGCGTCCAGCGTCAGCGCCGTTTGACGGCTGGCGGCATAGCCGAGGCAAAACTCGTTGGAGCCGACGGTGTAACTCTCTGCGCCGATACCAAACAGTTTGCTTTCCACCGCATCGATATGATGACGGGGGTCGAGCTTCTCACTGATCACCTCATCCAGCGCGCTGGCCAGACGCTCGCGCGGTGCCAGACGATCGATGGTGAGATCTTTCATGCCATCCGGCACCCAGATGTTCATCACCGATGGTGTCCCGAGCTGTTCACCAAAGTGCGCTGAAATACGGCGGCTGGCTTTGCAGTGGTCGATCCAGAACTGGCGAATCCCTTTATCGGCATGGGAAAGCGTAAAGCCGTCGGCGCTCAGCGGGTGTGAGAAGCAGCTGGGGTTAAAATCCAGTCCTAATTTGTAGGATTTCGCCCACTCTACCCAGCCGCTAAAGTGCTTCGGCTCAATGGCATCGCGTTCAACTGGCGAATCGCTTTCCAGATAAATGGCGTGGAGGTTGAGGCGTTTGGTGCCGGGGATCAGCGACATGGCTTTTTCTATGTCAGCACGCAGCTCATCCGCGTTGCGAGCGCGTCCCGGATAATTGCCGGTGGCCTGAATACCGCCCGTCAGTTCGCCATTCGGGTTTTCAAAGCCACGAACATCATCCCCCTGCCAGCAGTGCATCGACACCGGGATGCCATCCAGTTGGGTCATTACCTTGTCCACATCAATACCCAACGCCGCGTAGCGTTGTTTCGCCAATTCAAAGGCTTGTTCAATCAGCTTTGTCATATGCAAGTTCCTTAGCAGGTTGGCTCAGTGCCGCAAAGCGTGCCTGGTGGGCAGCGAAGATGCTGGCGTTCTGAGGTGCAAACGTTTCTAACGGGAAATTTTTATCGATGCAGCGACGCAATTCGGCCACATCACGCAGTTCACCCAACGCCATCAGCTGGCAGCCGACATTACCCAGCGTTGAGGCTTCAATTGGGCCAGCTAATACGGGCATTTCGCAGGCATCGGCACATAGCTGGTTCAGTAATGGGTTCTGACTGCCGCCGCCGACCACATGTAACTGGCGAATCGCGGTTCCGCGCAGGTTGCCCAGTTCGCCTATCACCTGGCGATACAGCAGCGCCAGGCTGTCGAAAATGGTGCGTGCCAGCGCTGCAGGGCTTTGTGGAATCGGCATATGCTGCTCAGCGCAGGCATCCTGAATCTCCTGCACCATGCTGGCGGGATTAATAAAACGCGGATGATTAGGGTTGATCAGGGCACGACAGGCGGATTCATTTTTTGCTTCGTCAATCAATGCGCAGAGATCTGAGATGTGCAATTCGCTGCATACGCGCTGTAATAGCCACAGGCCCATGATGTTCTTCAACACCCGATAGCCTTCCGCGCCACCTTCGTTGGTGATGTTGGCGTCGAGCGCCGTGCGGTTGACGCTGGGTTGCAGACTTTCTATGCCCATTAACGACCAGGTGCCAGAACTGAGATAAGCGGCATCTTCCTGCATCAGCGGCGTGGCCAGCACCGCGCTGGCGGTATCGTGCGTGGCCACGGCCACGACCGGAATTTTTTTACCGCTCGCATTGATCCAGTTGCCGACGGTGTTGCCCGGTGCAGTCGGTTTGCCGAACCAGTCGGCTTCGATCCCTGCCCACGACAGCAACTCGCTATCCCACTCGCCAGTTTCAATGTTCAGCATCTGCGTAGTGGTGGCGTTGGTGTACTCCCAGTTCATGTTGCCGGTCAGACGATAATGCAGATAATCCGGGATCATCAGTGCATGCTTGACCTGTACCTGCCAGTCCGGCTGTTGCTGGTGCAGGGCACGCATCTGATACAGGGTATTGAAGGGCAGAAACTGGATACCTGTGCGCTGGTAAATGGCGGCTTTGCCCAGCTCATTGATCGCTTGCGCCATCAATCCATCGGTGCGCGAGTCACGATAACTGACCGTTTCGCCCACCCGATCGCCGTTGGCATCCAGCAGCACCAGATCCACGCCCCAGGTATCAATGCCGATGCTGTCCGGCACGATGCCCTCATCATCTAACTGCGCCAGCCCTGCGCGAATCGCCTGCTCCAGACTGTCGAGGTCCCAGCAGTCGTAACCGGCGCGACGAACACGTTGGTTGGCAAAACGACACACTTCACGCAAGGTGATGCGCTGGTTAGCAGAGGTCCATTGTGCGAGCATCACGCGCCCGCTGGATGCGCCTAAATCAATGGCAACAATGTTACGCATACTCATGGCGTTTCTTCCTGTGATGAGATGGCTTTAGCGTATGAATACAGGCGCCTTGCCACCTTCCCCTTACTGCCAGCGCGTGATAGTCGATGGCAGGCTGGCAAAGATGATCGTGAGAAAGCTCACAGAACCGGGGAACAACAGAGTTGTGAGTTTTACCGCAATTCCATCAATCACCTGGCCGATCTTGAATAATTCGCCATTTTCCTGCGCTGTGCGGTTTAAATTTCAAGGTAAGGTGCACAGCGCCTGCGTAGACTCGGTTACAAAATTGTTAATCGAGAGGCGCATCATGACCATTCTGCACAGTGCTGATTTCTTTCCGGAAGGAAACTACGCGATTGCTATTGAGCCGCGCGTACCGCAGCAGGCCTTTCCCGAACATCATCATGATTTCCATGAAATCGTGCTGGTTGAGCAAGGTTCCGGTATTCACGTGTTTAATGGCCAGCCGCAGACCCTGTGTGCCGGCTGCGTATGCTTTGTGCGCGATCACGATCGCCATTTGTATGAGCAGACCGAGAATTTGTGCCTGACCAATGTGCTGTACCGCAGCCCGGCAGCGTTTCGTTTTCTCTCTGGTTTACAGTCATTGCTGCCCGGCGATGAAAACGGTAACTATCTGTCGCACTGGCGTATCAATCACAAGGTGATGGCGCAGGCGCTGCAGATTGTGACGCAAATGAAACAGCAGGAGGTCTGGTCGCTGGAGCGTCAGGCGCATCAGGAACAGCTGTTCTTGCAGCTGCTTGTGCTGTTGCGCGAAGCCGGTCACAACGATCAGGCGCAGGATCAGGAAGCGCGCCTGCATCGGTTGCTTGACTGGCTCAATGAGCACTACAGTGAAGATGTTGAGTGGGAAGCGCTGGCCGATCGCTTCTCGCTTTCGCTGCGCACCCTACATCGTCAGATGAAGCAGCAAACCGGCAATACGCCGCAGCGCTACCTGAATCGGCTGCGCTTATTGCAGGCCCGGCATTTACTGCGCCATAGCGATATGCGCATAACGGACATCGCCTATCAGTGTGGATTTGGTGACAGCAACCATTTCTCCACGCTGTTTCGGCGGGAATTTGGCTGCGCGCCCCGAGCGGAGCGCCAGCAGATGATGTAACTGGAGTGGTTCCCATGTCGCTGATTTTGACGCGCGAAGACTATTTCCCGGCCACCAATCTGCCGATTGCGGTGGCCGAACGCATGCCTCAACCCTCCTTCCCCCCGCATCGTCATGAATTCAGTGAAATTGTGATCGTCTGGCGCGGCAACGGCTTGCACGTGCTCAACGATCGCCCGTGGTTGATTACCTGCGGCGATGTGTTCTATATCCGCGACAATGATTGCCACAGTTATGACAGCGTCAACGATTTGGCGCTGGATAACATTCTTTACTGCCGCGATCGCTTTCGTCTGAGTCTGGACTGGAGCCAGCTGCTGCCCCCGCAGGACGATGATGCACCCAGCTGCTGGCGCTTAACCACGCGCGGCATGGCGCTGGCGCGTGGCGTGATCAGCCAGCTCGAGCGGGAGAGCCGTAAAAGCGATTCGTTGTCGATCCAGCTCTCTGAAGCCCTGTTTCTGCAGCTGGCACTGATCTTGCGTCGCCATGGTTATGCCGCCGACCGTCCATGGGCGCTGCCGGAGGGTGAACAGCTTGATTTGCTGATGTCTGCCTTACAGGGTGCACTGCACCGCCCATTCGACCTGGCCCATTTTTGCCAGCAAAATGAATTAAATGAGCGTGCACTGAAGCAGCTGTTTCGTCAGCAAACCGGCATGACGGTGGGACACTATTTGCGGCAGCTACAGCTGTGCCAGGCAAAATATTTGTTGCGCACGCAGGATTGTTTAATCAGTGAAGTGGCCGCGCGCTGCGGCTTTGATGATAGCAATTACTTCTCGGTGGTGTTTACGCGGGATACCGGTTTGACACCCAGTGCCTGGCGCCAGCGTTTTCTTCCTCAGCACGCCTCACTGAGCGACAAAATAAAAGCCTGACGCACCTTGCCGCGTGTCAGGCTTGTTCTAAAGCGGCCAATTCGTTAGCCGTTGGCCATGCCCAATCCCACGATGTTGGCGGCAATGATGATCACCACGCAACCCAGCGACAGCACGCGAACCGGGCGCTGCCCCACCGCTTTCCACTCTTTCAGCACCAGGCCGACTAAACCGCCGCACAGTACATACAGGCTCATGTGCAGCATCCAGCTGACAAAGTCATATTGCGCAGGAATTTTCGCGTGGCCCCAGGCGTAGAAGAAGAACTGCAGATACCACATGGTGCCGCCGAGCACGGCAAAGGCCACGTTGGCCATCAGCATCGGTTTTGCCACTGAGAAATCGCGACGTACTGACAGTTCCGGTTTGATCGCCAGACGCACAAAGCAGTAAGCCAGATTGACCAGCGCACCGCCGCCCATGATCACCACATAGCTGGGTAAGGCCACGTACAGCGGATTGATACCCAGATTGGCTGCCGCTTCATGCATCGGTTTCGCCGCATCCATCGCGAAAGACATCCCGGCGGAGAAGATGCCACACAGTACCGCCAGCACCAGCCCTTTCTTCAGATTAAACTCTTCGGCATTGATGCCGAGTGCACGCTCTTTCAACAAACCGGCACGTGAAACGATCGCCACACCCACCAACGCCACCAGTACACCTAACAACGTCATTCGTCCGCCCGGCGAGCTGAACAGCTCTACAAAGCGTCCCTGCAACAGCGGCGTCATCAAGGTGCCCACCACGAGGGTGATACCGATGGCAATACCAATGCCCATCGACATGCCGAGATAACGCATGGTCAGGCCATAGTTGATATTACCGACGCCCCACATGGCACCAAACAGAAACACCGGCAGCAGCTGCGAGAAGCTAAAACTACCGTAATACGCCCAGAAGTTGGGCAGCAGCACGGCACTGACCGCCCATGGCAGAATCAGCCATGACATCACGCCGCCCACTGACCACATTGTTTCCCATGACCACTTTTTTACCTGCTTAAACGGAGCATAAAAACATGCGGCACTGGCGGCACCCACCAGATGCCATAAAATACCGGCAAGAATGGCACTGTTCATTGTTATTCCTTCGTAAGGTTGAGGCCCACAGGAAACCGACAGTTTCCCGATTAGCAGCAGTCTACGGTGTGCAGCTTTTCATCAGCCTTTGGATGGCTGCCGGAAAGCGCGCGCTGCTGGCAAAATTCGGCGGGTCTTCAACATGAGGATCACAAAATTGCATTTGCGGGCATCAATCGGGCTGGTTTTTATAAGTCACTTATTATTGGGGATATTTTTTATTTTTGTTGTGTTGATCGACACAGTTTTTGACTGACTGCCAGCCTGCTGTTTAACATGGCAGTCACGCAAAGCCGCCCGATGAGCTTTCCCCCACGTGGCGAATTCCGTATAACGTTGGAAAAATCATCGCAACGAAGGAATGAGATGAATAGCAAAAGGTTGACGCTGCTGTTGTCGCAGCCGGTGAGCCGCGTGATGCTGGATGATATCCGCGCCATTGTGCCGCCCCAGGCGTTAAACGTGTTCATTAATGGATTGGATGAAGAGCGTTACGCCACACTTGACTGCATCCAGAGCGAAGAGAACTGCGCCCTGCTGGCCTCGGCCATCGTGGTGTGGCGTCAACTCGGGCATGTTCACCGCATTCGGTATCAGAAAGGCGAACATCTGCGCGAGGTGGATGACGCCAGCCAATTCCAGCTGTTCAGTATGATGAAAACCCACCGCGCCATTGTTCAACTCGCTTAACGATCAGGATAATTATGAAAATCGGACTGCTCTTCCCTATTGCCATCATCATTGCTGGCGTCAGTTTCCTCGCCTGGTTTATCGCCAGCGGCGCGGCGGTGCCGGGCTCCTGATATTTTTGCTGAAAAGGATGATTAGCTAACACGCTGAATACGCGGCATTTCATCAGGAATGCTGCGTCTGTCGTACCGTTCTTCCCTTCTCTGCCATCTCGTCATCCGCTCTGGCACTGACAAAAAGGTGCTACACCTTGATCTGTTTCACTCTCGATTCACACCCTGATAACGAAACCGATCGCGGAGACCCTACAGATGACAACACACCATCAACATTACATTAATGGCGCGTTTGTAAACGATCAGAACGATAAATGGATTGAGGTCATCAATCCGGCGACTGAAGCGCTGCTGTCACGCGTGCCGCAAGGCACTCAGCAAGATGCAGCACAGGCAATTGCGGCCGCAGAAACTGCACAACCCGGCTGGGAAGCGTTGCCCGCAGTAGAACGCGGCAACTGGTTGCGTAAAATTGCCGCCGGTATCCGCCAGCGTGAACCCGAATTGACGGCCACGATTGTGGCGGAAGGCGGTAAAACGCAGGGGCTGGCGCAAACTGAAGTGCTTTTCACCGCCGATTATCTGGATTACATGGCCGAATGGGCGCGTCGTTATGAAGGTGAAATCGTCAATAGCGATCGTCCAAATGAAAATATCTTTGTATTTAAGAAAGCCATCGGTGTCACCACCGGTATCCTGCCGTGGAATTTCCCCTTCTTCCTGATTGCGCGTAAAGCCGCTCCGGCGCTGATTACCGGCAACACTATTGCCATCAAACCCAGTGAGCTCACCCCTAACAACGCGGCGATTTTCGCGCAGATTGTGCATGAGATTGGCCTGCCGAAGGGCGTGATCAACTTTGTGTTTGGTTATGGTCCTGAAGTCGGTCAGGAGCTGGCGGCGAACCCGAAAGTCGGTTTGGTGAGCCTGACCGGCAGCGTCGGCGCGGGCATTGCCACCATGCAAGCCGCAGCGAAAAATGTCACCAAGGTGTCGCTGGAACTCGGCGGCAAAGCCCCCGCGATTGTCATGGATGATGCGGACCTGGATCTCGCTGTGAAGGCGATTGTCAGCTCACGCGTGATCAACACCGGACAGGTGTGCAACTGTGCGGAACGCGTATATGTCCAGGAAGGCATTTATGATCGCTTTATCACCGCTCTGACTGCCGCAATGAAGCAGGTTAAGTTTGGCAATCCGGCCGAACAAACCGATATCGACATGGGCCCGCTGATCACCGCCGCCGCGCTGGAACGCGTGGAGCAGAAAGTCGCCAAAGCAGTGTCTGAAGGCGGAAAAGTAGTGCTGGGCGGCAAACGCGCCGGTGATAAAGGGTTCTACTTCGAACCGACGATTATTACCGGTGTGCGTCAGGAGATGGAGATCATGCGTGAAGAGATCTTTGGTCCGGTATTACCAGTGATGACCTTTAAAACCCTTGATGAAGCCGTCGCGCTGGCTAACGATTGTGAATATGGCCTGACCTCTTCGATTTACACGCAAAATCTGAACACGGCGATGATTGCGCTGCGTCAGTTGAAGTTTGGTGAGACCTACATCAACCGCGAGAACTTCGAGGCGATGCAAGGGTTCCATGCAGGCTGGCGCAAATCGGGTATTGGTGGTGCGGATGGACGTCACGGACTGGAAGAGTATCTGCAGACCCACGTGGCGTATTTGCAGTTCTCCTGAATGAAATACCCGGCTGAATAGGTTACCAGCCAGGTATCGTCATGAGGTGAAGTCGCGCCATAACTGGCGCA
The DNA here is from genome assembly GCF_056678875.1 of Pantoea folii. Taxonomy (NCBI): domain Bacteria; kingdom Pseudomonadati; phylum Pseudomonadota; class Gammaproteobacteria; order Enterobacterales; family Erwiniaceae; genus Pantoea; species Pantoea folii. The sequence continues at coordinate 139,081 of NZ_JBWXON010000002.1, read as the reverse complement.
TTTCTTCAGGCTGCGCAATGGATTGCGCAGCTCCGGTATGTCTAAGCTCTTCGCTTTTAGATAGGGGGCAAAGCTAATCCGCTAAACCGCCTTTAAGCGATGCGCTTCTGGCTGCGCAGCAACGCTAATCCACTCAGTACCGACATCGCCATCAGGTAATAACCGGGTGCCAGGCTGGTGCCGGTGGCAGTGATCAGCAGCGTACAAATCAGCGGTGCAAAACCACCAAACACCGTTACCGCGACGTTATAGCTGATCGCCATCCCACTGGCGCGAGTACCAATTGGGAACAAGTCGGCCATCACCGACGGTACCGTCGAGAAATAGATCGATTTCAGCAGCGCCATCCAGCACACCAAAATAATCAAGGTGGTCGGCGTGGTGTGATTCACCACCAGCTTAAACGCCGGATAAATAGTGATGATCAACAGGATCAGCGAGCCCCACATCAATGGCACGCGGCCGACACGCTCCGCCAGTAAGCCCATCAGCGGCGTCACCACTGTCAGGATCACCCCTGCCAGCAAGGTCGCGGTGAACGCGGCGGAACCTGGCAGATGCAGGTTTTTGGTGGCGTAAGTTGGCACATAGTTGAGCATGTAGTTTACTGCGGTGGAGATCACCATTAAACCAATCGCCAGCAGCATCAGCTCTTTTTGACGACCAAACAGACGTTTCAGCGGTGCGGCCTCCGGCGCTTGCGCTTCAAAACTGGCAGGCTCATGCACATGGCGGCGGATATAGATCCCCAACGGACCAATCAGCAGACCGAAGGCAAACGGGATACGCCATCCCCAATCCTGAATCTGACTCTCCGTGAGGATCTGCGTCAACCCCAATCCAAACGCCGAGGCCAGCAGCGTACTCGCGCCTTGCGTGGCAAACTGCCAGCTGGCGATAAACGCCCTGCGCTCCGGGAAATGCTCGACCAGAAACGCCGTAGAACTACCGAATTCGCCACCCGCAGAGAAACCCTGCACCAGACGCGCCAGTAAAATCAGCAACGGTGCCATCAGGCCAATAGTGCCATAGCTCGGCATAAAGGTGATCACCGCGCCGCCCAGCATCATCAGGTTAATCGACAGCAGCAGCGCCTTTTTACGCCCGTGGCGGTCGGCATAGTTACCCAGCACAATCGCGCCCAACGGACGGATCAGGAAGGAGACGCCGAAACTGCCAAACGTCAACAGCATGGAAACCGATGGATCGCTGGTGGGGAAAAACGCATGCGCAATGTAGCTGGCAAAGAAGCCGTACACCGCAATATCAAACCACTCCAGTGCATTACCGATACAGGTAGCAAACAGCGTCTTATGCAGATTCGGTTTGGTGCTGCTCAATGGGGCAGCCGTGTTAAGCGTACTCATGCGGCACCTCCGGCGTGCTTGCGATGTTTAGCCACCAGCTCGCTGCCCTGCTCGCCCAGATCCCACAGCAGGCGGGTCATAATTTGCAGACCTTCACGCGCAATCGACTTCAGCATATGTTCGTTGACGCCATGCTGACCGCAGGCCGGATAAGAGTGCGGCACCCACAAGGTTGGCAGGCCGAGAATGTCTGAGAACACTTCGTTGGGCAGTGAACCGCCCAGATTCGGCAGCAGCGCCGGTTTTTTGCCGCTGGTCTCTGCCATGCTCGCCAGCACCCAATCCACCAGCGGATCGGTGGGATCGAGACGCGTGGCTGGTGAGCCGCGCATAAACTCCACTTTGACGTAGCCAAAACCGTGCTGCGCCAGGTGCTCGCTAACATGCTGTGCGAGGTTTTCCCAATCGGTGCCGACCACAAAGCGCAGCTGGCACACCGCCGTGGCTTCACCGGGAATGGCATTCATCGGACGTGCAGGATTGCCGGTCAGGAACGCCAGCACTTCCAGCGTATTCCAGCCGTAAAGTCGTTCTGTCGGAGAGAGGGTCGGCTCGCCCCAGGTAGTATCAATCTCTGGATCGCCCGGCATCCCGCCGACTTCGATGTCGCTGAGGATATCGCGCACTTGTTGAGTAAGAGAGTTGGGTTTCAGTGCCTCGACCTGCAGCACGCCCTTTGCGTTCACCAGGCAAGCAATGGCGTTGGCCAGCTGCGTGCCTGGATTAGTCAATAAACCGCCCCAGTTACCGGAGTGATAGGCGTTGTCACGCGCGGTAACGGTGAGACGGAAATTTACCGCGCCCCGAGAGCCGAGGAACAATGTGGGTCGTACCGCATTCAGACGCGGGCCGTCGGAAGCGATAAACAGATCGGCTTTCAGCAATTCAGCATGGTGCTGGCACAATTGAGCCAGACCCGGCGAACTGATCTCCTCACCCATCTCAAACAGCATTTTGCAGTTGAATCCAAGTCGTCCACCGCGCGCTTTGAACACTTGCTCCAGCGCCGCCAGATTCACACAGTGCTGCCCTTTGTTATCCGCGCTGCCGCGTGCGTACCAGCGATCGCCTTCTTGCACCAACTGCCACGGCGATAGGCCTTCGCGCCAGTTTTCGTCATCGCCGAACACCACATCGCCATGGCCGTAGCTCAGCAAGGTCGGCAGTGCCGGATCTTCGATGCGCACCGCCACCAGGAACGGACGATGGGCGGCTTCAGGGTTATCGATAAAGTGCAGCGTAAACCCCAGCGCAATCAGCTGTGGGCCAATTTCATCCTGCAGATAACGCTGTAATTCGTTGTCACGATCCTGGCGCTGGCTTTCAGTACGTTGCGCCACTCGGCGGGCCAATGTTTCCTGAAATTCCCCACTGTCAAACCAGGCGGTGGCTTGTTGTACCGCTTCTTGAGCTGTCATGTTTGCATGTCTTTTATTGGTATTTTGGTTTTGTCATCTTTGCGGAAACCTTGCTTTGCCACAATTATCAATTTATCGAGTATGATTTGCTTTTTTGGCAAAGCTCCACTGCCCGATTTCGAGGCATGCACCAGCATGAGGCATTCGCATGATAAGCAACGAGATCCGCTATTTTCTGGCTGTCGCCAATACCGGTTCGCTCAGCGCGGCCAGTGAACAGCTGTTTGTGGCGGTGTCGGCCATCAGCAGGCAGATCCAGCGACTGGAAAATCAGGTCGGCGTACCACTGTTCGATCGCCATGCGCGCGGTATGGTGCTGAATGAAGCCGGTGAAATTTACGCCCATCACGTGCGCAAAAATATGCTGGAGATGGAATACGCGCTGGCAGAAATCAAAGGATTAAAGGCCGTTCGACGCACGCAGATTCGCGTGGCCTGTACCGATGGGCTGGCCTTTACGCTGCTGCCGCGCATGATTGCCGCCTTCCGTGAGGATAATCCCGGCGTGCTGTTTGATATCAAAGTGGCGAGTACGCAAGGTGTCGCCGAGTTATTGCGCAGTGGTGAATGCGATCTGGCACTGCAATTTAGCCTGCACGCTGAACGCGGTGTGGAGGTGATCGGTTCCTGGCCAGCGCCGGTGCTGCTGGTGATGCATCAGAGCCATCCGCTGGCTAGCGCAACACACGTGACCCTGAACGATGTCAGCCACTATCCGCTGGCGTTGCCGCAACAAAACACCACGGTGCGCCAGCTGTTTGAGCTGGCGAGCCATATGAGCGGCAATTTGATTGAACCGGTGATCACCTGCGATACCTTCTCAACGCTGTTCCACTTCTTGCTGCGTACACCGCTGGCCCTGACCATTTGCAGCGCCTTTACCGTGCTGCAAGAGGCGGAAACGCACGGCTTGATATTACGTTCTGTGGGAATTGATCAGTTGAGTCAGCGCAACCTGCAGCTACAGGCGCAATCAGGGCGACCTCGCAGTGCCGCCCTGAATGTGTTTATGACGTTTTTACTGCAGCAAATGAACGCGCTGGAAGAGCCGTTGCGTCAACGCTGGAAGCCATAATCGCCAGGATTTTGGCAATCTAGCGGGCCGCCTTTGGATTGCCCGCTGCCATCATCAATTCTTAATATCGACCGGATAGAAAATGTGTTTGCCAAACGGATCGACGGTATATCCGCTCACCGTTTTGCGCACCGGCTCGAAAATTGTCGAATGGGCGATCATCACGGCAGGCACCTGGTCATGCATCATCTGCTGCGCTTCGCGATACAGGGTGACGCGCTTGTCATGGTTTTGCTCAGCACGCGCTTCGGTGATGATCTTCTCGAACGGCTGATAGCACCATTTGGAGGAGTTGGAACCGCCATTTGCCGAGGTGCAACTGTAGAGCGGGCCGAAGAAGTTATCCGGATCGCCAGTCGCCGTGGTCCAGCCCATCAGTGCTGCCTGGTGCTCGCCGCCTTTCACGCGTTTAAGGTATTCACCCCACTCATAACTAACGATATTGGCTTTGATGCCCACCTGCGCCCAATCGGCCTGAATCATCTCCGCCATTCGTCGCGCATTCGGGTTGTAAGGACGCTGTACCGGCATCGCCCACAGTGAGATTTCGGTGCCGGGTTTGATGCCCGCTTCCTGCAGCAACGCTTTGGCTTTCTGCGGATCATAATCGTAATCTTTCAGATCCTTGTCGGCGCTCCAGACATCCGGCGGCAGAATATTTTTCGCCACCGTGCCGGTGCCTTTGAAGATCGCGTCAATAATCGCCTGCTTGTTAATCGCCATCGCCAGCGCCTGGCGGACTTTAACGTTATCCAGCGGCGCTTTAGTGGTGTTGAACGACAGGAAACCGGTGTTGAGTCCCGATTTCTGTTCCAGCGTCAGGTCAGGATTGGTGCGCATTTTTTCCAGATCGGCCGGATTAGGGAACGGCATAATCTGGCACTCGTTTTTCTCCAGCTTGGCATAGCGCACTGAGGCATCTGGGGTGATGGAAAAGACAATGCGATCCAGTTTCGCTTTGCCCTGCCAGTAATCCGGGAAGGCTTTGTAGAGAATGCGGGAGTCTTTTTGATATTGCACCAGCTCAAATGGCCCGGTGCCGATCGGCTCCATGTCCACCTTCTCTGGCGTGCCCGCTTTCAGCATCTGATCGGCATACTCCGCAGAGTGAATCGAGGCGAAGTACCAGGCCAAATCCGCGAGGAACGGCGCTTCCGCATGCGCCAGCGTGATGCGCACCGTATTGTCATCCACTTTCTCTATATTCTTGATCAGCTTCGCCAGTTCCAGGCTATCGAAATTGCTGTAGTTGCCACCGGAGACGTTGTGGTAGGGGTTTTTGGGATCCATCTGACGCATAAACGAGAAGATCACATCATCGGCATTCAGGTCGCGCGAGGGTTTAAACAGTTTGTTGCTTTGGAATTTAACCCCTTTGCGTAAGTGAAACGTGTATACCGTGCCGTCCGGGCTAATATCCCAGCTTTCAGCCAGGCTTGGCACCAGTTCTGTGGTGCCGGGCTTGAAGTCTACCAGGCGATTGAAAATCGGCACTGCGCTGGCATCCACACTGGTTCCCGAGGTGTACAGCTGTGGGTTGAAATTCTCAGGCGAACCTTCAGAACAGTAAACCAGCGTTTTTGCCGATACCCCGCCTGCTACCGCTAAACACAACACGCTGAGTGTGAACTTTGCCATCATCTTTTTCATTGTGATCCTCGTTTTTGTTGACTTCCATGAGCCCGCATCGGTATGTATTGATAAATAACACGATTTATCCGAGGTGTGTAATGCACATCGCGCAAAGCTAATAAGGAAATGTGATGACAGACCAACTCGCGCGCCAACTGACCCAACGTTTTTACCGTTATCTGGCGGTTTCCAGCCAGAGCGATGCTAAATCCACCACGCTGCCCAGCACCCCTTCACAACATGCGATGGCGGAGCTGCTGGCGCAGGAACTGCGTGAGCTTGGGCTGCAGGATATCGTCATCGATCAGCATGCCACGGTGACCGCAGTAAAACCGGGCAATCGGCCTGATGCACCGCGCATTGGCTTTATTACCCATATCGACACGGTTGACGTGGGTTTATCACCGGATATCCACCCGCAAACCCTGACGTTTAACGGCGATGATTTGTGTCTGAACGCGCAGCAAGATATTTGGCTGCGCGTAGCGGAACATCCGGAGATCGCTCCCTATCACGGCCAGGAGATTATTTTTAGCGATGGCACCAGCGTGCTCGGCGCCGATAATAAAGCGGCGGTGACGGTGGTCATGACGCTGATGGAAAACCTCAAAGGCGATCATGGCGACATCGTGGTGGCATTTGTGCCGGATGAAGAGATTGGATTGCGCGGCGCCAAAGCGCTGGATTTGGAGACACGCTTTAACGTTGATTTTGCCTGGACTATCGACTGCTGTGAGCTGGGCGAAGTGGTGTATGAGAACTTCAATGCGGCGGCGGCGGAACTGGTGTTTACCGGCGTGCCGGCGCATCCGATGTCCGGTAAAGGCGTGCTGGTGAATCCGCTCCTGATGGCGCACGACTTTATTTCACGTTTCGATCGCCTGGCCACGCCAGAACATACCGAAGGACGCGAAGGCTATATCTGGTTTAACGATATCAATGCCAACGCCAGCCGTGCGGTGTTGAAAGCCTCGATTCGCGACTTTGATTTACAGGGTTTCGATCAGAAAAAACAGCAGCTGGTGGAAGTGGCTGATGAGATTGCTGCGCTTTATCCCACCGGGCATGTTTCACTCACCATCAACGATACCTATAGCAACATCAGCAATGCGATTGGGGAAGACCGTCGTGCGATTGACTTGATATTTGCGGCGCTCGAACAAGTGAGTGTGGAGCCGAAAGTCATCCCGATGCGCGGCGGCACAGACGGTGCGGCTTTATCGGCAAAAGGATTGCTGACACCGAACTTCTTTACCGGTGCACACAATTTCCATTCACGCTTCGAGTTTTTGCCGGTGCCCTCGTTTGTGAAATCCTATCAGGTGGCCGAAGCGCTGTGTTATCTGGCGGCGAAATAAGCAAGAAATTTACCGGCAGATCTTAATGCTGTCAGAGGCACAGGGATGGCCCGGCAACCGTTGGGAGGTAATGCCACCCACTTCGACGTAAACGAAAAAGGCTGCCATAGATGAACAATGGCAGCCTTAATTTAATCCGGTTTTCACGGCGCAGCGCGCCAGAGTAGCGCTTGATGTTATTTCGCTGCGGTCACATCAATGCCAGGGAAGAATTTCGCCGCCAGCTTGGTGATGGTGCCGTCAGCCTGCACTTTCGTGATAGCCGCATCCAGTTCACCTTTCAGCTTGGCATCACCCTTACGCAGGCCGAAACCGATACCGGAACCGAGGATGGTGTCATCTTCAACCGGCTTGCCAACAAAGGCGAAACCTTTGCCCTGTGGCTTATCGAGGAAACCAGACTGACCCGCAGCTGACATCACCAGCGTGCCGTCAAGGCGGCCCGCCACCATGTCGTTATAAACCTGGTTCTGGTCCTGATAAGAGGTCACGGTCACGCCCTGCGGCTCCCAGTGCTTCTTAGCGTAGGTTTCCTGGATTGAACCCTGCAGCACGCCAATGTTTTTGCCTTTCAGCGACTCGGCCGTTGGCAGGACTTTCTCGCCCTCTTTCACGATCAGCATGGTCGGAATACGGTAGATGGGCTTGGTGAAATCGATGCTTTTGGCACGCGCTTCGGTGATGTTCATCGCCGAGTTGATCGCATCAAACTTTTTCGCCTGCAGTGCCGGGATCAGCGCATCAAAGCTGCTTTCCACCCACTTACAGTCGAATTTGCCAACTTCGCAAATCGCTTTACCCAGTTCGATATCAAAACCTTCCAGCTCGCCCTGTGCGTTGCGGCTTTCAAACGGCGGATATTGTGATTCCAGACCGTAGCGTAAGGTTTCCTGTGCCAGTGCGTGTGCAGAAGTCAGCATACCCAGCGCCACAAACAGTGCGTTTAACTTTTTCATTATTCTTCCCCTAATTACCCTTTAACCCGGCACAGCGCTTCCGCGCCAGCCTGCAGTGTTGCGTCGTCTTTCGCGAATGACAGGCGAATTAATTTATTGTCAGTGCCGTCCATATAAAACGCCGACAACGGAATGGCGGCCACACCGTGATCGACGATGAGACGTTTTACCATTTCACTGTCGCTTTCGTCACTGAAATGTCCGTAACTGGCCAACATAAAGAAGGAACCTGCGCTTGGCAGCAACTTAAACGGCGAATCTTGCATCAATGACAGCAGGCGATCGCGTTTTTCCTGATAGAACGGTGACAGCTGCAGATAGTTTTGCGGATTCTGCAGATAGTGCGCAAAACCCACCTGCATTGGCGTATCGGCGGCGTACATCATGAACTGATGCACCTTCACAATTTCTTCCATTAACGCGGCCGGTGCCAGCGCATAACCGACGCGCCAGCCGGTGACGTGGAAGGTTTTGCCGAATGAAGACACGATCACGCTGCGCTGTGCCAGTTCCGGATGGGTTGCCATGCCGCAGTGGGCTCGGCCATCAAACAGGATGTGTTCGTACACTTCGTCGGACAGTACCACGATATCCGTGTTGCGGGTTAAGGCCGCCAGCTGCTCCAAATCGGCTGGCGTCAGCACCTGCGCACTTGGGTTGTGCGGCGTGTTGATGATGATCATACGGGTGCGCGGCGTGATGGTGGCGCGCAGTTCATCCCAGTTGATCGCAAAATCCGGCACCTGCAACTTCAGGCCAATCGGGGTTGCGCCCTGTAAACGCACCACCGGCGCATAGCTGTCGAACGCCGGTTCAAAGAAGATCACCTCGTCACCAGGATGCACCAGCGCCGAAATCGCCATGTAAATACCCTGGCTGGCGCTGCCGGTGATAAGCACTTCGCTGCCCGCATCATAGCGCTGGCCATAAAGCGTCTCGACTTTTTCAGCCAGCGCTTCACGTAGCGCCGGTAAACCGGTCAGAGAGGCATATTGGTTATGACCTTCGCGCATGGCTTTACTGACCAGCTCCACCAGATGCGGATCGCACGGGAAGTTCGGCGCACCTTGCGACAGGTTGATGGCTTTATGTTGTGCTGACAGCTGGCCGATGACGCTGAAAATCGTCGTGCCGACATCGGGCTGTTTGGAAGAGATGTTAACACTGCTATTCAAGGTCATCGTTGCTCCACAAGGTTGCATAACCACGTAAGGAAAGTAGATTTCTATTCAACGGTGAGACGCTTGAGTCGACAAGCGAATTGTTGTCATAATAGCCATGATTAAAAATCATAGCTTGAGGTCGTTATGTCCCGCTCCGCCCTGCCGTTGAATGCCATCCATGCTTTTCTGGTCACCGCACGCCATCTTAACCTGACGCGCGCCGCCAGCGAATTATGCATTACTCAGGGTGCGGTGAGCCGTAAAATCGCCACGCTGGAAAGCTGGCTGGGATTTCCCTTGTTTGCACGCCATGCGCGTGGTCTGCATCTTACCGAGCAAGGCGCGGCGCTGTTGCCCGAACTGCAACAAGGTTATGCCATGCTGGTGAATGCCACCGAGAAAGCCAGCCGCAGCAATGCCTCAATTCGCCTGAAAGCGCCCACCTGTGCCATGCGCTGGCTGGTGCCACGTTTGGTGGCGCTGGAGCAACAGCGGCCGGAAATCCATGTGGCACTGACCACTACGCTGGACCACGCTTCACAGCTGGAAAATTATGATGCGGCGATTGTGTTTGGCACGCCGCCTGCCGGTTCCATTCGTTTATTTGATGAGCGACTGACACCGGTCCTGGGCAGCAACATCACGCCACCCGTGGGCATCAGCGATTTGGCGAGGTTTACTTTTTTGCATCCCACCAATGATTCCCGCGACTGGCAAATGTGGCTGGCGGATCAAGCGGCCACTGTGCCGATGGCACGCAATCAGCACTTTGCCACTATGGATCTGGCCATCAGCGCGGCGATTCAGGGCTTTGGTGCGACGGTGGCGGATGTGACACTGGTGCAAAATGATTTGGCGAATGGTCGCTTGATTGCCCCGTTTACCAACAGCGTGGCCACCGGGGCAGCGTACAGCCTTTTACAGTGCGCAGAACAGGATGCGCCACCGTTCCTGCCGGATCTGGTGGCGTGGTTGTGTCAGCCTCAGAATGAAACCCACTCATCGGCGCTGGCCGACTTCGATTGAGCGACAGGCGTACTGGTTAACAGCGGACGGCGCAGAACGGTGCTGGCTGGCGCGGCCTGAGCTTTACCTAACGGCGCACTGTCCGACAGACGGAATTTCGCGACAGAAGCCTGCAACTCTTCCGTTTGACGCTCCAGCGCACTGGCCGCCGCAGAAACCTGCTCCACCAGCGAGGCGTTCTGCTGAGTCACGCTGTCCATTTCCGTGACGGCGGTGCCAACTTGCGAAATGCCCTTGCTCTGCTCTTCGGAGGCTGCCGCGATGTGCTTCATGATCTCATTCACATCCTGCACCGACTTCAGAATATCGTTCATGGTGCTGCCTGCGCTGCTGACCAACGCAGAGCCCTTATCCACGCGCTGGACGGAATCTTCAATCAGCGTGGCGATCTCTTTCGCCGCCCCGGCACTGCGCTGTGCCAGATTACGCACTTCACTGGCCACGACCGCAAAACCACGGCCTTGTTCGCCCGCACGCGCGGCTTCAACGGCGGCGTTAAGCGCCAGGATGTTGGTCTGAAAAGCAATGCTGTTGATCACGTTGGTAATCTCAGCGATTTTCTTCGAACTGCCGGAAATGCCCTGCATGGTGGTGACCACTTCCCCTACCAGACGGCCGCCCTGCTGCGCGGTGCCGGTAGCCGTTTCTGCCAGTGAACTGGCCTGACGGGCGTTGTCGGCGTTGAATTTCACCGTTGCCGTGAGCTGCTCCATACTGGCCGCAGTTTGCTCCAGCGCGGCCGCTTGCTCTTCGGTACGGGAGGAGAGATCGTTGTTACCGGATGAGATTTCTGCCGCGCCGCGATAGATATTCTCGGTTCCGCTGCGAATGGCGCTCACGGCTTCACGCAGGCTGTCCTGCATCGCACGCAGCAGCGGCACCAGTTTGCCGACACAGTTGCGGCCGAAATCTTCCACGGGCTGACTAAGATCGCCTTGGGCAATCACAGCAAAATGGTTACGCACGCGCTCCAGTGGTTTCACCAGCATCGCTACCAGATAACGGTCGGTGAACAGCAAAATCACCAGACCGAACACCACAGCAACCAAAATAATCACCTTAGTAATGTTAGTGAGCTTATCGACGGTGACACGGGTTTCATCCAGCTTAATGCCTGCGGCTTTGTTAAACGCCTCCGCGCTGGTGCCAAAGGCGCGGCTGAGGGCGGGCGTCACGTTATTAGCCTGTGTGCGATAAGCTTCAACGGTGCTCTGCTGTGCCAGCGACACCTGCGGCGCGATCCCCTCATCCAGCAATTTCTGCCAGCTGGCGATAACGCTGTTAACCGTTTCACTGTCCATCGGGCCAGGTGCCATCGCTTTGAATTGCACCAGCTGCGCTTTCATACTCTCCAGCGCCTGTTGCACCGGTGCGAAGGCATCCGCGCTCACTGCCGCGCCCGATGCACGCCCTTCCATCACGCGGGATAGACGCGTCACCACACGAAAATATTGATCGTTGCCTTTACTCAGTACCGTCATCTGATTAACCAGCTCACGGTCTATCTCATTCCCTTCGCCGAGGGCATTGAGCGAGTGCACGCTAAATAATCCGACACCGCACCACAGCAGGCAGAACAGCCCGAGAATAGTCAGCATGACGGCGCGAATAGTGAAGTTTTTTAAGATTCCCATACATAATCCCTTGGTGTGAAACGCGTAGGAGGCCCGATAAAATCGGGCATATTGCGTTTATCGGCAGTGGATTGGGAAAATGTAACGGTTTAATAAGCTAATTAATTGCTGTCTGCTTAAGCCGGATAGGAAATGTTATTACTGATAATCAATGGATTAGCCGAAAATTTGCCTTATAAATTCATTTGCGCAATTTCACTATTAGCCTGCTCATCAAAGCTTAACGTGGCTGCGCATCATCAGACGGAACAAACGCAGCCGCCCACGCATAAAACGCGCCTTCAACACCGCTTGCGGTTTACCCTGATCACCGAGGGCTAATGTCAGGTCTTCACGGGGACGCCACACCGGCCAGTCGATTTTGCCCTGCAGCCGATAGCTAAACTCACTGGCATCCCGGGCGAAGGTCACCCAATAAGTACTGACCATGTCGGCGAAGCGCTTATCTGCGGCAGTGTAATCCCGCTCAGGCAGCGGTTTCAGTGAGGTCAGCGTGTTGAATACATAGGGGATTTCGTTGCCGTGCCAGGTGCCATGTGGATAGAGGTCGCGGGCGTTCTCTGACACATAGTCGAACCAGTATCGCCAGGCAGGCATGCCAATACTGTGTTGAGACTGCGCCACCAGCAACGGGATCACGGTAAACGCCATGTCTCGCGCCACTGCCCGGCCCAGTAAGGTATCGTCGTGAATATCGTATAGCCATTTCATCAGGCCATAACTCAGGCGATTTTTGCGACGAATTTGTTGTAACACCGTTGCAGGATCAACACCAAAATAATCCAATACGCTGGCTTCATCACTGTTACTTCCCACCATCAACGGCACCCGATGCTGTTTACCGGCCATAAAGGTTTCGAGCATCGGTTTGGGGAGCACCGCATCACCGCTGATTGCCACCGGACCTAATCCCAGTGGACGTTGCAGCGGCCAGAATTGATCGGCAGGTAACTGACGAAGCTGTTCGGCAGAGGCGTGATCCGGCAGGCCAAAATGCGCTGCAACCTGTTTACCGATCTGTTGCGCCCTCCTGCGCGGCACATCCGGCAAGCTGTATGCACTCTGGACAATACCCTTGTGGAACAGCCCTTCAGCCAGCGGAGAACAGCACAGAGACAACACGCTGCGCGCCCCCGATGATTCGCCAAACAGTGTGATATTGTGGCGATCGCCGCCAAAGGCGGGAATATTGCGTTGAACCCATTGCAGCGCAGCGATTTGATCCAGCAAGGCAAAGTTATTTACCACCGCTTCTTGCGGGTATTCAGCATCCAGCGCCGGATGGGCGAAAAAGCCAAAATGGCCAAGACGATAATTGAGCGTGACCACGACGACGCCCTGCGCGGCTAAGGCTTTGCCACGATAGGGATCAATACTACCCGCGCCGATGGTAAAGCCTCCGCCGTGCAGCCACACCATCACCGGCAAGGGACGGGAGGGCTCAACGTCTGGGGTCCAGATATTCAGGTACAGACAATCCTCATTGAACCGGCCCGGATCGCCGCCACCCACTGCCACGCAATAATCCCGGTTTTGCCAGCTGGCATCACCCCATTGCGTGGCTTCACGTACTTCTTGCCAGTGTGCAACCGGCTGTGGCGGACGCCAGCGCAGTGCGCCCACAGGTGGCGCGGCGTAAGGTATTCCCTTGAAGACAAAAAGATCATCGTCAATCAGGCCTCTGAGTTCACCCTCTGCGGTCATTATCCTCAGACGTCGTTCGTTTTTCATCTCGGGTTCCCAGATCAAGCTTGGTTCCATTATTTGCAGGCCTTGAGCGAATGTCCATGTTCTGAAAGCATTTGCAGATTAAGCCGAATATGCTTTCGATCCATTGAACATCTCCATCAAATTATTTGGCTAACCCTGGCATGGCGAATTGCATTAAGGTTACAAGTTAACCTGGCGAGACAGAGAAGCGCGATGTTTGGTGGTATCAACCAGATGTTCAATCGGATGAGCGATCACCCGGACTTCGGTAAACTGCTGTTACGTCTGACGTTTGGCGGCCTGCTGTTATTTCATGGCGAATTCAAGGTGATGCATGGCGTCGACTGGATCGCTCATATGTTGGCCGTTAAAGGCATGCCAGGTTTCATCGCTTACGGTGCTTACATCGGGGAAATAGTGGCACCTGTCATGGTGATCATCGGTTTAATGACGCGCCCTGCGGCTTTCATTATTGCGGTGAACATGGTTGTTGCGACCTTGCTGGTAAAAATGGGCGCAGTCTGGCATCGCACAGATGTTGGCGCCTGGTCTCTGGAAACAGAGGCGCTTTATCTGCTGGGCGCACTCGCCATCATGTTCTTGGGTGCCGGGAAGTACACGCTGGTGCGTGATTCGCGCTTGCAATAAAAATCAAAAGAAATGAAGCCGGTCTGCTGAAGTGCTGATGCCACTTCACAGACCGGTTTTCTTATGCCCTTAACGTATCCCGCAACGAGCCAGACTGCGCTGCTGCATCTGCTGATACAACGCCATCTCATCCTGCACCGCTGCACCTAACGCGGCTTCAAAATCCGCCCGGCTGGCATTGCCCGCGCTACGTGCGTGCGTTTCGTCGCCTAAATTAGACTGAAATATCCCCGCTGCGCTCACTGGCAGAAAATCTTCATACACTATCGGTTCTGCCAGCACGCGCCCTTCAGCAAGCAGTTGAACCAGAGTTTCTCCCGTTTGCGGAGGATGCTGGGTGCCCTTAGCGGTCAAACGATAGCGGAACCACGCCAGTTCCTGTTCGCGCAAGGTATCTTCATCATCTGGGAAATCGCGAAACACCGCGCTCAGATGCTGTTGATGATGCTGGTTATCACTGCCGGTGCCCGCTTCCGCCAACAGACGGTCGTAGAGTGTGCGACCTTTGGGGGTTAGCGCCGCGCCGCGCTGCTCGATCTCACCAAAGCGCGCAGTATGTGTGCCGGGGGTGCCGTCATTAAAATGCACTGCCTCTTCCAGCGCTTTAAAGCTGGTTTGACGTAACAGGATCGGCACCTGACGTTGGGGGGGGCCCTCGATGAGGGTTTTAGGATCGATGCCGCGCGTGGGCATTAAGGTTTGCACGCGATCTATATCCAACGTGCGTGGGGTCAGATGGTTGATGTGGCACCCCTGGAAGCACACTACATCGGCGATTAATCGATGTTGCTGACTCAGTGCGCGGTAGGTCACGCTGTCCACAGTGGTGTGGGCATGCCAGCGGAAGGTTTCCAGCGCCTCTTTGACAAAAAGCGCCGCGTCCGCAGCGTTTAAACCGCCCTGCTGTTGGTGTTGCGCGATCAATGCGCGACAACCCGGCGTGAAAATATCGCGCGCGGCTAAAATCGCGGCGGCTTTCTCTCTCAACGCGGCATCATCAATCAGTTCAAGACGTAACAGAGAGGTAAACACGCGGAACGGATTGCGGCGCAATGCGCTGTCCGTAACCGGACGAAAAGCGGTGGAGTGAACCGGCACGCCCGCCTGGGAGAGATCGTAATATCCCACCGGTTCCATCCCCATCACCGCAAACATCTGGCGCAGCGTGCTGAGTTCTTCTGCCGTTCCCACACGAATCGCACCGTGACGTTCCACGCTGAGACGGTCCAGTTCATCGGCGGCAGCGAGGCGGTTTTTTAAAGCGGGTTGTGCTTCCAGCGTACGTTCATTCACGGCCGTGACCAGTTGCGTCAGGGTGCCATATTGCGGCACTTCCTGCTGATACATACTGGACATCGCTTGTGAGAACAGCGTGCGAATCGCATCGCTGGTGAGAAAGTTTTCCATGGTCATCACCTCGGCGTTAAGGGTTGTTGCTAATGTAGATCAACCCTTTATCGCCGTGGAGGAATTTCGTGGAACTGTGACCGCCCTGTCACTCAGCCCGGTCTGACGGGTCACCAAAGCGACATTTCAGGGCCAGCATGATCGTGGTGAGCACCGCTGGAATCGCCAGCAACAGGAAGATTTGGCTGAACGACCACCCGAGCGAAAGAAGCTCTGCGCCGACAAAAGCACTCATAATCGCACCGACACGACCCACACCGTGCATCCAGCTGGAACCGGTCGCACGCGCGTGCGTAGGGTAATAGCTGGCGGACAGCGCATTCATGCCGGTATTGGCGCCGTTAAAGCAGAAGCCGCTAAAGAAGGCGATGGCACTCATTAATCCCACTTCCGCCGGGGAGAAGCCGAGCGCGACAATCGCAATGCCGCCACAGAAGTAGATCACCGCCAGCGCGATATTGGCATTAATGCGATCCATCAGCCAGCCCGCAAACAGCGAACCTACCGTGCCGCCCGCCTGGTACATCGCCGTAACGATGGCGGCTTCCGTCACCGACATTCCCAGCGTGTTGATCAGCGAGGGCATCCAGCTGCCAATCAGATAGACGAGGAACAGCCCCATAAAGTAGCCGCCCCATAACATCAGGCTGCCGAAGAGATATCGCCGGGAAACCACCGTCGCCACTGCGCCACGCCGCACGACAACCTGTTCAGTGGACTGGTAATGGCTGTTCGGCTCAACGACGCCAGGCAGCATGCGATCCAAAATGGCATGTATACGTGCAGCAGGTGCGCGACGGCTAATCAGGAAGCGCACGGATTCCGGTAAGCCGCGCAGCAGGAAAGGCAAAACAATCAGCGGCAAGACGCCACCCATCAACATCACGGAGTGCCAGTCATAGCGAGGCAACAGCCAGGAAGCTGCAAATCCGCCCGATGCGGCACCAAAGGTGAAACCGCAGAACACCACGGTGATAATGAATGAACGTCGACGCTCTGGTGCATACTCTGCTACCAGCGTTCCAACGTTTGGCATGGCTGCACCGAGGCCAAGCCCGGTGAGAAAACGGAATAACATCATTTGATCGATGTTTTGCGCCATGGCGGTGGCCAGCGTCCACAAG
Organism: Pantoea folii; assembly: GCF_056678875.1. Lineage (NCBI taxonomy): Bacteria > Pseudomonadati > Pseudomonadota > Gammaproteobacteria > Enterobacterales > Erwiniaceae > Pantoea > Pantoea folii. The sequence goes on along the minus strand of NZ_JBWXON010000002.1, from coordinate 122,563 downwards.
CCAAAAAAACCCACGCTGAGCAGTATCATCACACGCCGCCCGTAGCGATCGGCCAATGGCCCTGCCACCATGGCACCTAAGGCCAGGCCAATCAGCGCAGCGCTGATCACCATGCCAAGCAGATGATTAGTGACGCCCCAACTGGCTTTCAATGTAGGAGCGATAAAGCCCATCAGCGCGATGTCCATGCCATCCAGCGCAACAACGATGAAGCACAGCGCAATCAGGCGTTTTTGCCAACGGCTAAGCGCACTCTGATTAATCAGCTGGCGAACATCTACGGCTTCAACGGTGGTCACGGATCAACTCCTGCACATTCATCGTTTAATCATCAGTTTTGGTAAAAAAAACGGCGCTAATGATAGCTCATCGTTAACAATAACGGGCAGGATTTTTAAGTGTAAGTGAGAATTATTCAAATTATGCGAGATTAAGCGCTTGATATTGCAATAGGTGATAATTTTGCATTGGCGCTGATTTTTACTAATTCTTTTTAAAACATCAGGTTAGCAATACCAGGGATTTTGTTAATATAATTTTGCAGTGAAGTTAACATAATTCCAGTTTTCCCATTGCCGCCATCAGGTAAAAGTCATTATGTTTGAGGCTATGGACAAAAATTCCCTTTTCAATCAGCGCATTCGCTTGCGCCATTTACACACCTTTGTTGCGGTCGCGCAGCAAGGCACGCTGGGGCGCGCGGCAGAGACACTCAATCTCAGCCAGCCTGCGCTCTCAAAAACCCTGAATGAGCTGGAAGAACTGGCTGGCGCGCGTCTGTTTGAACGTGGTCGTCTCGGTGCCCAGTTAACGACGCTCGGCGAGCAATTTCTTGTCCATGCGGTAAAAGTGCTGGATGCGCTTAACCATGCAGGCCAAAGCTTTAACACCCCACAACCCGGCCGACCGGTCGTGATTCGCCTCGGCGCACTCACCACAGCGGCAATGGGTATGCTGCCACAGATTCTCGATCGCTTTCACGAGCAACAACCGAACACCACGGTACAAGTGGCGACATTACATAATAATGTTCTGCTGGCCGGATTGCGCGCGGGTGAGTTTGATATTGGCATTGGGCGCATGGCCGACAGTGAAATGATGGCGGGTCTGAGTTATGAATTGCTATTCCTTGAGTCGCTTAAACTGGTGGTACGTCCGGAACACCCACTCCTCAGTGACAACGTCACGTTATCGCGCGCGATGCAGTGGCCGGTGGTGATATCGCCGGAGGGCACCGCCCCGCGTCGTATCGCTCAACATATGCTGGACGAGCAAGGTTGTGCGCTTCCCGCGAATTGTGTTGAAACCTCATCCACTTCGCTGGCGCGTCAGTTGGCCCTGCGTTATGACTATGTGTGGTTTGTCCCCTCAGGCGCTATCAAGGAAGATCTTAGCCATAATGCCGTTATTGCACTGCCAATTAACTCCCCTGGGCCGGGAGAGCCGGTGGGGATTATCACCCGCAGCGGCAGTCATCTCAGCCTGAGTGCCGAAGTGTTGCTGGCGACCATTCGCAAATTTCACACCTGATTAGCGACTGCGTTTGGCGTGGCGCTCACGATTATCCAGCCGCGCCTGATCCGTTTTTCTTAAACTGACATACAGTGCCCCGGCACCTCCGTGCTGGGGCTGCGCCACGCAAAAGCTTTGCACCTCGTCAAACTGCGTCAGCCAGCGTGCCAGATAACTGCGTACGATATTGGCATGGGCTTCATCATCACGGCCTTTACCGTGGATAATCAGCAGATTGCGTAGCCCCTGCTTGCGTGCCTGCAGCATGAAACTGAACAATGACTTTCGACAGGTTTCTATCGGCTGACGCAGCAGGTTCAGGCTGGCGTCCAGGGGATATTTCCCCAGCCGCAACTTGTCCAACACACCTTGTTGAATCCCTTCTGTTTTGTATTCCAGCGGTGTCGTCAGCGGGATGATGTCAAGAAAGCCCCGCGTGAGGAAATTTTCCTGTTCGTCATTGGCTTGCGTCGGGCGCGGCGCTTTGGTCGAAGGGGAACGCAACCATTGGGTATTGGCACAATCTTTCAGTGGCGTCACATCGCCCATGGCATCCCGGAAAAGGTCTTCATCGTCTAGGTTCATGGTGTTTTCTCACGCCTGGTGGTTAGCTGAGCGCAAGTTGCCGCTCAAAAACAAAATAGTAGCAAAGGATTTTTGGCATCACATCTGTCACTTTTTGCGCTGAGACAAGTTATGACCAGATGTAAATATGGCAACAAAACGTTCCAGGTCAAAAAATAATGTCAGGTAAACCTTGCGCAAACTCAGGTATACCCTACGTTAGTGGGGGTTTAAGGGGAATTACTGCTCGGATGAGTTCCCTTAACGCGTAAAAATGTTAAAATTGACGGCAGTCAATAATCATCGAGCGTACCTATATGATCCCGGAAAAACGCAGCATTCGACGTATTCAGTCTGGCGGTTGTGCCATTCACTGTCAGGATTGCAGTATCAGCCAGTTGTGTATCCCTTTCACACTGAACGAGCATGAGCTGGATCAGCTGGACAATATCATTGAGCGCAAAAAGCCGATTCAGAAAGGTCAGACGTTGTTCAAAGCCGGTGATGAACTGAAATCGCTTTACGCTATCCGCTCCGGCACCATCAAAAGCTATACCATTACTGAACAGGGTGACGAGCAGATTACCGGCTTCCATCTGGCAGGGGATTTAGTGGGCTTTGATGCGATTGTCGGCGCGCACCACCCGAGTTTTGCTCAGGCGCTGGAAACAGCGATGGTGTGTGAAATTCCTTTCGAAACTCTCGACGATCTCTCCGGTAAAATGCCGGCACTGCGCCAGCAGATGATGCGTCTGATGAGCGGTGAGATTAAAGGCGATCAGGATATGATCCTGCTGCTCTCCAAGAAAAACGCGGAAGAGCGTCTGGCGGCCTTTGTCTGGAATTTGTCACGCCGCTTTGGTCAACGTGGCTTCTCACAACGCGAATTCCGCCTGACCATGACGCGTGGTGACATTGGTAACTACCTGGGACTAACCGTAGAAACCATTAGCCGTCTGCTGGGCCGCTTCCAGAAAAGTGGCATGCTGGCCGTTAAAGGCAAATATATCACTATCGAGAACCATGCGTTGCTGGCGGAACTGGCGGGTCAGACTGAACAAGCTGCGTGATTCTATGCCGGGTCGATAAATGTTAGTTTATTGATCCGGCAACAACTTTTCCCCTTCTGCCCTGCGCCAACTTAGGCTATCTTTAATCCAACTTGCTTTGGTTTGAGGAGATTGCCTTATGTCCCGGTACCAAAATATTCTGGTGGCGATTGACGCCCAACAGGACGATCAACCCGCGCTGCGTCGTGCGGTGTATCTGAATCAACGTATCGGCGGAAAAATCAAAGCTTTCCTGCCTATCTACGACTTCTCCTATGAAATGACCACCTTGTTGTCGCCTGATGAGCGATCCAACATGCGTAAAGGTGTGATCAGTCAGCGTACTGAATGGATTCGTCAACAGGCCCACGCCTATCTTGAGGCCGGTGTTGATATTGAAATTAAAGTGGTGTGGCATAACCGCCCTTATGAAGCGATCATTCAGGAAGTGATGGCGCACCAGCACGACCTGGTGTTGAAAATGGCCCATCAGCACGATCGCCTGGAAGCAGTGATTTTTACCCCGACAGACTGGCATCTACTACGCAAATGCCCTTGCCCGGTGTGGATGGTGAAAGATCAGCCGTGGCCGGAAGGTGGCAGAGCCGTTGTGGCGGTCAATCTGGCCAGTGAAGAACCCCATCACGATGAATTAAACCAAAAGCTGATTCGTGAAACCGTGCTGCTGGCCGATATGGTCAATCACACCGAAGTGCACCTTGTCGGTGCTTATCCCATCACGCCAATCAATATCGCCATTGAACTCCCCGACTTTGACCCCAGCGTGTATAACGATGCGATTCGCGGACAACATCTGGTGGCGATGAAAGCGCTACGCCAGAAATTCTCCATCGGCGAAGAGTTTACGCATGTGGCAAAAGGCTTGCCGGAGGAAGTGATACCGGATATCGCCTCTCATCTGGAGGCGGGAATTGTGGTACTCGGCACCATCGGCCGCACTGGCCTTTCGGCCGCGTTCCTGGGGAATACCGCTGAGCAGGTTATCGATCATCTCCGCTGTGATTTGCTGGCAATCAAACCGGACGATTTCAAATCGCCGATTGATTATGACGATGAAGAAGACGAAGACGATTAAAACAACAAAGGCGACCAGATGGTCGCCTTTTTAATCGCACTTCAGATTACAGCGCGCGCAGGATACCTTCTACACTCGCCTTCGCATCACCAAACAACATTTGCGTGTTGTCTTTGAAGAACAGCGGGTTCTGCACCCCGGCGTAACCGGTATTCATTGAACGTTTAAACACGATAACGTTCTGCGCTTTCCACACTTCCAGTACGGGCATACCAGCAATTGGGCTGCGCGGATCTTCCTGTGCCGCCGGGTTAACGGTGTCATTGGCACCGATCACCAGCACGGTATCGGTATCGCTGAAATCATCGTTAATCTCGTCCATTTCCAGCACCACGTCATATGGCACTTTGGCTTCAGCCAGTAACACGTTCATGTGGCCAGGCAAACGGCCAGCAACCGGGTGGATGCCGAAACGCACTTTGATGCCACGCGCACGCAGTTTTTCGGTAATTTCCGCCACCGGGTACTGTGCCTGCGCCACTGCCATGCCGTAGCCGGGGGTGATGATCACAGACGTTGAGCCTTTCAGCAATTCCGCCGTGTCTTCTGCCGTGATTTCGCGATGTTCACCCTCTTCTTCGCTCTCGCCACCGACACTCACATCGGTACCAAAACCACCGGCAATCACGCTAATGAACGAGCGGTTCATCGCCTTACACATAATGTAGGACAGGATGGCACCAGATGAACCCACCAGCGCACCGGTGACGATCAGCAGGTCGTTGCTGAGCATAAAGCCCGCAGCCGCTGCCGCCCAACCGGAGTAGGAGTTGAGCATCGACACCACAACCGGCATATCCGCACCGCCAATCGACGCCACCAGATGCCAGCCGAACACCAGCGCAATCACCGTCATCAACAACAGCGCGACGACTTGTGAAACGGTGCTATTCGTCTGTACAAACCACAGCATCAGCAAGAAGGAAACCACCAGCGCTGCCAGGTTCATTTTATGACGATGTGGCAACATCAGCGCTTTCGACGAAATCTTGCCGCGCAGTTTACCAAACGCCACGATGGAACCGGTGAAGGTCACCGCGCCGATAAAGATGCCGAGGAACACTTCCGTCAGATGGATATTTTCCATCACCGGCGCCAGTCCTGGTGCATGATCGATGTAGCTGTTGAAACCCACCAGCACCGCAGCCAAACCGACAAAGCTGTGCAGAATCGCTACCAGCTCTGGCATTTCAGTCATTTCGACTTTCTTCGCCAGACGCACACCGATTGCACCCCCGATCACCATCGCCAGCAGGATCCACGCCACGTTGCCGCTGTTGGGGCCGAAGATGGTCGCCAGCAGCGCAATCGCCATGCCGCTGACACCAAAGATGTTACCCTGCTTTGACGTCTCGTGTTTTGAGAGGCCAGCCAGGCTGAAAATAAACAGAATTGCGGCAACAATGTATGCTGCAGTCACTAATCCGCCAGACATGTTGTTACCCCTTAATTCTTACGAAACATTTTCAGCATGCGCTGGGTGACGGTGAATCCACCGAAGATATTGATGCTGGCAATCAGTACTGCGACGAAGGCAAGGAAAGTCACCCACCCGCCGTGTCCCATCTGCAGCACCGCACCCACCACAATAATGCCGGAAATGGCGTTAGTGACGGACATCAATGGCGTATGCAAAGCGTGACTAACGTTCCACACCACGTAGTAACCGACGACACAGGAGAGCGCGAAGACAGTAAAGTGGGAGAGGAATTCAGGCGGTGCCACGTTAGCGAGGCAGGCAAACAGCACCACAGCCAATGCCAGCAGCAGATATTTGCGCCACGGTGAAACCGGTTTGGCTTCCACTTTTGCTTTTGGCTCAATGGCCGCCTGCGCCGCTTTCGGTGCAGCAGATACCTGAATCGGTGGTGCTGGCCAGGTGACTTCACCGTCACGAATCACAGTGACGCCACGTACCACAACGTCTTCGAAGTCGACGGTGATTTCGCCGTTCTTCTCTTTGCACAGCAGTTTCAGCAGGTTGACCAGATTGGTACCGTAAAGCTGAGAGGACTGTGTTGGCAGACGGCTAGGCAGATCGGTATAACCAATGATCTTCACACCGTTGCTGGTTAGAGTCACCTGATCAGCTACCGTGAGATCACAGTTACCGCCGGTTGCTGCCGCCAGATCGACAATCACGCTACCTGGCTTCATGCTGGCAACCATTTCAGCGGTAATCAGCTTCGGTGCCGGTTTGCCCGGGATTAAAGCGGTAGTGACGATGATATCGACTTCTTTCGCCTGCGCGGCAAACAGCTCCATCTCTGCCTTAATAAAGGCTTCTGACATCACTTTGGCATAGCCATCGCCACTGCCGGCTTCTTCTTCGAAATCCAGCTCAAGGAACTCGGCGCCCATACTCTGCACCTGTTCTTTCACTTCTGGACGGGTATCAAACGCACGCACGATCGCACCGAGGCTGCCCGCCGCGCCAATCGCTGCCAGACCGGCCACGCCCGCGCCGATAATCATCACTTTCGCCGGTGGTACTTTACCCGCGGCGGTGATTTGCCCGGTAAAGAAGCGGCCAAATTCATGCGCCGCTTCAACAATGGCACGGTAACCCGCGATGTTCGCCATGGAACTCAGCGCATCCAGTGCCTGGGCACGAGAAATACGTGGCACAGAATCCATCGCCATGACGGTAACCTGGCGCGCCGCCAGTTTTTCCAGCAGTGCCGGATTTTGTGCGGGCCAGATAAAGCTCACTAACGTGCTGCCGGCGCGCGTCAGTTCGATCTCCTGATCGTCTGGCGCATTCACTTTTAACACGATGTCAGACTGCCAGACACTTTCGGTGGTGCTGACAGTGGCACCAGCGGCGATAAAGCTCTCATCGTCAAAACTTGCGCGAATACCTGCGCCCTGCTCGACCGTGACGCTGAATCCCAGCTTGATCAGTTGCTCAACGGTCTTTGGCGTTGCAGCAACGCGCGACTCATTGGCTAACCGCTCTTTGGGTATCCCAATTAACATACTGTTTCCTTTCAACAATTAAAGGATGAGGTTCTGTAAGTGGCACAAGCCCATAAGGCTGAAACAGCGTTTCAGCTTTTTATGAGCAAAATGCGCAATGTAACAAAGTCTTTATAACCTACTGAAAATGTGAAAAGTGATCCACAGCGATAACGCACACTTATGACATTCACTCAAATATTCAGATGCAAAGATTGAATGCCACGTTTTGCCACTAGTTTTATGCCGTAATAAAAAATAATCTGCTGCGCAGAATCGTGTCATGTCGAATTAAGTGTTTTAAAAAACCTTTATTTAACAATGCATTAACTATTATGGCACTATGTGTTACCAGAATAAGTGGTAAGCCGGTTAAAAAAGGCCATAGCATAGGCAAATGACATGTCGATGAATAATTTGCGGAGATTGTCAATGTTATGCGCATAAATTGGCTGAGACAGGTTGATTATTACATGCAATAATCAGCGGCTAATCTGTTATACATCAAGAGTCCAGCACGTTTTCGTACTCATTTTGCGTAAGGCGAAGGATCATTTTTATGAAGCTGAAGAACACCATTCTGGCGACCACCTTGTTATCACTGTTGGCAGCAAATGCATTTGCCGCCAAAGAGTTGACGCCAGAACAAGCGGCCGCGTTGAAGCCATTCAAACGTATTAATATCAACGGTCGCTTTAATGCTATTGGCGATGCCACCGATGCCATCTCCAAAGCAGCCGATGAAAAAGGCGCTGACTCCTTCTATGTGCAGGGCATTAACGATACCAATGGCAACGGCGGCAACTGGCGCGTAACGGCGGATCTTTACAAAGCGAATGCGCCAAAAGCGGATGAGACCACCCAATACCGCACCTTTAGCGGTGTGAAAGAGTTGCCAAAAGCCGAAGCGTATCGTTTAGAGCCATTCGATACTGTTTCTGTTAGCGGTTTCTTCGCCAGCCAGCCAGATGTGAATGATGCCATTGCCAAACAGGCGAAAGACAAAGGCGCGGCATCCTTCTTTATTGTGCGTCAGGTTGATGCCAACAACGGCGGCAACCAGTACGTGACGGCTTATGTCTATAAAGCTGATGCACCAGAACGTAAGGTGCAGAATGTTTCAGATTCGATTCCTGCCGATTCTGAAGCCGGCAAAGCAGCACTGGCTGCTGGTGGCGCTGCAGCCAGCAAAGTGGCCATTCCGGGTGTTGCCTCGTCTGATAGCCCTAGCCGTAGCGTAGGCCGTTTCTTTGAAACGCAGAGTTCAACCGGTCAGCGTTATACCGTTAAGCTGGCAGATGGCCGTAGCGTGCAGGAAGTGAATGCGATTACTGCCGCACAGATGCAGCCGTTTGATACTGTGACCTTCTCCGATCACTTTGGTACACCGACTGAAGTCTCTGAAGCCGTGGCTAAACGCGCAGCAGATAAGGGTGCGAAGTACTATCACATCACCCGTCAGTGGTCGAGCCAGAGCGGTGGTAACCTGACCGTGACCGCGGATCTGTTCAAGTAATTCTCCTGCGGGGCGGCTTTTGTCGCCCTGCTCATCTATTTGCATAGTCTGTGCGCAGATCTGCATAATCCTGCATTGCCTTCCCTTTTCGCTCTCCGTAAAATCCTTCGTCTGTTTTCAGGGTATTCCGTTTTAAATCCGGCCAATTGCCACGTTACACTCCAGCGGAATCGTCACTACCCAGCATACTCTGCTACCCAGGAATGGTGTTTTGGATAAAAAATTAGGTTTGAGCGCGCTCACTGCGCTGGTACTCAGCTCGATGCTCGGCGCGGGCGTGTTCAGCCTGCCGCAAAATATGGCTGCCGTCGCCGGCCCCGCTGCACTGCTGATTGGCTGGCTGATCACTGGTGTGGGCATCCTGTTTCTTGCGCTGGCCATGCTGCTGCTGACACGCTTAAAACCCGAACTGGATGGCGGGATTTTTACCTATGCGCGCGCCGGATTTGGTGAGTTGGTAGGATTTTGTTCTGCCTGGGGCTACTGGCTCTGTGCGGTCATCGCCAACGTGTCGTATCTGGTGATTGTCTTTTCGGCGCTGAGTTTCTTCACCGATTCGCCTGACCACGTGGTCTTTGGCGATGGCAATACCTGGCAAGCGATGCTTGGTGCGTCAGTCCTGTTATGGCTGGTGCACTGGCTGGTGTTACGAGGTGTGCAAACGGCTGCCAGCATCAACCTGCTCGCTACCCTGGGGAAACTGGTACCGCTGCTGCTGTTTGTGGTGTTGGCTTTACTCGCATTCAACTACGATCGCTTCCACTTTGACTTCAGCGGCGCCGCGCTGGGCCAGCCACTCTGGCAGCAAGTCAAGCAGACCATGTTGATTACTTTGTGGGTCTTTATTGGTGTGGAAGGCGCCGTGGTAGTCTCCGCGCGGGCACGTCATAAGAAAGATGTGGGACGCGCCACCATGCTGGCGGTTATCGCGGCACTGCTGGTTTACTTACTGGTGACCCTGCTTGCACTGGGCGTGGTGCCGCGTGCAGAGTTGGCGCAAATGCGAAATCCCTCCATGGCCGGCTTGATGCAGCATCTGTTAGGGCATTGGGGCAATACGGTGATTGCGGTGGGTCTGATTATTTCCGTGTGCGGCGCGTATTTAAGCTGGACAATTATGGCGGCAGAAGTCCCTTTTCTGGCGGCACAGCAAGGGGCTTTTCCCCGCAGCATTGCGCGGCAGAATCGTCACAATTCGCCAGCCGCTTCGTTGTGGCTCACAAACGGCAGCGTGCAGGTTTGTCTGATCCTGATTGCGGTCACTGGCGCGGATTACAATACGCTGCTGACCATCGCGTCAGAGATGATTCTGGTGCCGTATCTGCTGGTGGGTCTGTATTTAATTAAAGTGGTTGGCGGACAAAAAAATCCGCTGGCATTGGCGGTAGGATTGGGTGCCAGTGCCTACGGATTCTGGCTGCTTTATGCTTCTGGCCCGCTGCACCTGCTGTTGTCTGTGGTGCTTTATGCGCCGGGATTACTGCTGTTCCTTTACGCGCGACGCGGCGGCCGTGGTAACAGAGTGTTGTCACAACTTGAGCGCATCGCGATTGGATTACTGATTGCGGCAGCACTGCCAGCAATGTGGCAGCTTACGCAGTAATTAGTGAGGTTGAACCGGGATTGAGACGCACAGCAGGTCATCCTGCTGTGTCAGATTGAGCGCTTTACGGTATTCCTCATGAATCGCGTCCAGCTGATTTTCTGACAACGGATAAGGCAGTTGAATGTCAAAACGGCTGATGTGCTGTTGTTCTGCGAGAGTAATCAGTCGCGCGATATTGATCTCGTCGCTGACCTGCGTTGAAATGATTTGTAATGCTAATTCTTTCAGATGATCGTCGCTTGCCGCTAAGCCGTGTGCAGATTTACGCGTCACCATGCCAAAAATCGGCATGACACCGTAAATGGCGTCAACGAAACTCCAGCGTTTTTTGCAGGAAGCGGAGAGAAAATCGCTGTAATTGAAGCAGATGCGGTCACTGTATCCGGCTGAAGCCAGCTCTTTATCAGACACCCTCGCACTCCTCCTGGTTTTCGTTACGGTTCCGAACCTTGCGCTACAACGCGCCGCTAATAATGGCACATTTCACCGTAATTATACCAGTCAGGCAGGGATATTTCGTGCGATAGCGTAGAGCTCAGGACCAGGAAAAGTTATGCTGCTGTCATTCTCATCACTTGCCGTGAAATATGAACAAAATTGTCTATGTGGAAGATGAGCCAGAAGTCGGTGAATTGATCGCCGCTTATCTTGGCCGCCACGATATTGAAGTGACTGTTGAAACGCGCGGTGACCGTGCTGAAGCGACTATTTTAGAAGCCGATCCCGATCTGGTGCTACTGGATATTATGTTGCCGGGCAAAGATGGCATGACCGTTTGCCGCGACTTGCGCGCGCACTGGTCAGGGCCGATTGTGCTGCTGACCTCGCTCGACAGTGACATGAACCACATTCTGGCGCTGGAGATGGGCGCCAACGACTACATTCTGAAAACCACGCCGCCCGCTGTGTTGCTGGCACGCTTGCGTCTGCATCTGCGCCAGGCCCAGGGTTCTCAGCCTGAAGTGGCGCCCGCTATACAAAGTTCACAGCGGGTTTTGCGTTTTGGTTCGCTGACCATCGACTCCCTCAATCGCCAGGTCACGCTGTTTGACGAGAACATCACCCTCTCCACCGCCGATTTTGATCTGCTGTGGGAGCTGGCCACGCATGCAGGCCAGATCCTGAATCGTGATGCATTGCTGAAAACCTTGCGAGGGGTAAGCTATGACGGCATGGATCGCAGTATTGATGTGGCGATATCCCGCCTGCGCAAAAAACTGTATGACAGTGCCACCGAGCCGTTTCGTATCAAAACCATCCGCAATAAAGGTTACCTGTTCGCGCCTCAGGCCTGGGATACCCGCTCCGCATGAGAAAGCTCTTTATCCAGTTCTATCTGCTGCTGTTCGTCTGCTTTCTGGTGATGACTTTGCTGGTGGGCTTGGTGTACAAGTTCACCGCTGAGCGTGCGGGCCGCCAGTCAATGAATGATTTGATGGCGAGTTCGCTGTTTTTAATGCGCAGTGAATTGCGTGAGATCCCCCCGCGTGACTGGAATAAAACCATCCGCAATCTCGATCTCGATTTGTCTTTTGAGTTGCATATCGAACCGATGAGTAAATATCAGCTGGATGAGCCTGATATGCGCCGCCTGCGCGCCGGTGAGATCGTCGCACTCGACGATCAATACACTTTCCTGCAGCACATACCGCGCAGCCATTATGTGCTGTCGGTCGGCCCGATCCCTTATCTGTTTTATCTGCATCAGATGCGCATTCTGGATATCGCGCTGCTGGCGTTTATCGGCATGTCGTTGGCGCTGCCGGTGTTTATCTGGCTACGTCCGCACTGGCAGGAGATGCAGCGGCTGGAAAAAGCCGCGCAACGTTTTGGTCGCGGTGAGTTGGATGTGCGTACCCATTTTGAAAGTACATCGAGTCTGCACAGCCTCGGCGTGGCGTTTAACCAGATGGCGGACAATATCAATACGCTGGTTGCCAGCAAAAAGCAGCTGATTGATGGCATCGCCCATGAGTTAAGGACACCGCTGGTTCGACTGCGCTATCGCCTGGAAATGAGCGATAACCTCAGTGACGCCGAGTCGGCTGCGTTGAACCGCGATGTCGGCCAGTTGGAGAGCCTGATTGAAGAGCTGTTAACCTATGCGCGCCTCGACCGCCCACGCGTCGATCTCAACCTTCAGTCGTTTGATTTGGCGCAGTGGTTGCGTGTGCATATCGAAGATGTGCAAACCATGAATCCTCAAGCGCATATCGCGCTGGATATTCCGCAACTTGAGAATGTGGGTTCCGCCGATACCCGTTTGATGGAACGCGTACTGGATAATCTGGTGAACAATGCGCTGCGTTATGCCCAACAGCGTTTGCGCGTCAGTCTGTGGTTTGACGGCGCCATCGGTAATTTACAGGTTGAAGATGATGGTCCAGGTATTCCACCTGAAGAGCGCGCACGCGTTTTTGAACCTTTTGTGCGTCTCGACCCTAGTCGCGATCGCGCGACCGGCGGCTGTGGGCTCGGGCTGGCGATTGTCCACTCTATTGCGCAGGCACTGCAGGGACAGGTCACTATTGAGAGCAGTCCGCTCGGTGGTGCCAGCGTTCGCTTCTGCTGGCCGGTTGATCTACCCTTGCGAGATATTTCGCCCCGTTTACCGTCATAAGGAGCTTTAATTGTGACTTCTGCTTATCAGGAACTTAGCAAAACTTTCCAGCGCCTGGCACGCTTTGGCCATCTTGGGGCTATTGCCGGTGTCGATATGCAAACCACTATGCCACCCGGCGGCAGCCAGGCGCGCGGTGAAGCCATGGCGGAACTCAGTGTGTTTATGCATGAACTGTTGACCGATAAACGCCTTGGCGGCTTATTCGATGCCGCCCAGCAGGAATCGTTGAACGATGTAGAGCAAGCTAACCTGGGCGAGATGCAGCGTGCGTGGCAGCAGGCAACGATTCTGCCCGCTTCGTTGGTTGAAGCCAAATCGCTGGCCGGTTCGCGTTGTGAGCATGCCTGGCGCCAACAGCGCCCCGCCAACGACTGGCAAGGCTTCTCGGCTAACCTGAAAGAAGTGGTGAAACTCAGCCGTGAGGAAGCCCAGTTACGCGCCGAAGCGCTGGGTGTCTCTCGTTATGACGCGTTACTGGATGTGTTCGAACCGGGTATGACCAGTGCACAACTCGACAATACCTTTGGCGAATTAAAAAGCTGGCTACCCTCGCTGCTACAGAAAGCCGTCGAGAAGCAGCAGAAAACCACCATCGCGGCGCCGGTGGGTCCCTTTGCTGTTGAAGCGCAGAAACAGCTCGGCTTAAGTGTGATGAAAACGCTGGGCTTTGATTTCAATCATGGTCGCCTGGATGTCAGTGCCCACCCCTTCTGTGGCGGCGTGCCGGAAGATGTGCGCATTACCACGCGTTACAATGAGAGCGACTTCCTCAGTGCCATGATGGGCGTGATCCACGAAACCGGTCATGCACGTTACGAGCAGAACCTACCAAAGCAATGGCGTGGACAACCGGTGGCCCACGCTCGCTCGACTGCCATGCATGAATCACAAAGCCTGTTTATGGAGATGCAGTTGGGCCGCAGCAAGGCGTTCCTGCAGCATATTCATCCGCAGGTCGTCGCCCTGATGGGTAACCAGCCCGCATTAGCGCTGGATAACTTTGTTCGCCAGACACAACGCGTGAAGCCGGGCTTTATCCGCGTGGATGCCGATGAACTGAGCTATCCAGCTCATGTGATTCTGCGTTACGAAATCGAACGTGCGTTGATTGAAGGCGAGATTGAAGTTGATGACATCCCTGCGCTGTGGGATGAGAAAATGCAGCAGTCTCTGGGGATGGATACGCGTGGCAACTACCGTGATGGCTGCATGCAAGACATTCACTGGACCGATGGCGCCTTTGGTTACTTCCCAACATACACGCTGGGTGCCATGTACGCCGCCCAGCTGTTCCAGGCGGTAAAGCGCGCTATCCCGCAAGTGGATGAGCTGATCCGTAACGGGGAGTTGCAGCCGGTGTTTGATTGGTTACAGCAGAACATCTGGCAGCACGGCAGCCGCTTCCCGACGCAGCAACTGTTGGTGAATGCCACGGGTGAAACACTGAATCCGCACTATTTCCGCCAGCACCTTGAACAACGCTATCTCTCTGAGTAAACTGCGCGGCGGCCCGATCGGCCGCCCCTTTTCGCTTCCTTAACCCGCCTTTGTACATTCCGTTACACGCCGATACCAATGCCTCACGGAAAGACCGAATTGTTTTTCATATAGTTCTTTCACCGGCCCCGCAGTGGGCTACACATGAAAAAATAGTTCGAGGATTTTGCGATGAAAAAATTAGTTGCACTGGTGATCGCCGCTGCTATGGGTATGTCTTCTGTTGCTTTCGCTGCTGAGACCACTACAGCTGCTCCGGCTGCTGCCGCTACCACTACCGCAGCACCTGTTAAGCACAAAGCAGTTCATCATAAGAAAGTTGCCCAGAAAGCTCAGGCAGCTAAGAAACACAAAAAAGTAGCGAAGAAAGCGCCAGCTGCTCAGAAAGCTCAGGCTGCTAAAAAGCACCACAAAAAAGTAACCAAGCCAGCTGCACAGAAAGCCCAGGCTGCTAAAAAGCACCACAAAAAAGCAACCAAGCCAGCTGCACAGAAAGCTCAGGCTGCTAAAAAGCACCACAAAAAAGTAACCAAACCAGCTGCTCAGAAAGCTCAGGCTGCTAAAAAGCACCACAAAGTGAAAAAAGCGGCTAAATAAGTCGGCCTCTTAGCGCCAACACCGCATTAACGATTGAAAACACCCGGTTATGCCGGGTGTTTATTTACTGGAGTAGCGAAAAATGGTGCGTCGCTATCGCTTCGAAATTATCCTGATTGTGATGATCCTGTGCGGCATTGTTGCAGCCAGCTTTTTTATCTAGTCGTTGTAGCGTGCTGATTACTCCAATATTTCTCCCTTTTTTCCCGCTCTCCGACTATAGTTATCGCTCAAGCGTGATGACAATAACCTCTTCTTATTCTCGCCATTGAGAGAACTATGCGCCTGGCTATCCTGTTACTTGTTGGAATTTTCAGTTTTAACCTCGCAGCACATGCCGATGATGAAGATGGGCCAAGCCCGGAAGACATCAAGACGCTATTTTTTGGCAAAGACCACCGCAAAGCCATTACGGATGTGAGTGCCGCTCCCTGGGATGCCATTGGCCAACTGGAGACCGAAAGTGGCAACCTCTGCACGGCCACCCTGATATCCGCCCATCTGGCATTAACCGCTGGACACTGCCTGCTCGCCCCTCCGGGTAAATTTGATAAACCGGTGGCGCTGCGTTTTATGTCAGGTGCTAAAGGCTGGCGTTACGAAATACATGATATTGATGCGCGTGTAGAACCTTCACTGGCGCGCAGGCTACAGGCCGATGGTGAGGGCTGGATCGTGCCACCAGGCGCGGCACCTTACGATTACGGGCTGGTCATTTTGCATAATCCGCCGTCGGGTATCGTACCCATCCCCTTATTTGACGGCTCACGTAGCGATTTAACCGATGCGTTGAAAACCACCGAACGCAAAGTGACACAAGCCGGTTACCCTGCTGATCACCTCGACACGCTCTATTCTCACAGCGACTGCCTGATTACCGGCTGGGCGCAACGCGCTGTGTTGTCGCATCAATGTGATACGTTGCCAGGCGACAGCGGATCGCCGCTGCTACTGAAAAGTGGTGATGGCTGGAAACTGATTGCCGTGCAAAGCTCTGCACCCGCGCCAGCGGACCGTTATCGCGCTGATAACCGTGCCATCGCGGTGACGTCGTTTAAAGACAGTCTGGAAGAGCTGGCGAAATAAGATTTTCGCCACAGAATCGCGCACCTTCTTCGCGCCAGGGTGTTTCATGCGCAGTCAGCGATATTTCACTCACAGAGGCGCAGAAAGAGCGCCTCTGTGCTTTGGGTGACTCAGCTAATTTGTTCCATCGCCTGCAGAATACGCTTATCAGAGATAGGATAAGGTGTGCCCAGCTGCTGAGCAAAATAGCTAATCCGTAACTCCTCAAGCATCCAGCGGATCGCCTGAACTTCAGCATCATCCTGACGCTGCGGGGGCAGTTTATTGCGCCATGCTTGCCACGCCTGCTCTGTGGCCTGCACTTTCAGCATGCGCGCACGATCGCTGTAAGGGTCAGTCGGCAGTTTTTCAAGGCGGCGCTCGATGCCCTGTAAATAGCGCAACGTATCGCCCAGATGCTGATAGCCATTACCGGTGACAAAGCCGCGGTATACCAGGCCACTCATTTGCGCTTTAATATCAGACAGTGCCAGCGCCAGCGTCATGTCGACACGCCCCTTCAGGAACTTGTTAATATTGAACACGCTGGTCAGAATCTGCTCGACCTGTTTGGCGATAGTCACCACAGTTTCGTTCAATTCAGCACGCACTTTGTCGCGCAGTTGCTCGAAATTTTCCTGTTGCCATGCCGGACCGCCCGCTTCCGCCATCAGTTTGTCGACACCACAAGCGATGCAGTCATCAATCAAATCCAGCACTTTGCCGTAAGGATTGAAGTACAAGCCGAGTTTAGCTTTGTTGGGCAGTTTCTCGTGCAGATACTTGATTGGCGACGGGATGTTCAGCAGCAGCAGGCGACGCTGGCCTCGCCACATCATCTTTTGCTGCTCAAGCTCGTTGTCGAACAGGCGAATGGCGACACTGTCTTTCTCGTCGACCAGTGCGGGCCAGGCTTTAACCTGATAGCTGCCGCGTTTCTGCTCGTAACTTTGCGGCAAATCACCAAAGCTCCAGATGTGCAGTCCGCTCTGCTCCAGCCCATCGTCTGCGACTTTCGACAGCGTTTCCTGCACTTTACCTTTCAATACCTGCTTTAATTGATGCAGATCTTTGCCTTCCTGCAGCTTGCGATTGTGTTCATCCACAATGCGGAAGGTCATTTTCAGGTGATCGGGCACCTGATCCCACTGCCAGGCTTCACGATCAATGGTCACCCCGGTCATGCGGCGGAACTCGCGCTCCAGCGCATCCAGCAGCGGTAACTCCATCGCTTTTACACGACCAAGGAAAGCTTCTGCGTAGTTCGGTGCAGGCACCAGATTACGGCGCGTCGGTTTTGGTAACGATTTAATCAGTGCAATCACCAACTCACGGCGCACGCCGGGGATCTGCCACTCAAAACCACCCTCTTCAACCTGATTCAGCAACGGCAACGGAATGTGAACGGTAACACCATCGGCATCCGCGCCGGGCTCAAACTGATAGCTCAGTTTCAGCTTCAGATTGCCCTGATGCCAGAAATTCGGGTAATCGAGCTGGCTGACTTTATCCGCGCCATCTTTGATCAGCATCTGCTTATCAAAACTCAGCAGGTCAGGATTGTCCTTGCTCGCCTGTTTCCACCAGCTGTCAAAGTGGCGAGCAGAGACCACATCAGCGCCAATGCGGCGGTCGTAGAAAGCAAACAGCGTTTCATCATCGACCAGAATGTCACGACGACGTGATTTGTGTTCCAGATCTTCCACTTCACTGCGCAATTTGAGGTTGTTGCGCAGAAACGCATGACGCGTCTGCCAGTCGCCTTCCACCAGCGCGTGGCGGATAAACAGCTCACGACTGAGTGGCGCATCAATGCGGCTGTAGTTGACCTTACGCGCCTGCACAATTGCCAGGCCATACAGCGTGACTTTTTCTGTCGCCATTACCGCGCCCTGGGCTTTCTCCCAGTGCGGTTCGCTGTAGCTGCGTTTAATCAAATGCTGGGCCAGCGGTTCGATCCATTCGGGATCGATACGTGCGGCCACGCGGCCCCACAACCGGCTGGTCTCCACCAGTTCCGCGACCATGGTCCACTTCGGCGGCTTCTTAAACAGGCTGGAGCCAGGGAAAATGGAGAAGCGGGCATTACGCGCGCCGGTGAATTCCTGCTTCTCATTGTCTTTCTGACCAATATGCGACAGTAATCCGGTCAGTAAAGCGCAGTGCACTTCACGATAGGGCGCGGGTTCGCTGTTAACCGGCATACCCTGTTCGCGTACCACCTGACGCAACTGCGTGTAAATATCCTGCCATTCACGCACGCGCAAATAGTTGAGAAAGTCGGTTTTACACTGACGACGGAAGTGATTGCCCGACAGCGCTTTTTGCTGCTCCTGCAGATAATTCCACAGATTCACAAATGAGAGGAAATCCGACTCTTTGTCAGCAAAACGCCGATGTTTTTCATCGGATGCCTGCTGTTTATCACTTGGGCGCTCGCGCGGATCCTGAATCGATAAGGCCGCAGTGATGATCATCGCTTCACGCACACAGCCAAATTTTTGCGCTTCCAGTACCATGCGTGCCAGACGCGGATCGACTGGCAATTGCGCCAGCTGGCGGCCAGACGTCGTCAGCTTGTAGGTTTCATCCTCACTTAGCGTGATAGCGCCCAACTCTTCCAGCAAGCGCACGCCATCCTGAATATTGCGCTTATCGGGTGCTTCGACAAACGGAAATGCGCCGATATCGCCCAGGCCGAGCGCCGTCATTTGCAAGATAACCGACGCCAGGTTGGTACGCAGAATTTCCGGATCGGTAAACGCCGGACGACTGAGGAAGTCGTCTTCAGAGTAGAGACGGATACAGATCCCTTCCGACACACGTCCGCAACGCCCTTTACGTTGATTGGCGGATGCCTGAGAAATCGGCTCGATCGGCAGGCGCTGCACCTTAGTACGATAGCTGTAGCGGCTAATGCGCGCCGTACCGGGATCGATAACGTATTTAATGCCCGGTACGGTGAGTGAAGTCTCGGCCACGTTGGTGGCCAGCACGATGCGGCGTCCACTGTGTGACTGGAACACCCGGTTCTGTTCGGCATTCGACAGCCGCGCATACAGCGGTAAGATTTCGGTATGCGGGATATCGCGCTTCATCAGCGCATCGGCGGTATCGCGAATTTCGCGTTCACCACTCATAAAGATCAGGATATCGCCACGGCTCTCGTGACCTAACTCATCAACCGCGTCAAAAATCGCCTGCAGCTGATCGCGGTCGGTATCGTCAGCGTCTTCCACCATTGGGCGGTAGCGCACTTCGACCGGATAGGTGCGTCCTGAGACTTCAATCACCGGCGCATTATGGAAGTGGCGAGAGAAACGCTGCGGATCGATGGTCGCCGAGGTGATGATCACTTTCAAATCGGGACGGCGCGGCAGCAGCTCACGCAGATATCCCAGCAGAAAATCGATGTTCAGACTGCGTTCGTGCGCTTCATCGATGATGATGGTGTCATATTGCAACAACTGACGATCCTGCTGGATTTCCGCCAGCAGAATACCGTCGGTCATCAGCTTCACTTGCGTCGTGTCGCTGACCTGGTCGTTAAAGCGCACCTTATAACCGATAGTGCCGCCGAGCGAGGTTTCCAGCTCATCGGCAATACGGTTGGCAACGGTACGTGCCGCCAGACGGCGCGGCTGCGTATGACCAATCAACCCTTTGACACCACGCCCGAGCGCCAGACAAATCTTCGGTAGCTGGGTAGTTTTCCCTGAACCGGTTTCCCCGGCCACAATCACCACCTGATGATCGCGAATCGCCTCGGCTATTTCTTGCTGCTTTTGACTGACCGGCAGATTTTCCGGGAAGGTGATGCGTGGCGTGGCCGCCGTGCGCTGGGCAATGCGCAGTTCAGCGGCAGCAAATTCGGCTTCTAGTTCTGTTGCAATGCCCTGCTGCGCGGCTGGATTTTTCACCTTCGCTGCGCCATGCAAACGGCGCTGCAAGCGCTGGCGGTCGCGCAGCATCAGGTTATCGAGCCGCGTCCAGAGTGGGGCCAAAGGGGAAGTGACGGATGATGACATAGTGGTGTGTTACCTGTGGTCGCGGCGAGCCTGGCAAAGTGCGCTCGATGCCGGCTGAAATTTCCCGGCGGATTCAATCAATTATTGCCCGGCATAATAGCACACTCTGGACAACCTCACCTGACCGGACGTGCGACCTTATTCAATAATTTCGAACATAGGTCTCGAAATATTGCGCTTTTACCTCGCGGAGGATCTCCGTAGAGTGTAACGCATTGAGCGGTAAGCCAACCGCGTAACGCACAGGAAAATACCATGAGCAAAGTTTTAGTTCTGAAATCAAGCATTCTGGCCGGTTACTCTCAGTCAAACCAACTGGCTGACTTCTACGCTGAAGAAGCGCGCGCCAAAGGTAATGAAGTGACGGTTCGCGATCTGGCTGCTCAGCCCATTCCGGTTCTGGATGGCGAGTTGGTTGGCGCACTGCGTCCTTCTGATGCTCCGATGTCTCCACGTCAGCAGGAAGCCCTGGCGCTGTCTGATGAGCTGATTGCAGAACTGCAAGCGCATGACACTGTGGTTATCGCTGCGCCAATGTACAACTTCAACATCCCTACTCAGCTGAAAAACTACTTCGACCTGATTGCGCGTGCTGGCGTGACTTTCCGTTACACCGAAGCAGGCCCGGAAGGTCTGGTCACCGGTAAACGTGCAGTGATCCTGTCAAGCCGTGGCGGTATTCACAAAGATACCCCAACCGATCTGCTGACCCCATACGTGAAATTGTTCCTGGGCTTCATCGGCATCACCGATGTGAACTTCGTGTTCGCTGAAGGTATTGCTTATGGTCCAGAAGTGGCGACCAAAGCGGCTAACGACGCGAAAGACGCCATCAAGCAAATTGTTGCTGCGTAATCTTAAGAACGTGATGAATACCCGAGAATAATGGGTATGATGCCATCTTTGCCGGGCCTGAGTGCCCGGCTTTTTTATGGCTGTGACTCAGATAATGATGGGTTTTACTTACGTAACCACTGCCCGTTGATACCGCGCACATACTCACCGCTGCCCGCGCGACTCACCAGCTTTTCGCCCGCGATACGTGCCACTTCACTGGTGCTCAGATTGTTCTGCTGCGCGACGCGCTGATATTGTTGCATACGGCCATCATTAATCCGTTTCACCAGCGCCAGGGTTTCATCATCCTGTTGTCGCGCCGCCACATAGCCACTGAGTGTTTCCCCCACGCGTCCCTGCTGCCGCGCCTCGTCCAGCGTCAGCGCCCACGCTGAAGGCACCAGCAGCAGCGCCAGCAACAATGCCATCGCTTTCGATTTCATCATGCCGCTCCTCAAAACAGGCCGCTTTGGTTTTTCAGCAACGCTTCCACATCTTTATCGACCTTGATGTGGATTTCATGTTCGATCTTCACGTTCATATTGATGGTGATCGGCTCTTTCGGTGCCGCCACTTCAATGCGCGGCACGCAACCGATCAGCGGCAGCCCAGCTGCCAACACCAGCAATGCCCTGAGGCTCATGGTTGGGGATCCTTCTTCGATGGCAGGGTGGCATTTTGTTCCACCCAGGATTGCAAATTATCGCCAAAGCGCAGGCTGCGCCACAGCTGGAACAGATTTTCCTGATGCCGATAGTTGAGGTTAATCGACTGTCGGCGATTACTAAACTGACTGGTGCCTTTCACTTCGGACTGCATCGTGAGATTGCCGAAGTTATCGAGGTCCAAAGTGGCCCATGAACGGGAAATCTCCATGTAACGCAGCCAGTCCATGGCGGCTCCCGCGGCAAAGTTATTACTGACGATGGCATCCGCCATATCTTTATCCATGCGGAAGGTCAGCGGGCCGCTGTTGGCAATCCAGCCCTTTTCAATCAGCCATTGCGGATTATTCACCCACAGCGGTAGCTCACCATTCACTTTGCCCGACATGGCAAACTGCTTCGGTTTGATTGCCGTGATCAGCCTGCTAAGGTCAATCTCGCGCAGTGTAACGCGCGCGGGCTCATGCTGCGGCATCCTCAGCTCTGGCATGCTGACATGGCCGCCTAAGAGATCGAGATTCACGTTACTGAGCGTCAACGGCTGGCGTTCCTGCCATGGGTAGTGGCCCTGCAGATCGGCAGTGATGTTCTGCAACGCAAACTGATTTTTGACCTCAGCGATGCGCAGTGAAACCGGACCGCGACGCCCTAACTGCCATTGGTGATCCTTGAGACGGAACGGCAGCGTGAAGTCGATGCCATTGATTTCACTATCCGGCATCCACACGCTGCCCTTTTTCACTGCCCAGAAACCACCGGCTTCAAAGCCCTGTTTGATGGCCGCAGAAAACGCCATTTGTGCCCGCAATTCACCTGACTGAATGCGCATCTTCAAATCGCTACTGAGCAACGGCTGGAACACCGTCAATGATTGTGCTGGCCACCAGGCCTCACCACGCAGACGTTCACCATCCCAGCGCCCATGAACCCGCACCGGGCCGATATCCTCAGCAGTAAGTTGCCCACGCCAGATAAAGCGACTCGGATCGCTGCCTTTGGCCTCAAAGCGCAGTTCTGAAGGCGGCAACCACCCGCCATAGCTAAACTGCGTCTGACCGGATTTCAGGGTAAAACCCCCGTTGAAAGCCGGATGCGCGACGTCTCGCTGCCAGCGCACCGGTGCGGTTAAGGTCAGGCGCGGTTTGTCGACTTGCACCATGCCATAGGCTAATTGATCAAAGCCGGTATTGAGTGTGTCCAGACTGATTAACGTATCCTGCCAGCTACCCGTGCCCTTCACATCCCATTTGGCATTGAGCGGCTGCATCATTCCATCGCCCCAGTATCGCCAGTTCCAGCGTCCGCTGTCTGGCCAAAAATCGCTGGCGCGGCCATCAAGATGCAGCGTGAAGCGACCGAAGTTGGGATCGTGAGCTTTTAGAATTGCTTGTAATCTGCCATTGATACCGCGCGAGGCAAGTGTCACGCCCGCTAACGGCCAGCGTGCTTCATCCACTTCCAGCGTCGAAAGCAAGCGTCCACGCAGGCGCAGCAGCGCACCTTGCTTAAGTGTGATTTGCGGATCGGTCAACATGCCGTGCAATATGCCCGGCATGCTGCCGAACAACTGCAGGTCGGCAAACTTACTTTCGCCGGTCAGCTGGAACGGTAACGCGCTGTCGGTAAGGCTCAATGTGCCCGGCCCGACACTCAGCACCAGGTTACCCTTACCGCCGCGGCCTTGGGTAAGCAGATTGAACCGCCCGCTGACCTGGGTGTTTTCCAGACCCTGCTGCCAGTTGTCGAGGGTGAGCGCCAAACCACCCGACAGCGGTTGGTCAGCTTGCGGCCAGCGCCAATGTCCCTGAGTGATACGTATCTGTTGCGCATCGACCTGCCACGGTAACTGCAACAACGGCTGATCGTCACCCTGCTGATTAATCACCAGCGTGCCTTGCTGCTGCTGCCAGTTAAGCGTCATCGCCAGCGGCTGCGGCCACTGCGCCAGATTGACATCACCGCTGAGTTCACCCGCCACCGGCAAACCGTTAGCAAAGGTGGGCAGCGTCAGCTCACCGTGCAAATCGAGCGGTTTCGGCAGCAAAGGATGACTGAGCTGAAGTTGTGCGATCTGCAGTTGCTGCCCCTGCAAACGTGCATCCAGTTGCAGGTTATCGCCCTGATAATGTAACTGCTGGACGCTTTTATCGAGGCTGAGATCAAAACGTCCGGCATATTGCTGCCAGGGTAAAATACTCAGTTGCTCAAGATGGATATCGGCACCCGGTAACATTTGTTGCCATTCGGCCAGACTGCGCGGTGCACCGCTGGAATCGCTCTGTGGCAGGGCTTGCAGGCATTCACTGTTGAGCTGTACGGCCTGTGCACTGAGCTGCCAGCGTTTATGTTGCCAACCCAGCGCGACATCTTTGACATTCGCCAACTCGCAGTCACCAGCCAGATAGCTTACCGCCGGAAAGTGCACGCCGCCGTTATGCCAGCGTGGTGAACCATTGAGCTCAACGCGGGTATTTTCCGGCAGCCAGATGCCCGCCAGACGCGGCAACCATTGCGTCAGCGTCAGCAGCAATCCCAACAGCAGCAATATCAGCGCCAGTAGCGCAGCAAGTGTTCGACGGAGGCCCCGCGACATGGCAGTTAACTATCCTGTTCTTTACGCAATCCTGACGGTGATGATGTCATGTTATGCCCGGCAAATGAAGGTGTTAGCTATATAGCCTGGCTGAAGATCAGCAAAATGATGCAGAAAACGTTATTCTGTGATGATACCGACGTTGCATTTTTCAGGAGCGAAATAATGAAAGTTGCGGTTTACAGCACCAAACACTACGACCAGAAATACTTTGAACACGTCAATGCCAGCTTTGGATTTGAGCTGCAGTTCTTTGACTTCCTGCTGAGCGAAACCACGGCCAAAAATGCGGCGGGCTGCGATGCGGTGTGCATTTTCGTTAATGATGATGGCAGTAAAGGGGTGCTGGAGGAGCTGGCGGCACTGGGTGTGAAAACCATCGCGCTGCGCTGTGCCGGATTTAATAACGTCGACCTTGAAGCGGCTGCCGCCCTCGGTTTGCAGGTGGTACGCGTACCGGCCTATTCGCCGGAAGCGGTGGCTGAACACGCGGTGGGGTTGATGATGACGCTGAATCGCCGCATTCACCGCGCCTATCAACGCACGCGTGATGCTAACTTCTCGCTGGATGGCCTGACCGGTTTCAATATGCACGGCAAAACGGCGGGTGTGATTGGCACCGGTAAAATCGGTGTGGCGACCATGCGCATCCTGAAAGGCTTTGGCATGCGTTTACTGGCGTTCGATCCTTATCCAAGTGCTGCTGCACTCGAACTGGGTGCCGAGTATGTCGATCTGAAAACGCTGTTTGCCGCATCCGATGTGATTACGCTGCATTGCCCAATGACGCCTGAAAATCATCATCTGCTCAATGCACAAGCCTTTAATCAAATGAAAGATGGGGTGATGATCATCAACACCAGCCGTGGTGGCCTGATCGACTCACAGGCAGCCATTGATGCGCTGAAGCAGCAAAAGATAGGTTCACTCGGTATGGATGTGTATGAAAATGAGCGCGATCTGTTCTTTGAAGATAAATCGAACGATGTGATTCAGGACGATGTGTTCCGTCGCCTGTCAGCCTGCCATAACGTGTTGTTCACCGGCCATCAGGCATTCCTGACTGCCGAAGCCCTGACGGCGATTTCCGAAACCACGCTCAGCAATTTACAGAAGCTTGAACGTGGCGAAGACTGCCCGAATCAGGTGAAAGCGTAAAGATGTGGCGCCTGCCTCAGCGGGCGCACTGTCCACCCATCAGCGCCTGCTCGTCACAACGACGGCCATTGGCTAGCTGACACATGCCAATACGCGATCCATCCAGCTGGCGTGAAAACGCCAATGTTCCCCCGGCATTACTGCAATTCACTTCGGCCATAGATGCCATAACAACATGCGGTTGAACGTGTGCTGCGGTAGCCTGTTGCGGTGGTTCGTCATCACTGTTGCTGCTGCAGGCAGAAAGTAACAGTGCTGCTCCGGCCAGCAGTAAGGTAGCGGCTTTCATCGGTCGGGCTCCGGGGAGTTGGGCGTAAAAGAGCCCCCAGCATATGTCAGGTGCGTTAAGGGATCGATAGGCGACACAGCTTTTTACAAATTTTTTTATCGCCTTTTGCAAGCAGAATTATCCTGATTGGACCTGAACAGCCTTTTTTCACCGAAACAATCCTATTTATCAATGCATAAGGAGGAATCATGCTAACAGACATGTTGATCCGTATTGCGCTCGCCGGCATTTTGGGTGGATTGATTGGCCTCGAGCGTCAGATGCGCGCCAAAGAGGCCGGATTACGCACCCACATTTTGGTGGGTATTGGCAGTGCTATGTTTATGCTGGTGTCGAAGTATGGCTTCGCCGACATGCTTGATAGTGATCACGTGGCGCTCGATCCCAGCCGAATTGCCGCACAGGTGGTGAGTGGGATGGGCTTCCTCGGCGCCGGTACCATCATCATCCAAAAACAAGTGGTCAAGGGTTTAACCACCGCCGCAGGTTTGTGGGTCACCGCCGCGATTGGCCTGGTGATTGGTAGCGGCATGTATGAAATTGGTATTTATGGCACGGTGCTAGCGCTGGTGGTGTTAGAAACCTTCCGTCGCATCAGTCATTGGCTGATCGGCCGCCATCACACGCTAATGGTGCACCTTAAACCCAAAAGTGTGCCGCTGGTGTTGCTGGTGCTGCAACGCGAGAATATCCGTTACGGTCACATTGCTGTGGTAAATCGGGATGAGGAGAATGGCCTGTGTGAACTCAGCGTTGAGGTGACATTGTCACGCAGTGACGCTATTCACACCATCTACGATAAAGTGATGGAAATCAAAGGCGTTCAATCATTAGAAATGATGTAAAAATCAACAACCTTAGATGGCAGTGCGCTCACCTGTCGCCACCACACAGATGAAAAAGTCCGACCAAATTGCTTTGCTAAACTGAATCATTACCCCCGTAAAGTTTCGGGTTTCTCAGCGTAGCAAAGGACGATTTATGATTACCGTCGACGGCAACGGTGCGGTGGCTTCGGTCGCTTTCCGCACCAGTGAAGTGATGGCCATTTATCCCATCACGCCCAGCTCCACCATGGCGGAACTGGCCGACAGTTGGTCTGGTGAAGGTCGCCGCAATATCTGGGGTGATATCCCTCGCGTGGTGGAGATGCAGTCAGAAGGCGGCGCGATTGCTACCGTGCACGGTGCGTTACAAACCGGCGCCCTTTCCACCACGTTCACGTCATCGCAGGGCCTGCTGCTGATGATCCCGACGCTGTATAAACTCGCCGGGCAGCTGACGCCGTTTGTCCTGCATGTTGCTGCGCGAACTGTTGCCACGCATGCGCTGTCGATATTTGGCGATCACTCTGATGTGATGGCGGTGCGCCAGACCGGTTGCGCACAACTGTGTGCTTCCAGCGTGCAGGAAGCACAGGATTTCGCGTTGATTTCTCAGATGGCTTCACTGAATAGCCGTGTGCCCTTTATCCACTTCTTCGACGGTTTCCGCACCTCACATGAGATCAACAAGATCGTCCCCATCAGTGATGAAACCCTGCAAGCACTGATGCCAGCACAAGCGATCGCAGAACATCGTGCACGCGCACTGACGCCGGATCGTCCAACCATTCGCGGCACCTCCGCCAATCCTGATACCTATTTCCAGTCACGCGAAGCCACTAACCGCTGGTACGACGCCTGTACCGGCCATGTTGAAGCCGCCATGAACGCGTTTGCCGCTAACACCGGCCGCCAGTATCAGCCGTTTGAGTTTTATGGTCATCCGCAGGCTGAGCGCGTGATAGTAATGATGGGTTCGGGCTGCGGCACCGCCGAAGAAGCGATTGATGTGCTGTTGCAGCGCGGCGAAAAGGTCGGATTGGTGAAAGTGCGCCTCTATCGTCCGTTCTCAGCGGCGCATCTGATCAAAACGCTGCCCGTTTCGGTTCAGCGCGTGGCGGTGCTGGATCGCACCAAAGAGCCCGGCGCATTGGGTGAGCCGCTGTTCCTGGATGTGATGACCGCACTGGCTGAAGCCTTTAGCCGGGGTGAACGCCCGACGCTGCCGAAAGTGATCGGCGGACGCTACGGTCTGTCATCGAAAGAGTTTGCCCCTGATGCCGTGCTCGCTGTGTTCCGTGCGCTGCAGCGTGAACAACCGCCTGCGCGTTTCACCGTGGGTATTTATGATGATGTCACGCACTTATCGCTGCCGATGGAGGCCAACATCGTGCCGAACCGGGCGCGACTGGAAGCGCTGTTTTACGGCCTTGGCAGTGACGGCAGCGTGAGCGCCAGCAAAAACAACCTGAAGATCATCGGCAATGCCACGCCGTGGCACGTGCAAGGCTATTTTGTTTATGACTCGAAAAAAGCGGGCGGCCTGACTGTTTCCCATCTGCGCGTCAGTGAACATCCCATCCAGTCGGCGTATCTGGTGCAACAGGCTGATTTTATTGGCTGTCATCAACTGCAATTTATTGATAAATATTCGATGCTTGACCAGTTGAAACCGGGCGGCATTTTTCTGCTGAATACGCCTTATGCCGCTGATGAAGTCTGGTCACGCCTGCCGCAGGAAGTGCAGAGCCAGCTCAATGACAAGCAGGCGCGGTTTTATGTCATCAATGCGGCGCGTATTGCGCGTGAATGCCAACTCGGTGCGCGCATCAATACCGTGATGCAAATGGCGTTCTTCCAGTTGACGCAGATTTTGCCCGGCGACAGTGCATTAACCGAACTGCAAAACGCCATTGCACGCAGTTACAGCAGTAAAGGCGAGGAGCTGGTGCAACGTAACTGGCAGGCGCTGGCGATGGCTCAACAGGCGCTGGAAGCGGTGCAGCTGCAGGCGGTTGATCAGCACAGCCCGCACCGTCCGCCGGTGGTATCCGATAACGCACCGGATTTTGTCAAAACCGTCACCGCCGCCATGCTGGCAGGATTAGGCGACAAATTACCGGTGTCCGCACTGCCGCCAGACGGCACCTGGTCCGTTGGCACCACACAGTGGGAAAAACGCAACATCGCCGAAGCGATCCCCATCTGGCAACCCGACCTGTGTACGCAGTGTAATCACTGCGTAGCAGCCTGCCCGCACGCGGCGATTCGCGCTAAAGTTGTTGCGCCTGAAGCCATGGACTCCGCACCCGATTCACTCGCTTCTCTCGACGTCAAATCACGCGATATGCGCGGCCAGAAATACGTGTTGCAGGTGGCACCTGAGGATTGCACTGGCTGTAATCTGTGTGTCGAAGTGTGCCCGGCCAGCGATCGCCAGCATCCGGAGATAAAAGCCATCAACATGCAATCCCGTCTTGAGCATGTTGAAACTGAAAAGGTGAATTACGATGCGTTTCTTGCGCTGCCGGAAATCACGGCGGAACAGCTGGAACGCATTGATATTCGCACCTCACAACTGATCACCCCGCTGTTTGAGTATTCGGGCGCCTGTTCCGGCTGTGGGGAGACGCCGTATATCAAGTTGCTGACGCAGCTGTATGGCGATCGACTGTTGATTGCCAACGCCACCGGTTGCTCATCCATATATGGCGGTAATCTCCCCTCCACCCCTTACACCACTAACGCTGAAGGACGCGGACCGGCATGGGCCAATTCCCTGTTTGAAGATAATGCTGAATTCGGGCTCGGTTTCCGCCTGAGCGTTGATCAGCAGCAACAGCGTGCGCTACGTCTGTTAGATCAGTGTGCGCCACAGTTGCCTGACGCTTTAGTGGCAGCATTGAAAGAGGAAAATGTCCTGCCCTCTGTTCGTCGCGAGCAAATCGTTGAACTGCGTCAGCAGCTGGCGGCTTCATCATCAGCGCACGCAGGCGAATTGCGGGTTATCGCCGATGCGCTGGTGGAGAAATCTGTCTGGCTGATTGGAGGCGATGGATGGGCCTATGACATCGGCTATGGCGGTCTTGATCATGTGATGAGCCTGAGCGAAAACGTCAACGTGCTGGTTCTCGACACCCAGTGCTATTCCAATACCGGCGGACAAGCCTCCAAAGCCACGCCGCTCGGCGCAGTCACCAAGTTTGGCGAGCAAGGGAAGCGCAAAGCACGTAAGGATTTAGGCGTTGCCACCATGCTGTATGGGCATGTGTATGTGGCCCAAATTTCGCTGGGCGCGCAGTTGAATCAGACGGTGAAAGCTATTCAGGAAGCGGAGGCCTGGCCCGGCCCATCGCTGATCATCGCCTACAGTCCGTGTGAAGAGCACGGTTACGACCTCGCCTACAGCCATGAGCAGATGCGATTGTTGACCACCAGCGGATTCTGGCCGCTGTATCGTTTTGACCCTCGTCGGGCCGAGCAAGGCAAAGCGGCACTGGCGCTGGACTCTCGCCCGCCCACCTCGGTGCTGGAAGAGGCGTTGATGAACGAGCAGCGTTTCCGCCAGTTGCAAACCCATGAACCGGAAGCCGCTGCTCAGCTATGGCAGGAAGCAACCGAAGCCGCCTATCAACGCTATCAGCGACTGGCGGAAATGGCCGGTAAAGCAGAGAAAAGTGACTAAATGAACTAAGCCCGGCGCGCTGGCCGGGCTTAATGATTTAACAGGGCTGAAGCTGAATAATCGCCATCTCTACCGCGCGATTGGGCGAGCCGGTTAACTCCCGATAGCGCAGTTGCAGATTGCGCAATTCTGTCGCTACCACCTCTTTTTCTGTTGCTGATCCGCGCTGCGCCAGCTCGAGATAACATTGCCCGACTAGCCGGCACGCTTCTTCAAAAACCATGTCGTACGTTTGCATCTGCCTCTCCTCACCTTTAGAAACTAAAAAAACACTTCATCCATCCTGTCAGGCAGCGATGCGCACAATCTTTACCCAGATCAATAAATGGGCAGATTATTCTGGCAAAGTGTGCGGTTTTATCGCAGGAATCCGTGAAAAGAGATCACATCAGACTGGCATTCGCCTGCGCAATCCGTACCATACGCACTCATGTCATAAGGGTTTATTGCCGCTGAAGCTTTATTCAGCCGCCAACGACCCTTGCGTTCATTCTCAAGCGTGAAAATAATGTCAGAAAATCAAGAAGTAACGAAGAAAGAACAATATAAGCTGAACAAGCTTCAGAAGCGTCTGCGTCGTAACGTGGGCGAGGCCATTGCTGATTTCAACATGATTGAAGAAGGTGATCGCATCATGGTCTGCCTGTCTGGCGGTAAAGACAGCTACACCATGCTGGAAATTTTGCGCAGTTTGCAGAAGAGCGCGCCGGTGAACTTCTCACTGGTGGCGGTCAACCTCGACCAAAAACAGCCAGGATTCCCGGCACATATTCTGCCCGCGTATCTGGAAGAACAGGGTGTCGAGTATAAAATCGTTGACGAAGATACTTACTCCATCGTTAAAGAGAAGATTCCGGAAGGCAAGACCACCTGTTCGCTCTGTTCACGTCTGCGTCGCGGGATCCTTTACCGCACCGCTACCGAATTAGGCTGTACCAAGATTGCGCTGGGCCATCATCGCGACGATATCCTGCAGACCCTGTTCCTGAACATGTTCTACGGCGGCAAAATGAAAGGCATGCCACCGAAACTGATGAGTGACGATGGCAAACATATTGTCATTCGTCCGCTGGCCTACTGCCGCGAAAAAGACATCATTCGCTTCGCTGCAGCGCGCCAGTATCCGATTATTCCGTGCAACCTGTGTGGTTCACAGCCTAACCTGCAGCGTCAGGTTGTTGCCGATATGCTGCGTGACTGGGATAAACGTTATCCGGGCCGTATCGAAACCATGTTCAGCGCGATGCAGAACATTGTGCCTTCGCACATGGCGGACATTAATTTGTTCGACTTTAAAGGCATTCAGCACGGCGATGAAGTGGTCGACGGCGGCGATATTGGCTTTGATCGCGAAACCTTGCCGGTAAAACCTGCGGGCTGGCAGCCGGACGAAGAAGATGCGCCGGAA
The DNA here is from genome assembly GCF_056678875.1 of Pantoea folii. NCBI lineage: Bacteria > Pseudomonadati > Pseudomonadota > Gammaproteobacteria > Enterobacterales > Erwiniaceae > Pantoea > Pantoea folii. Next base: position 90,993 of record NZ_JBWXON010000002.1, on the reverse strand, counting down.
ATGAGCGTGCGACTGGATGTGTTAGAAATTAAGTAATTCGCAGACGATTCTAATTAAGGCGCAGCGCTTCGGCTCTGCGCCTTTTTTATTACCGGTGAGGTGGCGGATCGATGATCGGTGGAAACTCGGGATCGTAGGGAGGATCGGGTTCCGGAATTGGCTGCGGATGAGGAATCGGTTCTGGAATCGGTGGCGGATCGGTTGGAATGGGATCGCTGGCAATGAGTTCTTGCATGCCCTGCTCCTTATCGCTGAATGTCCTTTAAGCATAGGAAAGGAAACACAGCCAAGCCAAGCGGGCAAAAAAAAGCCGGCGGATTAGCCGGCGTTGTACGAATCAAATGTGCTATGCAGTAATTCTAAAAAAGGAAGTAAGACAATATGGAGCGCAACGCCCATCGCTTGACGTTGCATTCACCTGCGAGAGAGAGTTTGCCCCTGTTAGGCGATCCACTTATTGATATCGATCAGGTTTTTCCCGCTTTTTTGCTTACAGCACCTTATTTAACAGCGGGTTAACGCTTATAACCTGAGACTTACATTACAACCAGTTGCGTCGTTTGAGCCATATCGCCACGCCCACCACCATCACCAGCAGTAGTACGCAGAACGCGGTAAAGCCCAGCGGCCAACTACCACCCGGAATACCGCCAAGGTTGACGCCAAACAATCCTGTCAGGAATGTCGCTGGCAGGAAAATCATCGCCATCAGCGACATGGTATAGGTGCGGCGGTTCATCGACTCTGCCAGTAAAGACGCGACTTCATCGGCCAAAATCCCGGTACGCGCTACGCCTGCATTGAGGTCATCCAGTCCGCGTCCCAGACGATCAGCAACGTCCTGCATACGACGACGGTCGTCATCATTCATCCACGGCAGTTTTTCACTTGCCAGACGGGCATATACATCACGTTGCGGCGCCATATAACGACGCATCACGATCAGTTGCTTACGCAGCAGCGCTAACTCGCCGCGTGCCGGAACCTGCTGATCCATCAACGCATCTTCCAGCTCGATAATTTTGTCGTGCATCTCTTCGATAAATTCGCTGGCGTGATCGGTGAGCGCATCGCAAACATCCACCAGCCAGCTACCGCCATCCACCGGGCCGTTACCGTTTTGCAAATCAGCCAGCACTTCGTCAATGGCATACACTTTGCGGCGACGCGTGGAGACGATCACTTTGTCGTTGATAAACACGCGCATGGCGACGAGTTGATCCGGTCGTGAATCGGCGTTGTGATTGACACTGCGCAGCACTATCATAAAACCGTCGCCCAGGCGCGTGACGCGTGGGCGCATGCTGTCGCCCGCTAACGCATCACGCACGGAATCGGGGATCAGCGGGGTATTTTGCAGCCACTCGGCACTTTGCCGTTGGGTGTAGTTCAGATGCAGCCAGCACGGACGCTCACAGTTGATGACATCTTTATCTTCAATCGGGATAACCCCGCCTTTGCCGTCGAGCTGGCAGGAGATAATGGCATCCGAAACTTTTAACGCTTTTCCTTCAATGACGTTCACTGACTCGCCTCACTTTCAAAATCAATACGATACAGTCTAGCGTGGCGCAGACGAGTTGCAATCATCAGGCTGTGAGCAAAGATGACAAGATAAAGGTGAGCATCCGCAGAAAGCGAGAGCGGCGACATCGTCATTGGATGCGTCTCCTTAATCCGTTGCTACGGTTATGGAGACGCACACAATCACACCACTCTGCTGATTAGCGTCGTTATATCAGTGCTTTTCGATCCACAGTTCGCGGCTGTAGGCGACATCTTCGGGATTGGTGATCGGATAACCTTTGACCCACGGTTTGATCAGTCGCCCGTTGGTATATTGGTAGATCGGGGCGATCGGTGCCTGATCGGCAATGATCTGCTCCGCTTTGTTGTAGTCGGTATTGCGGGCAGTTACGCTGGCTTCCATGCTGGCTTTGGTCAGCACCGCATCATAATCCGCGCTGTGGAAACGGGCGATATTGCCGGTGTGTGTTGAGGTCAGCAAACTCAGGAAAGTGGAAGGTTCATTGTAATCCCCGACCCATGACGCACGAATCACGTCAAAGTTACCGCTGTTGCGGCTGTCGATGTAGGTTTTCCACTCCTGGTTTTGCAGCGTAACGTCCACTCCAAGGTTCTTTTTCCACATCGACGCCACGGCGATGGCGATCTTCTGATGGCTTTCCGAGGTGTTATACAGCAGCGTCAAATGCAGCGGCTTGCCGGGACCGTAGCCCGCCGACGTCAGCAGCGCTTTTGCCTGTGCATTCAATTCCTGCTGGCTGTGCTGTTGCAGATAGCTTTGCTGCGGTGTAAATCCTGCGGTGACATCCGGTGTAAAGTGCCAGGCCGGTTTCTCCCCGGTACCCAACACTTTCTCGGCAATAATGCGGCGATCGATACTCCATGACAGCGCTTTACGCACACGCACATCGGCGGTCGGACCCTTTTCGGTGTTAAAGGCGTAATAGTAGGTGCCCAACTGATCCGGCGTATACACCTGACCTGGCAGCTCTTTTTTCAGCAGCGCATACATATTTTTCGGGAAGGATTCGGTGATATCGATATCGCCCGCGCGGTAACGTTTGGTGGCGCTAGACTCTTCATTGATAGGGATAAAGGTCACTTTGGTGAGTACGGAATGGCTGTTATCCCAGTAGTGTTGATTGCGTACTAACACTATTTTTTCGTTCACCACGCGATCCTGCAATTGATAGGCGCCGTTGCCCACCAGTTTACCGGGCGACGTCCAGCTATCAGGATTTTGCTCAATCACCTTCTGCGATACCGGATACATCGCGGCATTGGCTACCATGCTCGGGAACCACGGCACAGGGCGTGACAACGTCACCTTGAGATGATTGGCATCGGTGGCTGTGACACCCAACTTATCGGCACTCATTTGCCCTTTGGTGATGGCATCCGCGTTTTCGATGCCACTCAGCGCGGCAAACCACGCAAAGGGAGAACTGTTTTTCGGCTCCACCAGGCGCTGCCAGCTATAAACGAAATCCTGTGCTGTGACCGGTTCGCCGTTAGACCAGCGCGCATCTTTACGCAGCGTGAAGATCCAGGTTTTGTTGTCGTTGCTGTGCCAGCTTTCTGCCACGCCCGGCACGATTTTGCCGTGCGCATCCTGATTGGTCAGCCCTTCGAACAAATCGCGCATCACCTGAATTTCTGGCAGGCCCACGGCTTTCATGGGATCCAACGAGGCGGGTTCGTCTTTGATATGGCGAACAATTTCCTGAGTCGGCGCTAACTGTGCGCCCGTTGGCACATTAGCAGCAAACACCGGTGAGAAAACACCAGCAATCATTACGGCGGCCAGCGTCTTGCGGAAAGTTAATGTCATCACCACTCCTTTACCCAAAAAAATGGCGACTGCGAAGAGGTCTGCGTCGCCAGCGTCTTTAGTGACTCTATCGTAAATTGCTGATTGATATATAGCTATTTCCCTGTCTGCTGTTTACCGTTATGTTGAGGCTGAATTGTCGGTCACATTTTTTAATCCTGAAGCGCCTTGCTATCCATGCGCTCATTGCACGATTTCAGAGAGGAATGTCATGTCGTCACATCATCCACGCCCGCTGCGCGGCAAACTCGACGCGGTCTGGCAACAATATGGGCAATCGGTGCTCGGCGCACCGTTGCTGTGGTTCCCGGCCCCGGCGGCCGATGCCGACAGTGGGTTGATCATTGCCGGCACGCACGGTGATGAAAATGCCGCCGTCGCGACCTTATCCGGTGCGATGCGCACGCTGCCGGAGTCACTGCGCCGCCACCATGTGGTGCTGGCGGTGAATCCGGATGGATGCCAATTGGGCCTGCGTGCCAATGCCAACGGGGTCGATCTCAACCGCAATTTCCCGGCCGCCAACTGGCAAAATGGCGACACGGTATATCGCTGGAACAGCGCAGCGGACGAACGTGATGTGTTGCTGTCAACGGGCAGCAGCCCCGCTTCCGAGCCGGAAACGCGCGCGCTATGTCAGTTGATCCATCAAATCAAGCCGCGCTGGGTGGTGTCCTGGCATGAGCCTCTGGCCTGCATTGACGATCCCCACCACAGTCACCTTGCGAAGTGGCTGGCAGAACAAACGCAATTACCGGTGGTGAGCAGCGTGGGCTATGCCACGCCGGGATCATTTGGCAGCTGGTGCGACGATCTCGGCTTGTTGTGCATAACCGCCGAGATGCCGCCCATTTCAGTGGATGAAGCGACTGATGTGTACCTTGATGCGATGATTAACCTGCTGCGCTGGCAGCCGCAGGCTTAAGCACGCCGTGTGAAAAATGCAGCGACGGCTCAACATCGGCAGCCAGCCAGGTTGGGCCGTCAAGATCGGCGAATTTTGCAATCGGTGTCAGCGGTAACGCCGCGCGGATTGCCCTTGAAGTACACAGCATACAGCCGAGCATCACTGCAAAACCTTGCTGACGCGCCTCATTTGCCAGCGCCAGGGCTTCCGTCAATCCACCGGTTTTATCCAGCTTGATATTCACCATCTCATAGCGCCCTTTCAACTGCGCCAGATTCTCCCGGGTGTGACAACTCTCATCCGCACAGATAGGAAGTGGGTGGACAAAGTTCGCCAATGCGGCATCTTCGGCTGACGGAAGCGGTTGTTCGAGCATCGCAATGTTTAAATCTGCCAGTAGCTGACAGCGTGCTGCCAGTCCCTCTGCCTGCCAGGACTCATTGGCATCCACAATTAACGTCGCTTCCGGTACGGCACTGCGAATCGCCACCAGACGTTCACTGATCAAATGATGATCGAGTTTTATCTTCAGTAAACGCGCACCATGTTGCCACAACGCTAATGCACTGCTGGCCATCGCTTCTGGTGTATCAATACTCACCGTATGCGCCGTAATGATTTCCTCTGCCAACTCAACACCGCACAGCGCTTGCAAACTTTTATTCTGTTGCTGGCGTTCCAGATCCCATAAGGCACAATCAAGCGCATTCCGCGCGGCACCGGCCGCTAATGCCTGTTGCAACTCCGCTCGCGTCATACCATTTTGTATCGCAGGCAACTGCGCGGCAATTTGTTGCAGCACCGAGTCTTCACTTTCGCCATAGCGTGCGTATGGAGTCGCTTCACCTACCCCTTTCAGGCCGTCCTGTTCAATCTCGACCACCACAACATGCGCTTCCGTCCTGCTGCCGCGTGAAATAACAAACGGCGAATGTAACGGCCAGGCCTCTGGATAACTCTTCACTGTTCTCATTAATTCTCCTTAAATCCGTGGCTTAATTGCGATGTGCATCTGCTATCGCGACGAAATGCGCTCGTAAACCCTTCAAAATTATGTCATAAACAAACGCTATATCTGCTCTGGCAGGCTTAATGCCAGACTTTTTCATCGCTAAAAGGAAATCGTATGTCTCAGAATGTTCACTTTCAGGGCAATCCGGTCCCGGTTGCAGGTCACTTCCCGCAGGCTGGCGAACAGGCAAAAGCTTTCTCTCTGGTCGCAAAGGACCTGAGTGACGTCTCCCTTTCTCAGTATGCAGGTAAACGCAAAGTTCTGAACATTTTCCCAAGTATTGATACCGGCGTGTGCGCGGCATCAGTGCGCAAGTTCAACGAACGTTCTGGCGAATCCAGCAACACTGTAGTGCTGTGCATCTCTGCCGATCTGCCGTTTGCCCAGTCTCGTTTCTGCGGTGCAGAAAACGTGAGCAACGTGGTGACCCTGTCTGCGCTGCGCGGTGCGGAGTTCAAAGAAGATTACGGTGTGGCGATTGCTGATGGCCCACTGAAAGGCCTGACTGCCCGTGCAGTAGTGGTACTGGATGAAAACGACAAAGTAATTTACAGCGAATTGGTGAACGAAATCACCGAAGAGCCCAACTATGATGCGGCACTGGCTGCACTGAAGTAAGCATTAATATGATGTGATAAGGGCGCACTTCACAAAGTGCGCCCTTATTTATTGCATTAAGATAAGCGCTGTAAAATTACTCGCTCTCGCCGCGCTTCTGCCCCAACCCATATTCACGCAGTTTATTGGCAATCGCGGTATGCGACACACCCAGACGTTTTGCCAGTTTGCGCGTACTTGGGTAAGACAAGTAGAGCCGCGTCAGCACCGAACGTTCGAAACGGCTGGTGATCTCATCCAGCGAACCTTCCATCGCTTCTTCGCCCAGCGTCACATCTAACGCCTGCTCAGGCAGAATGATGTCCTGAGGACGTAACTCGTAGCCTTCCAGCTGCGTCAGTGCGCGATACAGCGCATTTTTCAACTGCCGCACATTACCCGGCCAGTTATAGCGCGTCAGGAACGGTGCCAACTGCGGTGACAAACGCGGACGCGGCAGTCCCTGCTCATCGGCAAAGCGCGCCACAAACATCTCTGTTAGCGGCAGGATGTCCAGCGGGCGCTCACGTAAAGGCGGCAAATTGAGCGTCAGTACATTAAGGCGGTAAAACAGGTCTTCACGGAACTCACCCCGTTGCACCAGCTCGATCAGGTTCTTCTGCGTGGCACAAATGACGCGCACATCCACATGCACTTCATGTTCTTCACCCACGCGACGGAAAGTGCCATCGTTGAGGAAGCGCAGCAGTTTTGTCTGCATGCGCGGTGACATCTCACCAATCTCATCCAGCAGCACCGAGCCGCCATTGGCCTGTTCAAAGAAACCTTTCTTGCCTTCCAGCGCGTTCGGATAAGCGCCCGCCGCGTGACCAAACAGCTCACTCTCGGCCACATCATCCGGCAGAGACGCACAGTTAAGCGCCAGAAAAGGTTTTTTACCGCGTGCGCTGCGCAGATGGCAGGCGCGTGCCAGCATATCTTTGCCGGTGCCAGTATCGCCGACAATCAGCAGTGGCGCGTCGTGCATCGCCAGTTTACGAGCCTGATCGATCACCTGACGCATTTTTGGCGTCACCGCCACGATGTGGTCAAATTCCGACTCATCCGTCACGGTGAGATTTTGCAGCTGACGTCCCATACGGGCGGTGGATTTCAGCGTGATCATTGCGCCGACGGGCTGATCGCTCTGCCCCTCTTCTTCCGCCAGATAAATTGGTCGGGCTTCCATCAGGAAATCACGGCCCTGAATAACAACGTGATGTGCCTGGGCTTCCACACGCTCATTCTCGATCCAGCGCTGGAAATTGAAACCGGTGATCAGAGTCGCGGCGTTCTGATTACGCAGCTTCTGTTCATCGAGATTAAACAGGTTTTGCGCTGCCGGGTTGGCGAGTTCCACCTTGCATTTAAGGTCGATAGAGAACACCGGCTCCGGCATAGCAATGAGTAATGCACTTAACGCGCGATGTTCACGCTCAGAGGGCATGTAGCTAACGGTGCGCACATCTGTTACGCCAGGTGTACGACGGATTTCCGCCATCAGCGTGCTGAAGGGTTCGAATTCAAGGGCAGAAAAGTTGAGATAGATGCGACCGAGCGGCGCAATTTCAATACCGCGCAAGTCGATGTTGCGCGCAACCAGCAGGTCGAGTAGCTCGCGCGCCAGACCGATGCGGTCCTGGCAGAAAACTTCCAAACGCATTGCGATGAGCCTTAGTCAGGTTTTGATTTTAGTGATAATACGCTAACTTGCAGCGCCTCAGAAGGGGGCTGTCATGAAAAGTTGACAGTTTGAGGCAGGTGACGTGAAGAAGTGTAGCGGAATGACCCACAATAATCCCGCCAAATATCACATTTAACAAAGATAATTTCACCTTCCACCTGATTGACAGCGTGAAAGGTGAGCAACAGGAAATTATTTAGCAGTCTGCCCTGCTTTTCCCCCACTCTTAGACAGGGATTCTTTTAGCTGAACCAATAGTTCCCGACGGAAATCTCCGAGACGCGGCTTATCATCTTCCAGCCAGGGCAGCGGACGGCATAATTCCATAGCTTTGATGCCTAATCTCGCGGTTAGCAAACCAGCACCGATACCCTGAGCAGCGCGTGCCGAGAGACGGGCCGCGATGTCCTGCGACATCCAATCCATCCCCACTTCACGCACCAGCTCGGAAGCACCGGCAAAGGCCATATTCAGCAACACTAAACGAAAAAGGCGGATACGGCTGAAATACCCCAACTCGATACCATAAATAGCTGCAATGCGATTGACCAGCCGCAGGTTGCGCCAGGCAATAAACGCCATGTCCACCAGCGCCAGTGGACTCACCGCAATCATCAGTGTCGATTCCGCAGCGTGGCGGCTGATCTCGCGATGCGCCTGACGATCCAGCACCGGTTGCACCAGTTGCGCGTAAAGCATCACAATTTCGCGATCGTTATGAGTTTCATGCAGCGCCGCGTGCCAGCGCTGCAAAGCCGGATGCGCCTGATCGAGCTGCGCCTGCTGGGCCAGCTTTTCGCAAAAAGCGCGGCCTTTGCCGATACCTTGGCTGTGCAGTAATTCCCGCCCGATATCCCGCTCTTCGGCTCGCTGGCGCAGTCGATAAAGACGACGCCACTCGCCAATTAATGCCCCGGCTCCGGCAATCACAATCAGGCTTCCAGCCACGCCGGTGCCGAGTGAAAACCAATCACGCGTGATCCAGGCATCGTGCATCCACTGAGCGCCCTGTGCGACCACGCTGATGCCAAAAATCCCCAGGCCGGCCCCTACCAGCTTGCGCCAGAGACTGCGTTTGGGGCGCAGCGCGGCCTCAACCACTTTTTCACCTTCGCCCTCTGCCAGCGGCTCTGACTCTTGAGTGGCTAGAAACGCGCTCTCGCTTTCCTCACTAAAAGTTTGCGCCGCACGTAGTGGTTGCTGCGCCTCCGCTTCAAGCGGTCGTGCAAAATCAATGCGCGGTTTTAATGGGGTTTCGTCGCTCATCGCAATTTATCTCCAAGTAAAAATTCCAGCGCGGCATCCATGCGAATGTGCGGCAGCGGCCGATCAACATCCAACTGCTGCGGCCGGAACTGTTCAAACTGAAATCCCTGCTGCTGCCAGAACTGATGCCCGGGCAAACGTGGCGGCACTTCGCCGGGATAGAAGGTCAGCGCTTCGCCGTCATGAAGACGATGACCGCGCAGCGCGGGCAGCTTTTCGCCACGATGGTCCACCAGCCCACTTTCGGTGGCCTGCACCGACGCCAGTCCAATACAATCCATGCTGATCCCTTCAAACGCCGCGTTTTGCCAGGCATCCTGAACCAGCTGTTGTAACAGCGACACCATATTGGCGTGCTGATCGGCCGTGATATGGTCGGCTTTGGTGGCGGCAAACAAGAGTTTGTCGATGACCGGGGAAAACAGACGACGGAACAACGTGCGCTGCCCGTAATGGAAGCTTTGCATCAACTGCGTCAGTGCCAGCCGCATATCATTGAACGCCTGCGGCCCGCTGTTTAACGGTTGCAGACAATCCACCAGCACGATCTGGCGGTCAAATCGCAGAAAATAATTTTTGTAGAAATCCTTCACCACATGCTGGCAGTAGTAGTTAAAGCGTTGTTGCAGCACGGCAAAGTTACTGCCTGCGGGAGCCTGCAACAGCTTGCTGGCGTGAATCTCATCCACCTGTGGCCAGGGGAAGAACTGCAGTGCCGGGGCACCTGCCATATCGCCCGGCAGCACAAAGCGGCCTGGCTGAATAAAGTGCAACCCCTCGGTTTTGCACTGATGCAGATAATCCGTCCAGGCCGCGGCAATCTCCGCCAGACGATTTTCATCCGCTGCGGCAAAAGGATCGAGATCCTGTGACAAGCTGTGCCAGTGTGCCGCCCACTGCTGACGATCGCCCTGCAGCAACCCCATCATCTGTCGCGACCAGCTGAGATAATCCTGCGCCAGCATCGGCAGATCGAGCAGCCATTCACCAGGGTAATCGACGATTTCCAGATAGAGCGTGGCGGTATCTTTGAAGTGGCGCAGCAGCGATTGCTCTGGCCGATAGCGCAGCGCCAGACGCATTTCACTGACACCGCGTGTCGGCGTTGGCCAGATGGGAGGCGTACCATAGAGTTGCGCCAGCCCTTCGTCATAGGTAAAACGCGGCGTCCCCAGCTCACGCTGCGGCACACGTTTGACGCCCAGCAGGCGCTCTTCACGCACAACGGAAAACAGCGGCAAACGGGCGCCGCTGTGTACATTGAGAAGTTGGTTCACCAGCGAGGTGATAAAGGCGGTTTTGCCGCTGCGGCTCAGCCCCGTTACGGCAAGGCGTAAGTGGCGGTCAACACCGCGATTCATCAACGCCGCCAGTTCATTTTGCAGTCTTTTCATCCATCTCCCTGACGAAACGTGCTGACAGGCGTTTGAATGCCTTACTCAGCAACGGTTCCAGGGCGGCCGCCAGAAGCAGGCGCAACGGGCGACGCGCCACCGATTTCACTGCCCAGCCAGCTAACCCGCCGGGCCCATAGGTTACTGCACTGATGATGATGAATTTCCCCGCCGACTTCAACGCAGGTGTTGCGCGGCGGCGCAGAGCAGTCATACGAGAATTGTACATCTCCACTCCTTAAGAATATGCGGTGAAGCGGACCCGCAGTGGGCCCGGCGGAAAAAAATCAGATTTGACGGAAGCGGCTACGCACACTGAAGGTCTCGGAGGTAACGTAGCGTTCGATATCTCGCACGTTACGCTCATCACTTTTCAACGATGTTTCCAGCTCATCCAGTAAATCACGTGCAGTTGGCGTATGCTGGTCGGGTGCATCTGCGGGCTTTTCATCCAGCACAAAGCCCAGGATGAAGTACGCCACCACGGTAAACATGAACAACCCGAAAAACAGCGACAGCACCACAATCACACGTAACAGGCGCACCGGAATATCCAGATACTCCGCCAGACCGGCACAGACGCCGCGCACTTTGCCTTGCTGCGGGATGCGCCACAATTTGCGGCCATTCATCATGGTTGCCTCCAGTTTGGATGCTCCGCATCCAGAATGGCTTCGAGTGCTTCCACACGTTCACGCATGCGGCGCGCGTCTTGCGTCAGCTGTTGCAGACGCTGCATATCGCCTGATGACAGTTCCGCGCCACCGTTGCGTTTGTTGCTGTAGTGCAGCCATAACCAGATCGGCGCCACAAAGAGCACGAAGATCGTCAGGGGTATGGCGAGAAAAAGTGCGCTCATTGACTCTCCTTAATCATTAACACTCTGGTCGAGGGGCTCAGCGTCGAGCCCCACGTCCCTTACTCGCTGCGGTTCATTTTGGCTTTCAGCGCGGCCAGTTGCTGGCTGATTTCGTCGTCAGCTTTCAGCTCGGCAAACTCCTGGTCGAGACCTTTTGGCTTACCAAAACGCTGACTCTCCGCTTCCGCTTCCATGTGGTCGATACGGCGTTCGAAAGACTCGAAACGCGCCATGGCTTCATCCAGCTTGCCGCTGTCCAGCTGACGGCGCACATCGCGGGAAGAAGATGCCGCCTGATGACGCAGCGTCAGGGCCTGCTGGCGTGCACGGGTTTCGCTGAGTTTTTTCTCCAGCTCACCGATCTCGCCTTTCATGCGGTCCAGTGTTTCCTCAACCTGAATGGCTTCTTGTTTGAGTGCTGCAATCAGATCGGTTAGTTTCTGTTTTTCAATCAGCGCAGCACGCGCTAAGTCTTCTTTTTCTTTGCTGATGGCCAGTTCGGCTTTTTCCTGCCATTCAGCCTGCTGGATTTCGGCCTGCTCGATACGGCGCAGCAGCTGTTTCTTTTCTGCCAGCGCGCGCGCTGAGGTGGAGCGAACTTCCACCAGCGTGTCTTCCATTTCCTGAATCATCAGGCGTACCAGTTTCTGCGGATCTTCGGCGCGTTCCAGCAGGGAATTGATGTTAGCGTTCACGATGTCGGCGAAACGAGAAAAAATACCCATAATGATGTTCCTCTGATTGTCATGTGGTTGTGCGGTGCACGGTTACTTAATACAAATGCCGTGCCAACTTTTAATTCATTGATTTTAAGAGGTTTGCATATTTTACATTCGCGCTGGCATCCATTAATGTAGTGAAATTGATTAACCAGTGGCGAAATTCATCATGGCAAATGGTAACGATAACCTGTTGGGCGAGTCGAATAACTTTCTGGAGGTGCTGGAGCAGGTTTCCCGTCTCGCGCCGCTGGAAAAACCGGTGCTGGTCATTGGCGAACGCGGAACCGGTAAAGAGTTGATTGCCAGCCGCCTGCACTATCTCTCCGATCGCTGGCAAGGGCCTTTTGTGTCGCTGAACTGCGCGGCACTGAATGAAAACCTGCTCGATTCCGAACTGTTCGGCCACGAAGCCGGGGCGTTTACCGGCGCGCAAAAACGTCATCTTGGCCGCTTTGAACGCGCTGATGCCGGCACCTTATTCCTCGATGAGCTGGCGACCGCGCCGATGCTGGTGCAGGAAAAGCTACTACGTGTCATCGAATACGGCCAGTTAGAGCGTGTTGGCGGCAATCAGTCCTTGCAGGTCAATGTGCGTCTGGTGTGTGCCACCAATGAGGATTTACCCGCACTGGCTGCGGCAGGAAAATTCCGCGCGGATCTACTCGATCGTCTCGCCTTTGATGTGGTGCAACTCCCACCATTACGCGAACGCCGCAGCGATATTCTGGTGATGGCCGAGCATTTTGCTATCCAGATGTGCCGCGAGCTCGGCCTGCCGTTGTTTCCCGGCTTCAGCGAGCGCGCTCAGCTCACGCTACTCACCCACAGTTGGCCCGGTAATGTACGTGAATTGAAGAATGTGGTGGAACGATCGGTGTATCGCCATCACAGTGCAGAAGAGGAACTGGATAACATCATTATCAATCCGTTCGCTCCGCGCAGCGCCCCGCCTGAAACCCTACCCGAGCCCAGCACCAGCGGCTTACCCTCCCTGCCACTTGATCTGCGCCAGTGGCAAAATCAGCAGGAGCGCGACCTGGTCGAAGCCAGCTTGCAACAGGCAAAATACAACCAACGCCGCGCCGCCGAGCTACTGCGCGTTACCTACCATCAGTTACGCGCCATGATGAAAAAGCACGGCATCCAGGCGCGGGATGAGGATTAGCCAATGGGGGGAACGTTAGCCACGTAAGATGAAAAGCCCCCGGTGATAATTTTGGAGTACATCGTGGCTTTGCTGCTAGCGGAGAAATCCCCACATCATCGTTTAACTGGTCGAAAGGTTTTTCAACGACAGCACAGGTGTGGGTCGGTTTTCCCTATAGCTTTTGTGCTGATGCAAGGCGGCAAGTGCGCTAATCCCCGGGAGCATACATCAGTATGTGACTGGGGTTAGTGCGCGCAGCCAACGCAGCAGCAGTGCAAAAGATGACGGGAAAAACGACACACAAAAAAAAGCCCGCATTAGATGCGGGCAACTTAATACTGGAAGCAATGTGAGCAATGTCGTGCTCTTCTTCGGTAGAGCCACCGTCGAAGCGCAGAAGAATAATAATCATTCTTATTATCATCTGTAAAGCCCTAATTGAGAATTTTTCTCATTTCCACACTAACATTGTGATTACCCCTTCGCCAGATTGGCGAAAAACAACGCAGAACCATCATGAATTTGGGGAGTGCGTGACGTTTGCGATACACTCACGCTATTGCCTCAGAATCGTTGAGTTCTATGCCAAAATTATTCTCCTCGCTGCTGCTCGGTCTCAGCGTATTGAGTGCGTCTGCGCTGGCCGCACCAACCAATAACATCCGTAATAGCGGTTTTGTTTATTGCGTCAATGGCACGGTCAATACCTTTAATCCTCAAATGGTCAGCAGCGGCCTGGTTGTGGATACGCTGGCGGCACAGCTCTATGACCGCCTGCTGGATGTGGACCCTTACACTTATCGCCTGATTCCTGACCTGGCACAGAGCTGGGAAGTGCGTGACAACGGTGCCACTTATCGTTTTCATCTGCGCAAAGATGTCTCTTTCCAGCACACCAACTGGTTTAAACCCACGCGAAAAATGAATGCCGATGACGTGGTGTTCAGCTTTGCGCGCATGTTTAATCGCCAGCATCCGTGGCATAACGTCAACGGTGGCAGCTATCCCTATTTCGATAGTTTGCAGTTCTCTGACTCGGTACAAAGTGTTAAAAAACTGGACAACGACACGGTAGAAATCCGTCTCAACAGTCCGGATGCCTCTTTCCTCTGGCACATTGCTACACATTACGCGCCAATCCTGTCGCAGGAATATGCCGACCAGCTGACGGCGAAAGGCCAGCAGGAGCGCCTTGATCGCGAGCCGGTGGGCACCGGTCCGTTCCAGTTGAGCGAGTACCGTACCGGGCAATATCTGCGCCTGGCGCGCAATCCGCAGTACTGGAAAGGTGTGCCGCGTCTGCAGCAAGTGGTGATCGATCTTGGCGTAGGCGGAACAGGACGTCTTTCGAAGTTGCTCACAGGTGAATGCGATGTGCTGGCGTATCCGGCGGCCAGCCAGCTCTCCATTTTGCGTGATGACCCGCGACTGCGCATGACGCTGCGTCCTGGCATGAACATCGCCTATTTAGCGTTCAATACGCGTAAACCGCCACTGGATCGCCCGGAAGTGCGTCACGCGCTGGCACTGGCGATCAATAACGAACGCCTGATGGAATCGATCTATTACGGCACTGCCGAAACCGCCGCCTCCATTTTACCGCGTGCTTCCTGGGCGTATGATAATGATGCGCGGGTCACCGAATACAATCCGGCGAAAGCTCGTGAAGCGCTGAAAGCGCTCGGGCTGGAAGATCTGCACTTGCGACTGGTGGTGCCTACCACCTCACAATCCTGGAACCCCAGCCCACTGAAAACCGCTGAACTGCTGCAAGCCGATTTGGCTCAGGTTGGCGTGCGCGTCACCATCGCGCCGGTGGAAGGCCGTTTCCAGGAAGCGCAGTTGATGGCGATGAATCATGATCTGACGCTGACCGGCTGGGCAACAGACAGTAACGACCCGGATAGCTTCTTCCGGCCGCTGTTGAGCTGTGCGGCCATCCGCTCGCAGACCAACTTTGCGCACTGGTGTTCACCGGCCTTTGATGAATCATTGCAACGGGCGCTGTTGTCGCAACAACTTTCGGCGCGCATCGACAGCTACGATCAGGCACAGCAAATTCTGGCGCAGGAATTACCGGTATTGCCGCTGGCGTCATCGTTGCGTTTACAGGCATATCGCCATGATATTAAAGGTCTGGTGCTAAGTCCGTTCGGGAATGCCTCGTTTGCCGGGGTTTACCGTGATGAGAGCAGCGAGGAATAAGCATGATCATCTATATATTGCGTCGCCTGCTGTTGCTGCTGATCACCCTGTTTTTATTGTCGCTGGTGAGTTTCAGCCTTAGCTACTTTACGCCGAATGCGCCGCTGGAAGGTGCCTCACTGTTCGATGCCTGGTGGTTCTGGTTTAAAGGCCTGCTGCAATTTGACTTCGGTGTTTCCAGCACCAACGGCCAGCTGATCGACCTGCAACTGCGCGAGGTGTTCCCCGCCACGCTGGAGCTTTGCATTCTGGCCTTCATGCTGGCGCTGCTGGTGGGTATTCCGCTGGGAATTTGCGCGGGTGTGATGCGCAAAAAATGGCAGGATAAAGCCATCAGCGCACTGGCACTGCTCGGTTTCTCGATGCCGGTGTTCTGGCTGGCACTGCTGTTCACCCTGTTCTTCTCCCTGACACTGGGCTGGTTGCCGGTTTCCGGACGCTTTGATCTGCTCTACCCGGTACAAAACGTGACCGGCTTTGCACTGATTGATGCCTGGCTGAGTCCTTCACCGTGGCGCCATGAGATGTTGATGAGTGCCCTGACTCATATGATTTTGCCGGTGGTGGTCCTGGCGGTCGCGCCAACCACCGAGGTCATTCGTTTACTGCGCAGCAGCACTAGCGATGTCATGGATAAAAACTATGTGAAAGCGGCAGCCACGCGCGGATTATCTCGCTTCACCGTGATTCGCCGCCATGTGCTGCACAACGCGCTGCCGCCCGTCATCCCGCGTCTGGGTTTGCAGTTTTCTACCATGCTGACGCTGGCGATGATTACGGAAGTGGTGTTCAACTGGCCGGGCATTGGCCGCTGGTTGATCAACGCCATTCGTCAGCAGGATTATGCGGCCATCTCTGCCGGTGTGATGGTGGTCGGCGGTTTGGTGATTCTGGTCAGCGTGCTGTCAGATATTCTGGGTGCGGCGCTTAATCCGTTGAAACACAAGGAATGGTATGCCTTACGATGATATCTATGCAGAGAAGCGGCTGCCCAGCCCGTTTCGTCTGTTCTGGCAGCGTTTTTATCGTGATACCAGTGGCATGATTGGGTTGTACGGTTTCGGCGCCCTGCTGTTCCTGTGCCTGTTTGGCGGCTTGCTGTCGCCTTACGGCATCGACCAGCAATTCCTTGGTTATCAACTGTTGCCGCCCTCCTGGTCGCGCTATGGGGATGTCTCCTTCTTCCTCGGCACCGACGATTTGGGCCGCGATGTGCTCAGTCGCCTACTAAGCGGTGTGGCTCCGACCGTGGGCTCGGCCCTGCTGGTCACGGTGTTGGCCGCAATCTGCGCGCTGATTCTCGGCATTCTGGCGGGCATTACTCATGGTTTACGCTCTGCCGTGATGAATCACGTGCTGGATACTTTGCTCTCCATTCCGTCGCTACTGCTGGCGATTATCGTGGTGGCCTTTTTAGGCCCGCGTCTTGAACACGCCATGCTGGCCGTTTTGCTGGCGATCATCCCGCGTCTGGTGCGTGAGATCTATACTGCGGTACATAATGAGATGGAAAAAGAGTATGTGGTGGCGCTGCGTCTGGACGGCGCGCGTAACCTGAATATTCTGTGGAACGCGGTGCTGCCAAACGTGTTGCCACTGCTGGTAAGTGAATTTACCCGTTCGCTATCCATGGCCATTCTCGACATTGCCGCGCTCGGTTTCCTCGATTTAGGGGCGCAACTGCCCTCACCGGAATGGGGAGCGATGCTGGGCGATGCGCTGGAGCTGATTTATGTCGCGCCCTGGACCGTGATGCTGCCCGGCGTCGCGCTGATGGTCAGTGTGTTGATCATTAACCTGCTGGGCGATGGCATCCGTCGCGCTGTAGAAGCGGGAGCTGAATAATGCCGTTACTGGATATTCGCAATCTCACTATCGAGTTCATGACCTCAGAAGGTCCGGTGAAGGCCGTTGATCGCATTAACCTGACACTCAGTGAAGGTGAAGTGCGTGGGCTGGTGGGTGAATCTGGTTCTGGCAAAAGTCTGATTGCCAAGGCGATTTGTGGTGTAACCAAAGATAACTGGCGCGTCACCGCCGATCGCATGGTGTTCGACGATGTCGATTTACTTCGCCTGTCGCCGCGCGAACGACGTCGTATTGTCGGCCATAACGTGTCGATGATTTTCCAGGAACCCCAATCCTGTCTGGATCCTTCAGAAAGTATTGGCCGCCAGTTGATGCAGGCTATTCCGCGCTGGACCTTTAAAGGCCGCTGGTATCAGCGTTTGTGGTTCTGGCGCAAAGCGCGCGCCATCGAACTGTTGCACCGCGTGGGCATTAAAGATCACAAAGACATCATGCGCAGTTTCCCGTATGAGTTGACGGAAGGTGAATGTCAGAAGGTGATGATCGCCATCGCACTGGCCAATCAGCCGCGTCTGCTGATCGCCGATGAACCAACTAACGCCATGGAGCCCACCACGCAGGCACAAATATTCCGCTTGCTAAGCCGCCTCAACCAAAATAACAACACCACGATTTTGCTGATCAGCCATGATCTGCGCACCATGAGCCAGTGGGCCGATCGCATCAACGTGATGTACTGCGGTCAGACCGTTGAAACCGCGCAGAGTGAAGATTTAATGGATACGCCGCATCATCCCTATACCCAGGCGCTGATCCGCGCGATGCCCGACTTTGGCAGTGCGCTACCGCATAAAAGCCGCCTGAACACACTTTCCGGCGCGATTCCCTCACTGGAGCATTTACCGATTGGCTGTCGTCTGGGCCCGCGTTGCCCGTATGCGCAGCGTAAATGCATTGAGACGCCGCGCCTCACCGGCACTAAATCCCACCTGTTTGCCTGTCACTTCCCGTTAAATGTGGAGGGGCAATGAGCATGGAAACGCTGCTGGAAGTGCGCAACCTGAGTAAAACCTATCGCTATCGCACCGGTCTGTTTCGCCGACAACATGTTGAGGCGGTGAAAGGCGTGAGTTTCACCCTGCGTGAGAAACAGACGCTGGCGGTGATAGGTGAAAACGGTTCAGGTAAATCGACGCTGGCCAAGATGCTGAGCGGGATGGTGGAACCCACCGATGGCGAGATGCTGATTGATGATCATCCGCTGGAGTATGGCGATTACGGTTATCGTAGCCAGCGTATTCGCATGATTTTTCAGGATCCTTCGACCTCGCTTAATCCGCGCCAGCGCGTCAGTCAGATCCTCGATTTCCCGCTGCGCCTGAATACCGAACTGGATGATGAAGCGCGAGAGAAGCGCATTATTGCCACACTGCGCCAGGTGGGTTTGCTGCGCGATCACGCCGGTTACTATCCGCATATGCTGGCCCCCGGCCAGAAACAGCGTCTGGCGCTGGCTCGCGCACTCATCCTGCAGCCGAAGGTGATTGTCGCCGATGAAGCCCTCGCCTCACTGGACATGACCATGCGTTCCCAGTTGGTGAATCTGATGCTGGAACTGCAGGAGAAGCACGGCATCGCCTATATTTATGTGACGCAACATATCGGCATGATGAAGCACATTAGCGATCAGGTGCTGGTGATGCATCAGGGCGAAGTGGTGGAACGTGGCGGCACAGCAGATGTGCTGGCCTCGCCGCTGCACGACCTCACCAAACGCCTGATCACCAGCCACTTTGGCGAAGCCTTAACCGCCGAAGCCTGGCGAAAAGTTCGTTAATTGATCATCACATCGCGAAAACGCGGTGCGATTTACCGCATTTGAGAGAGACGTGCTAGAATCCGCACGTCGATTAACGTCGGTCGCCTACTATTTAATCATTGCGACCGCCAACAACAATGACCATAAGGATTACAGCTATGGGTTTTCTTTCCGGTAAGCGCATTCTGATTACTGGCGTTGCCAGTAAACTCTCCATTGCCTACGGTATTGCACAGGCGATGCACAAACAGGGCGCAGAACTGGCTTTCACCTACCAGAACGACAAATTGAAAAGTCGTGTGGAAGAGTTCGCTAAAGATTTGGGTTCTGACATTGTTCTGCCGTGCGATGTGGCAGAAGACGAGAGCATCACTGCGCTGTTCACCGAACTGGCAAAAACCTGGCCAAAATTTGACGGTTTCGTTCACTCAATCGGTTTCGCACCTGGCGATCAGCTGGATGGTGACTACGTGAACGCCGTGACCCGTGAAGGCTTCAAAATCGCTCACGACATCTCTGCCTACAGCTTCGTGGCGATGGCAAAAGAGTGCCGTGCGATGCTGAACCCGAACTCAGCCCTGCTGACCCTGTCTTACCTGGGTGCAGAGCGCGCGATCCCGAACTACAACGTGATGGGTCTGGCTAAAGCGTCTCTGGAAGCCAACGTACGTTATATGGCGAACGCGATGGGTCCTGAAGGTACGCGTGTTAACGCCGTATCCGCGGGTCCAATCCGTACTCTGGCAGCATCAGGCATCAAAGATTTCCGTAAGATGCTGGCTCACTGTGAAGCTGTTACTCCAATTCGCCGTACTGTCACCATCGAAGACGTGGGTAACTCTGCGGCCTTCCTGTGCTCTGACCTGGCGGGTGGTATCACTGGTGAAGTGGTACACGTTGATGGCGGCTTCAGCATTGCCGCGATGAACGAGCTGGAACTGAAATAAGTTCTGAAGGCGAGCCGGGTGCTCGCCTTTTTTCTTAGCGAAGTCTCGGCTGTCTTCGCCGATTTTCGCCCTGTTCACTTTCGACTGATTTCTCCCGCAAACTCACCTCTCCCTGCTAGCTACCGCTTGAATTTTCAGGCGTATAGATTCATTCGATCTTAATTATTCCCCTTCATTCTTTTGCCACAGCCAGTGCTTCAGCGACGATAAGCTAGCCTTTTGGTGGCGATGCGCTTTTCAGATTTGCCCGTCGCGTACCCAGACCGTTTTTTGCGCAAGGAATGACCATGGAACAACGCCGTTCTCCCGGCCATGACCACTGGTTTTATGAAAGCCAGACTCGCCCGCACACCCAGGCCACTGCGCCATTAGTGCCCGAAGCCGCTTACATCGAAGATCGTTTTTTATTGGGTCTGCAGCAGGAAGCCACTGCACTGCAGCCGCTGTTCACTCGCTTCCAGCCGGCGTTGCTGGCAGCGCGCGATCTCAGCCAGATTTTGCTGCCGGATAGTCTCAGCAACTCATTAACCCATACCTTAACGCTCTACGATCGTCTCAGTACCGCGTTGACGGTGGCGCAGGTTGCGGGGGTGCAGCGTCTGTGTAATCACTACTCTGCACGACTCAATCCGCTGCCGGGGCCGGATTCATCGCGTGAGAGCAACAATCGCCTGACACAAATCACCCAGTACGCGCGTCAGCTGGCAATGCAACCGGCACTGATTAACGCCGGGAGCATTAGCGCACTGGATGCCGTCGGGCTCACTGAGCCGGATATTGTCACCCTCAATCAACTGGTGGGATTTGTCAGCTATCAGGCGCGAGTGGTCGCGGCACTGCAGGCTCTGATGGGCTTGCCGGTGCGCTGGATACCCGGCGTAACACCGCCAGCGGATGCTGATGTCACGTTCTTTGCCCGTGACGTTGCATGGCAGCACGCACTTAAGCCGGTTGAATTGCGCTATGCCAGCGCCGATCAACTGGCGGCGATGACCTTTTGTCAGGGTATAGAAGGTTTAGACGATGCGATTTGGTTGCTGGTGCATGATGCGCAGGCGTTGTATGGCTGGGCAACCCTGCAACAGCGCATCAGCGAAAATCATGACGAGGAAACCGCATTGGCGCTGGCAACCAGTGCGCGCATCCTGGGCTGTCAGCGCCAGTTCGCACGTCATGCCGGCAGTCAGCGCGAAGTTTTGCTTGCAGATGTGGATAAAGCGGGCGAAGCGCAGCCGTTAATTGGCGTTACCGCTCAGCTGGTTCGCATACCAGAGCGGTTTAGCGCAGCACACCTGCAGCCATTGCTGAATGCGGGATGGGGAACCGAGCGCATTTTCACACTGTTGCAAGCAGTGGCGTTTGCCAGCTGGCAGGATCGGTTAGGGATGGCGCTGGGTGAAACGCGTTAATCCGGCAGATGGCGCCGCGCTTCGTCAAAGAAATGTTGAGCCAGCGGCGATGCCCTGCCCGGCTCAGCAACCACCAACGCGGCCTGGCGTCCCATGGGTGCCATCGCAATCGGCCTCCGCGCCACATTTTGCAGCATTTCCGGCAGTAAATGTCCGCGCGGCGACACCATCACGCCTAATCCCACCTGCGCGCTCTGTAATAGCTGCATAATCGAGGCACTTTCCACAATCACTCGTGGTAGCAAACCGGTTTCGCGCAGTTGGCTATCCACGTAACGACGGAAATAGCGCGTGGGTTCCGCAAGGCACAGCGGAAGCTGCGCCAGTTGCGCAAGTGAAACCGTGTCGTGTTGAAGTAAATCTGGGAAGTGCTGAGGATTAAAAATCGCCTCCACGCCGGGATCTTTTAACAGCGCGGTCTGAAAGTGTAGTTCTCGCAGAGCGGTGAGCTCGAAGAAGCCAATCCCGCCGTCCACCGTATGGCTATTGAGTGCCTCCAGCAGTTGGTCCGCACTCATGGCGGAGACGCGATAATCCAGCTGCGGATAACGTGTTTCAACCGCTTTTAATAACGCCGGCAAGGCGACACTACACTGTGGCATCACACCGAGTCGCAGCGTGCCGTTGACGCCATGCTTCAGCGACTCGACTTCCAGCTTCAGTCCCGAGTAAACCGACACGATCTCACGCGCCCAGGTCAGCACCCGTTCCCCTTCCGGCGTAAAGCCATCGAAGTTGTTGCTGCGATTAATCAGCGATAAACCCAGTTCGCGCTCAAGGTTTTTTAACCGCATCGATAAGGTCGGCTGACTGACAAAACTGGCCTCTGCCGCGCGGCCAAAATGGCGCTCACGCTCTAAATTACAGAGATATATCAATTGCTTGATGTCGATTTTGGCATCCACCTTAAAGTCACGATCGCGCTATGGTAGCAAACCCGCACCGCTTTATCCTGTTCACGGCACAAAAAGCACGAAGGCCGCCCAACGGCAGCCTTCGGTGGAAAGTTGATGCCCCACCCGGCGCTTATCTCCGGCACTCTTAATGGCTTAGCTCTTGAAGGGGCAAATGCATCTTCGCAAATTAGGGCAAACTGCATTTAACATTGATTGCTCATTTTATTATTAGCATGATAACTAAGTGTGTTACGCCACGCCTAATGCACTTTTTACTTCGTTAGCAATTTTCTCCACCTGCGGACCGTAAATCACCTGCACATCGTGATCGCTGACACGGTTAATCCCGTTAGCTCCGGTAGTCAGCAGCGTTTGATTCACCACCTCTTTCATCTCTTTCACGCGTACCCGCAGGCGTGTGAAACAGCAATCGACGTCCTCTATATTGGCCTCGCCGCCCAACCCGCTGATGATCACCTGAGTGCGTTCATCCGCTGTCACCTGCGCGGTTTGCGGCTCCTCATCTGATTCACGCCCCGGCGTTTCCACTTGCATGCGCGTTATGACAAAACGGAAGCCGTAATAGTAGATCGGCGCATAAATCACCCCCAGCGCTACCGTCCACCACCATTGGGTTTTACTGCCGCCGAGAATACCGAACACCACCAGATCGATGGCGCCGCCCTGCACGTTGCCGATCATTAAATGCAGCATCGACATCAGCATAAATGACAGTCCGGTCAATACCGCATGCAGGATGTAGAGCACCGGTGATACGAAGATAAAACAGAACTCCAGCGGTTCAGTGATGCCGGTGGTGAAGGAGGTCAACGCACCTGCCATCACCAGCGCTTTAACCCGCTGTTTATGCTCCGGACGCGCGGTGTGGTAGATCGCCAGTGCAGCAGCAGGCAAGCCGAACATCATCACCGGGATTTTACCCTGAGCCAGGAATTGGGTGGCACTGCGCACCGTCTCATCAGGTATAGCGCCTGGATTGGTGAGCGAAGTGTTGAAGATATTCAGTGCACCAACAATGGTTTGCCCGTCCACCGTCGCCATGCCACCGATAGGGGTGAAACGCACTGTTTCATTGAGGATATGGTGCAAGCCAGTCGGGATAAGCAGACGTTCGCCGGTTCCCAGCAGAAACGCGCCGTACTGGCCGCTTTTCCCAATCATCTTGCCGACCCAGGCAATGCCTTCGCCGATCGTGGGCCAGATCAAGGCCAGCAGCACGCCAATCAGCGGCAAGACGATAACGGTGACGATGGGGACAAAGCGCCGCCCGCCGAAAAAGCTAATCGCCGTCGGCAATGGTTGCGTGTAAAAGCGATTATGCAGTGCCACGGTGACTAGCCCGGCAATCACGCCGCCAAGCACACTCATGTTGTAAGTAAAGATGCCCAGCATCTCGATGTACTCTGCCGAAGTCATCATCGCCGTGGTTTGATCCAGGCCTGCTTGCTGTAAGGCTTCTGGGGTCGTGGTGGCCGCCGTCAGCCCTTTGGCCGCCAGCGTAGCACTGATGCCCACATTCATCACGACATAGCCAATGACTGCCGCAAAAGCCGCAGTAGGCTTCTCCGCTTTCGCCAGACCAATGGCGCTGGCTACGGCGAAGAACACGGGCAGATTGGCAAATAAGGCCGCCGCCACTTTGCGGATAAAACCAATAATCAGTTGTGGCACCTGCATATTGGCAAAGGCATCACCGGTGACGGCGGGGTTCTGCATCGCCGCAGCCAGCCCGAGAAAAATCCCGGCGGCGGCAATAACGGAGATCGGCATCATTAAGGCTTTACCGAAGGCGTGAATTTGGCTGGCAAGATTCTTCATGGTGCGCGCCCTTTCATCAATTGAAAGAGCAATTATTAGCCAGTTATTGGATTGTCACGTCGCGACGCTGTCCTGCCAGCAGGTAAAGTTTGAACCACATCACGCTTCTGACTGTTTGATCGCGATAAACGCCGCCTATCGCACCATTAAACCAATCAATTAGACAACTTTTGCTGTCAGTCGCACACTTCCTCACAACAGAAGTCATATTCTGATAACAATTCATAAACAATAAGCCTGCAACGACTATGAAATTTAAACGTAAAATTCAGCCTTATCGTGCCGCTGCTGGCGGCTGGGGCTCTTTGGAAGCTACCACCCGTTTCGTCCTTGATAGTAAAGCTGCGCTGAAAAACATGCGCAATTTGATGCGCATGAACAAAGCACGTGGCTTTGACTGCCCGGGTTGTGCATGGGGTGATGACAACAAGAGCACCTTCAGCTTCTGTGAGAACGGCGCGAAAGCCGTGACCTGGGAAGCGACCCGCCGTGTGGTGGAGCCCGAGTTTTTCGCTCAACACAGCGTGAGCACCCTGTATCAACAGAGCGACTATTTCCTGGAGTATCAGGGACGCCTGACGCATCCGATGCGCTATAACAGCGCCACCGATCACTATGAACCGATCAGCTGGGACGATGCGTTGGCGATGATCGCCCGTCATCTTAAGGCGATGGATCATCCCGACCAGATGGAGCTTTACACTTCCGGTCGCGCCAGTAACGAAGCCTCATGGCTCTATCAGCTTTTCGGCCGCGTGATGGGCACCAATAACTTCCCTGACTGTTCCAATATGTGCCACGAAGCCAGCGGCACCGGCTTGAAGCGCAGCATCGGCGTCGGGAAAGGCACCATTCGTCTCGATGATTTTGACCACGCCAATGCGATTTTTGTTATTGGTCAAAATCCGGGCACTAACCATCCACGTATGCTGCACAGCCTGCGCCACGCAGCCGATCACGGTGCGAAAATTGTGACGTTCAACACACTGCGCGAGCGTGGGTTAGAACGTTTTGCCGACCCGCAGAAACCACTGGAAGTCGTCACCTCCATGGCGGGAACCATTAGTTCTGCCTATTATCAGCCCAATCTCGGCGGCGATATGGCAGCGATTCGCGGCATGGTGAAAACTCTGCTGCAAGTGCAACGCGAGCGTTTAGCTGCGGGTGAACCAGGCATCTTTGATCAAGAATTTATCGACGCCAACACCCATGGCATTGAGAGCTATCTGGCTGCCGTGGATAACACTCGCTGGGACGATATCGTGCGTCAATCCGGCCTGAGCGAAGCGCAGATTCGGGAAGCGGCCGCGATCTACCAGAGCGCTGAGCGTGTCATCATTACCTGGGCAATGGGCGTGACTCAGCATAAACACTCCGTTGATACGGTGCGTGAGATAACCAACCTGCAACTGCTGTTTGGACAGCTGGGTAAAAAAGGCGCTGGCCTTTGTCCGGTGCGCGGCCACAGTAACGTGCAGGGGAACCGCACCATGGGGATCGATGAGAAACCCAATAAGCCGTTCCTTGATGCCTTGGGCGCGCATTTCGGCTTCGAACCGCCGCGTGAACACGGTCATAACACCGTTGAAGCGCTTGGCGCGATGCTGCGTGATGAAGTGAAAGTGCTGATCGCCCTGGGCGGCAACCTTGCGGCTGCCGCACCCGATTCCCCGGTGACAGAGGAAGCGCTTCAGCATTGCGGTCTGACCGTGCACATCAGCACCAAACTCAATCGCAGCCATCTGGTGCCGGGCCACGAAGGTTTGATTCTGCCGACGCTCGGCCGTACTGAGCGCGATCGTCAGGCCAGCGGTAACCAGTTCATCACCGTTGAAGACTCTTTCAGCATGGTACACGCCTCAGAAGGTGTGGGCATTCCACTGGCAGATACCCAGCGCTCCGAAACCGCGATTGTGGCCGGTATTGCACACGCCACGCTGGGCAGTGACAAGATTGACTGGCTGGGCATGGCCGATGATTACAACGTGATCCGCGATCACATTGGTGCCACTATTCCTGGCTTTGCCGACTTTAATAACAAGTGTGATATTCCGGGCGGATTCTACCTGGGTAGCGCCGCGGCGGAGTTGCGTTTCAATACGCCAAGCAAACGGGCGGAGTTCAGCGCGGCAGCCTTGCCAACCTCGCTGTTCCCACAGCTGGGCAGCGAAGTGGAGGTGCCGTTCACGTTGCAAACCCTGCGTTCGCATGACCAGTACAACACCACCATTTACGGCCTCGATGACCGTTATCGTGGCGTGTATGGTCAGCGTGAAGTGGTGTTTATCCACCCGGATGACATGGCATCACTCGGCTTCAGCGAAGGCCAGCTGGTGGATATCGAAACGCTGTGGAATGATGGCCTGACGCGCCGTGTGAGTGGCTTTAAGCTGGTGCCGTATAACATTCCGCGCGGTAATCTCGCGGCCTATTATCCGGAAACCAACCCGCTGGTGCCGCTCTCCAGCTATGGTGACGGCAGCGGGACGCCGACCTCGAAATCGGTGCCGGTAAAACTGGCGTTAACCGCCGCTGTACCGACCCAACGTATCGCCTGAGTCGTCAGCGTTATCAGAAGGTAAAAAGCCGCGTAATGCGGCTTTTTAGCCTGTTTTGGCCTTGCCGCGCGCCCCTGATTCGCGTAAAACTGTCCACCGCTCTTAGGCCACGAAACTAAATACATTATGTTCCAGGATAACCCGCTGCTCGCGCAGCTGAAAGAGAAGCTTCACGCGCAAACTCCGCGCGCCGAAGGTGTTGTGAAAGGCACGGAAAAAGGCTTTGGCTTCCTCGAAGTCGATGCCCAAAAAAGCTACTTCATTCCCCCTCCGCAGATGAAAAAAGTGATGCACGGTGACCGTATTTCTGCGGTGATCCACACTGATAAAGATCGCGAGAGCGCCGAGCCGGAAACCCTGATTGAGCCGTTCCTGACCCGCTTTGTGGGCCGCGTGCAGAAGAAGGACGATCGTTTGTCGATTGTACCTGACCATCCACTGCTGAAAGAGGCGATCCAGTGCCGCGCTGCCCGCGACGTCACCCATGATTTTCAGAATGGCGACTGGGCCGTGGCTGAAATGCGCCGCCATCCGCTGAAAGGCGATCGCGGATTCTATGCTGAACTGACCGAATTCATTGTCACTGCGGACGATCATCTTGCGCCGTGGTGGGTCACCCTGTCGCGCCATAATCTGGAGCGCGAAGCCCCGAACGTTGGCTTCGGCGAAATGCTGGATGAGCACTTGCAGCGCGAAGACCTTACCGCGCTCAACTTCGTCACCATCGACAGCGCCAGCACCGAAGATATGGATGATGCGCTGTATGTTGAAGAGCAGGCTGACGGCAATCTGCAGCTAACCATCGCGATTGCCGATCCGACCGCTTACGTAGCGGAAGGCAGCGATCTGGATAAGCTGGCTTCAAAGCGCGCCTTCACCAACTATTTGCCTGGCTTCAACATCCCTATGCTGCCGCGCGAACTGTCTGATGACATCTGTTCGCTGCGCCCAAATGTGCGTCGTCCAGCGCTGGCCTGTCGCGTGACGCTCACGGCAGACGGCAGCGTAACGGGTGAAGTGCATTTCTTTGCGGCCTGGATCGAATCTAAAGCCAAGCTGGTCTATGACGAAGTGTCAGACTGGCTGGAAAACGCCGGTAGCTGGCAGCCAGAGAATGAGGCGATCGCCGGGCAGATTCGCTTGTTGCATCGTGTGTGTCTGGCGCGCAGCGAGTGGCGTCAAACTCACGCGCTGGTGTTCAAAGATCGCCCTGATTACCGCTTTGTGCTAGGTGAAAAAGGTGAAGTGCTGGATATCATTTCTGAGCCGCGCCGCATCGCCAACCGCATCGTTGAAGAGTCGATGATTCTGGCTAACGTCTGCGCGGCCAAAGTGCTGCAGGAGAAGCTGGGCTTCGGTATCTATAACCTGCACACCGGCTTCGATCTGGCAAACGCAGAGCAAGCTGCTGGTGTGCTGGCCGGTCACGGTATTACCGTGGATCCTCAGGCGATCACCACGCTGGAAGGTTTCCGCCAGCTGCGTCGTCAACTGGATGCCCAGCCAACGCAGTACCTCGACAGCCGCATTCGTCGCTTCCAGAGCTTCGCTGAAGTCGGCACCGAACCGGGTCCGCACTTTGGTCTGGGTCTCGAAGCCTATGCAACCTGGACATCGCCGATTCGTAAATTTGGCGATATGATCAACCATCGCCTGTTGAAAGCGATTGTGCGCGGCGACAGCATTGCGCGTCCAAAAGACGAGTTCACCACCATTATGAGTGAGCGTCGTCGCCTGAACCGCATGGCCGAACGTGATGTGGGTGACTGGCTGTATGCGCGCTTCCTCGCGCCCTCTGCCGGGACCGATCGCAAATTCAGCGCCGAGATCATCGATGTGTCTCGTGGTGGTATGCGCGTACGTCTGCTGGAGAACGGCGCCGTTGCCTTTATCCCTGCCCCGTTCATCCACGCGGTGCGTGATGAGCTGGTCTGCTCACAAGAGAGCGGCACCGTGCAGATCAAAGGCGAAGTCGCTTATCGCGTGACCGACATTATCGACGTGACCATCGCCGAAGTGCGTATGGAAACCCGTAGCGTGGTGGCGCGCCCGGCTGCCTGAGCATGAATATCTGCGGGATAACAGCCGTTATCCCGCATTTTTCCCCCTAAGTTTTATCTGATGTTAAATTTGCCTTCCGCTTCACACTTCTGATTCGATTCCCTGTCGTTAACAATTCATTACATTACTTTTAACTTGTTGTATCCGATCGCCTATTTTCCCGGTCTCTACAAGGAGTTAACTCATGAACAACGTCAAAACCGGATTGATCTGGTTAGTGGTGGCGTTAATTGGTGCGGGTGCGTTTGCCATGCTGGCGCTCAGCCGTGGCGAACACGTCAACGCCGTCTGGCTGGTTATTGCGTCCGTTGCCTGCTATAGCATTGCGTATCGCTTCTACAGTCTGTTTATCGCTGAACGTATTTTCGAACTGGATGACCGTCGCCGCACGCCTGCCGAGCGGCTGAATGATGGTCTCGATTATGTGCCGACCAATAAATGGGTACTGTTCGGCCACCACTTTGCGGCGATTGCTGGTGCCGGTCCGCTGGTTGGCCCAATCCTCGCGGCGCAAATGGGCTTTCTGCCTGGCACCATCTGGATTTTGGTTGGCGTGATGCTGGCTGGTGCGGTGCAGGATTTCTTGATCCTGTTCATCTCTACCCGTCGTGATGGTCGCTCGTTGGGTGAAATGGCACGTCAGGAGCTGGGTTCGTTTGCGGGCGTGGTCACCATGCTCGGTGCGCTTGGCGTGATGATCATCATCCTGTCAGCGCTGGCGCTGGTGGTGGTGAAAGCGTTAGCCAACAGTCCGTGGGGACTGTTTACCATCGCCGCAACCATTCCAATCGCGCTGTTTATGGGCGTGTATATGCGCTATCTGCGCCCCGGCAAGATCGCTGAAGTGTCGATTATCGGCTTTGTGCTGATGATGGCGGCGATCATTTACGGTGGCGATGTGGCTGCCGATCCTTATTGGGGACCGCTGTTCACACTGAAAGGCACCGAACTGACCTGGGTGCTGGTGATCTATGGCTTTGTCGCTTCATCGCTGCCGGTGTGGCTGTTGCTGGCTCCGCGTGATTACCTGTCAACTTTCCTGAAGATCGGCGTCATCATTGGTCTGGCAATTGGCATTGTGTTTGCAATGCCGGAACTAAAGATGCCGGCAGTGACCAAATTTATAGACGGTAGCGGTCCGGTGTTCTCGGGTGCGCTGTTCCCGTTCCTGTTTATCACTATCGCCTGTGGCGCCATCTCCGGTTTCCATGCGCTGGTCTCCAGTGGCACCACGCCAAAACTGGTGGAACGTGAAAGTCATATCCGATTCATCGGCTATGGTGCGATGCTGATGGAATCCTTCGTGGCGATCATGGCGCTGATCTGTGCCTCGGTGCTCGATCCGGGCGTCTATTTTGCGATGAACTCACCCGCAGCACTAATCGGTACCACCGTTGAGAGCGCTTCGCAGGTGATTAACGGCTGGGGCTTTGTCGTGACGCCAGAAATGTTGAGCGGCATTGCGCGCGATGTGGGTGAAAGTACCGTGCTTTCCCGAGCCGGAGGCGCACCGACCTTTGCCGTGGGGATGGCGCACATCATCACCGAGGTATTTAACAGCCGGGTGATGATGGCGTTCTGGTATCACTTCGCCATTCTGTTTGAAGCCTTGTTTATTCTGACTGCGGTCGATGCCGGTACCCGCGCCTGTCGCTTTATGGTGCAGGATTTGGTTGGCACCGTGGTGCCTTCCATGGCCAACAACCGTTCCTGGCTGGGCAATATGGCGGGCACCACGGTGGCCGTAGCCGGATGGGGCTTCTTTGTCTACCAGGGTGTCGTCGATCCGCTGGGCGGCATCAATACCCTTTGGCCGCTGTTTGGCATTGGCAACCAGATGCTGGCCTCAATGGCGTTGATTCTCGGCACCGTGGTGCTGTTCAAAATGAAGAAACAGCGTTACGCGTGGGTGACGATTTTACCGACCGCCTGGCTGTTTGTGACCTCCATGACCGCCGGTTGGCAGAAGATTTTCCACGAGAAGCCCTCCATTGGCTTCCTTGCGCAAGCCAACAAGTTCCGTAAAGGAATTGATGAGGGGGTGATTATCGCTCCGGCGAAAACCGTGGCGGACATGCAAACTATCGTATTTAGCAATCAAATTAACGCGGCCCTGTGTGGCTTCTTTATGCTGGTGGCCGTCACCATGTTGATTGCAGCGTTCTTTGTTATTCGCCGTGCCCTGGGCAGTCAGGTACCTACCACCCATGAATCCGAAATCTCCCTGCGTAAGGAGGTGCGGAATGTCTGAGTCCATTCATCGCTGGAAAAAACCGATTGGTGTCTGGCACATTCAGCATTGCTTACCGATCGCACCCCAGGCCACCGGGCAAACTCTTAATCGCTGGCAACAAATATGGCAGGGATTGAAGCAAAGTTTTCGCTTAATGGTTGGCGTTCACGACTATCAAACTTATCTGAAGCATATGCGTGAGCACCATCCCGGGCAAACGCCGATGGATGAGCGAGCCTTTCATCGCTACTGCCTAGAGGCCCGTTTTCCCAGCCAGGCAGGCAAGCTCGGCAAGTGTCCTTGCTGACATTTTTAAGCCCCGATTTTCGGGGCTTTTTCGTGCCATTCTTTAGTGAAAACAAAAATATATTTGGTTTGCATCTTGTGCTAACGCAGGAGGTTGAATACTGTTGCTAAAATAATGAGATACCGCCTGCTCAGCATTTCCCCGGAGGAAGTTTCCATGACCGATGAACAAGGGCAAACGTTGCTATACACCCTGTTTGGCACAACCAGCCCTCATTGGCGTTTAACTTCAGATAGCGATGCTTTGCATTTTGCCGAAGATGAGAATGCCAATACCAATTTGGCGGTTCCATTAACCCCCGCGCAGGCCAGTTTGCTGCGTGCGATGACGGTGATCACCTCCAGTATCAACCTGACCCTCTCCCTGCGCGGTGCGCCGGTGCCTATGCACTTTGTCGGCCGCAAGGTCAACCAATCGACATGGGCTGGTACCTCTTCCGCCTGGGGTGATACCTCCTCCGTGGCGCGTGATTTAACACTCGGATTGTCTTTTGCTGAACAAGTGGTTTCCGAAGCAAACTCGGTGATTGTGATCCTCGACCAACGCGGGAATATTCAGCGATTCAATCGCTTAAGCGAAGAGTACACCGGGCTCAAAGAGCAGGAAGTGATCGGCCGCAACGTGTTTCAACTGTTCATGACTAAGCAGGAAGCGCAGGCTTCGCGACGCAACATTTCGGGCTTCTTTCGCGATGGCAACTCTTATGAAGTAGAGCGCTGGATCAAAACCAAAAAAGGCCAGCGACTGTTTCTGTTTCGTAATAAGTTTGTGCACAGCGGTAGTGGGAAAAATGAAATTTTCCTCATCTGTTCTGGAACCGACATCACAGAAGAGCGACGCGCTCAGGAACGCTTACGTGTTCTCGCTAACACCGATACGGTGACCGGTTTACCCAACCGCAATGCCATCCATCAACAGATTAGTCTGGCACTGGAATTAGCCAATGGCAGTCAAACTGGCGTGGTTTATCTCGATCTGGACAATTTTAAGAAGGTGAACGACGCCTACGGCCATATGTTTGGCGACCAACTGCTGCAAGCGGTCTCCCTCGCCATTCTCAGCTGTCTGGGCAAAGATCAGACGCTGGCCCGTCTTGGTGGTGATGAGTTCGTGGTACTGGCAGAACATACCAGCCAGGCTGCGCTGGAAGCCATGGCATCACGTATTCTTGAGCGCCTGCGTCAACCGTTCCGCGTCGGTTTGATCGAAGTCTACAGCGGCTGCTCGATTGGTATCGCCCTGGCCCCGCTGCACGGCGAGGATCGGGAAAGTCTGATCCGCAACGCCGATACCGCGATGTATCACGCCAAAGAGAATGGGCGCGGTAAATTCTGCGTGTTCGCTAACGAGATGAATCAGCGTGTTTTCGAATATCTCTGGCTTGATACTAACCTGCGTAAAGCACTGGAACTGGAGCATCTGGTGGTGTACTACCAGCCCAAATTAGATCGTGACGGCGAAGTGCGCAGCGCAGAAGCATTGGTGCGCTGGAATTCCGTCGAGCGCGGTCTGGTGCCGCCTGGCGACTTTATCTCGTATGCTGAAGAATCGGGCCTCATCGTGCCGCTCGGCCGCTGGGTGATGCTGAACGTTCTGCAACAAATTATTCAGTGGCGCAGCGAGGGAATTTACCTGCGCGTTGCCGTTAATGTTTCAGCTAAACAATTGATTGACCAAAGTATTTATACCGATTTAAAGCAGGCGCTGAGCGAAGCCGGCCTCACGGATTGTCCCATTGATATCGAGCTCACCGAAAGCTGCCTGATTGAGAACGAAGCCGGTGCACTCACGCTGATGAAGCAGTTCCAGGAACTGGGCGCTCAGGTTCATCTTGATGACTTTGGTACAGGTTATTCCTCGCTTTCCCAGTTGGCTCGCGTGCCCATTGATGCAATCAAACTGGATCAAAGTTTCGTACGTAACATCAACAAACAACCGGTGGCGCAATCTTTGGTCCGTGCCATTGTCGCCGTGGCCAAAACCCTCGATCTGCAAGTCATTGCGGAAGGGATTGAAACCAAAGCTGAGGAGAAGTTTGTGATGACCAACGGTGTCGATGGGCGTCAGGGTTATCTTTATGCAAAACCAATGCCCGCAGAACAGCTCGGGCATTGGCTGGCTAAGCATCCTGCCCGCGTTTAACGCTGCTCTCGATTATCCGGCTTTGCGCAGGGATGCGCTATGACGGTTCTGTAGTTGCACCAGTCGTTCCATGTAAGCAATGTCTTTAGGCTCCAGTGTAAAGGCGTAATCCACCCAATCTTCCGTAATATCCATCAGCTCGGCTCGCGAGAGTTGCAGTACGCGCTGGCGCGCTTTCAACATGGCACGCACACCATTCAGCTTCGGACGTAGAGTATCGATAAAGGTACGCGTGGTACGATAAGCATCGCCTGGCTGGAAGACTTTATCTACCAGACCGCGCGTCTCATACCACTCTGCGCTATGCGATTCCCCTTCACAGATCAGCTCTTCGGCCAGCTTCATGCCGGAACGCCGTGCCACCAGTGAATAGCCGCCCATGCCAGGGAACAGATTGAACGCGATCTCCGGGAACCCCATCCGTGCAGAGTTCTGCGCCAGAATGAAGTGATGGGCCAGCGCGGCTTCAAAGCCACCACCCAATGCACTCCCTTCAATCATCGCCAGCGTCACCGCTCCGGTATCAAAACCCCGCGCTGCCGAATGGATGCAATCCACGCAGGCACGCGCATAGGCCCGCAGCGCTTCACGACGGTTGTTACGAATGCACTCCACAAAGAAACGCAAATCGCCTCCGGCGTTGAACATCTGTGGTACCAGCGAACCCGTCACCCAAAAATCAATCGGCAAACCCGAACGCTGAGCGGCATAGCTCAGATTCATGATCTCCTCAATTAATTCGTGGTTGAAACTAGGACGCGGCTGGGCACGCAGCAGCATCCACATGGTGTGTCGACCCTCTTCATAGTAGGCCGCCAGCTGGGTGGTTTGTCCGACTTCGGTAAACAATCTGCAAGTTGGTTGGTTAATTACTGTCATAGTCTCATCCTCTAGTTATGTGATGCGTTAAACGCAACATCAGCGTAATCCAGAGTGAGGCCAGACCAAATGAGAGATTGATTTATAAAGTAAAATCCAGAGATATCCCCGACCATGGGGTCGGGGAAAGATAAGCAGGCTTACTTGATGGCAGCGCGCTGTCCTACCGCCACATGAGAACGCTTAACGCGTTTTGAATAGAGGGCGGTGATAATGGGTACTAATACAGAAGTCACAATAACGGATGTTGCCACCAGTGCGGTGGCTGCGGGAGCGACCGGTTTAAACTGTGGCAGCATCTCGGCAATCAGCACCGGCGTCGCCACTGCCGCGCCTGCGGTGCTGGATGCTGCGATCCCAGCCGTGCCATCACCACCACCAATTAATCGGTCGGCAATAATGAGTGGGATACCGGTGATGATGATGACGGCAACACCGAGCAATACGCCCAATAAACCGGTTTGTGCGATCACGGCCAAATCGATGGTGTTACCCAAAGCGAAGGCAAAGAACGGAATCAAAGTATGTACGGCTTTGCCGAAGAACTCGCGCAATTCCGGGTCAAGATTGCCAAGCGCGAAGCCGACAATAAAGGGCAACACCGCGCCAACAAACACGTGTGGCTCAAACGAAGCAATGCCTGCGGTCCCCAGGATCACCATGGTCATCAGCGGACCCGATTCCAGCGACATCAGCACAAACGCGCCTGCTTCTTCTTTTGAACCGTATTGCTGCATGATGGAGGCATAAAGGCCGCCATTGGTCATGTCCATCGCAGCAACCAATGCTAGCGTGGATAAACCGGCAAACATACCGACTTCTACGCCATTTTCCGGCATCATGCGGGATGCCACGGCAGCCACGACCCAGGCAACGGCGATTTTGGTTAATACCAGGGTGCCGGATTTACGCAGCACGGTTCCGGTTGCGCTGAGTTTGATCGATGCCCCCATACAGAAGAACCATACCGCCAGAATCGGCACAGTGCCCGTCATCAGGCCGTTAGTAAAAGAGCCAAAGTATTTTCCTGCGCCGGGTGAAAACGTGTGGCAAAGCGCGCCCAAAAACAGCGGGATTAACATCATACCGCCTGGAATCTTATCGATTGCACGTTTGATATGCATAGTTGTGTCACCTTTACTGAGCCAGAAGGAGGTGCGTTATCGTTCGCCGGATGGCATGGCAGGCAAGATAACCACTGGCAGTCAGGAAAAAAGTGATCGAATCGATATTAATGAAACGGTGTTTTATTTTTGTAGATTTGGCATTTCTTTTTTATGATATGCATCGCCATACCAGCGCTAAATAGCAAAAAATTAAGGCGCCCTCAGGCGCCTCAATGAAGTTTCAATGTTCAATTCTGCCCGTACCATGCATTCTTGCCATGCTTACGCAGATAATGCAGATCGAGTAAATTCTGCGAAATCGGAGGCAATTCGCTGCGCAGTTGTTCCGTGTGAAGTGCCATGTAAGCCACTTCTTCCAGCACCACCGCACTGTGCACAGCTGCATCCGCGTCTTTACCCCAGGCAAAGGGGCCGTGCGAGTTGACCAGCGCAGCAGGAATGTCGGCGGGTTTAATGCGGCGTTGCGCAAAGCTTTCGATAATCACCTGTCCGGTGTTCCATTCATACTCTTGCTGTATCTCTTCACGCTTCATCGCACGCGTACAGGGAATGGTGCCGTAGAAATCATCCGCATGTGTTGTACCCAGAGCCAAAATGTCTCGTCCGGCCTGCGCCCAGATTGTGGCGTGGCGTGAATGGGTATGTACGATGCCACCAATCTCCGGCCAGGCGAGATACAGCGCGCGATGGGTGGCCGTATCGGATGATGGGCGAAGCGTCCCCTCCACCACCTTGCCACTCGCTAACTCCACCACCACCATATCGTCACGCTGCATTTTCTCGTATTTCACGCCCGATGGCTTGATCACCAGCAGGCCACGATCGCGATCGATGGCGCTGACGTTACCCCAGGTAAAGGTGACCAGGTTATAGCGCGGTAAATCCAGATTGGCTTCCAGCACCTGCTGCTTGAGCGATTCCAGCATGATTATTCCTCCTGCGAACTGTGATAGCTGAATTGTGCTGAACGGGCGGAGAAAACGTTATGGAGCGAATCGCTGTAAAAGCAGCGGAAAGTCGCTGAGACCGAAGAAGTGTGGCGTGAATTAAGAATATTCTATCTTCATCTAATTTAGTTGAGGTTCATCGGGCTATAGTCAGGAACGGTACGGTTTGCACAGGATTAACCGCCGCAAATGGTCACAATGGAGAGCATTGAATGACACGCAGGGATGACGTACTTCGTTGCGCAACATCTATACTTACAAGGTTGCCTCTGTACATACAATCAAGGAGAAAGAGATGACGACAACAATGAAACGTATGACCGTTGCGGTATTAGCTGCCACCCTGGTTGTTGCCTTGAGTGGTTGTTCGAACTGGTCAAAACGCGACCGTAATACCGCCATCGGGGCGGGTGCGGGTGCAATCGGTGGTTCTGTCCTGACTAACGGAAGTGCACTGGGTACAGTGGGTGGTGCAGCCGTTGGCGGTATTATCGGCCATCAGGTTTCTAAATAACGATAAAGATTCAGGCTACGCAGCGCATCTACAGCATCACGGGCCGCACAGTGTGCGGCCCGTTTTTATTAACCGCCGGCTAATTTCACCTTCATGCCTTTGGCTTCAAGCAGCGTCTTTAATAAATCGCGTTTATCGCCCTGAATCTCGATCACGCCATCTTTGAGTGACCCACCACAACCACATTTTTTCTTCAGTTCTGCTGCCAGCTTGTTGAGCGCATCGTCATCCAAATCGATACCGATAATCAGGCATACGCCCTTGCCTTTTCGGCCGCTGGTTTGGCGCTGGATGCGCACAATACCGTCCCCTTTCGGGCGCGGCGCTTTTTCTTCTTCCTGAGCGATGCGACCCGTTTCAGT
The DNA here is from genome assembly GCF_056678875.1 of Pantoea folii. Taxonomy (NCBI): domain Bacteria; kingdom Pseudomonadati; phylum Pseudomonadota; class Gammaproteobacteria; order Enterobacterales; family Erwiniaceae; genus Pantoea; species Pantoea folii. The sequence continues at coordinate 53,993 of NZ_JBWXON010000002.1, read as the reverse complement.
GGAGTAAACCAGTCGGTTGTCCTGAGCCATTAGACCTCCTGTAAGCTTTGCAGGATGGTGCGTAGTGTTTCAGCCGGATCATTGGATTGGGTGATCGGACGCCCAATCACCATGTAATCCACGCCAGCCAATTTTGCTTGTTGTGGTGTCATGATGCGGCGCTGATCGCCGGCATCACTGCCAGCCGGACGAATACCCGGTGTCACCAGGGCGAAATCCTGACCGATTACCTGCTTAAAGTGAGCAGCTTCCTGCGCTGAACACACCACACCGTCCAGACCACAATCGCGCGTCAGGCGAGCCAGACGTTCCGCCTGCTGAGCGGGTGAAAGCGTAATGCCGAGGCCTTTGAGATCGTCTTCATCCATGCTGGTTAATACGGTTACCGCAATCAACAATGGCGCATCTTTGCCAAAAGGCAGCAGCGCTTCACGAGCCGCATTCATCATCCGCGCCCCGCCACTGGCGTGAACATTAACCATCCACACACCGAGATCGGCAGCCGCGGCTACCGCGTGCGCGGTGGTATTCGGAATATCATGAAACTTCAGATCGAGAAAAACGTCAAAACCACGCGACTGCAGTGTTTTCACCAGTGACGGGCCAAATAGCGTAAACATCTCTTTGCCGACTTTCAGGCGACACTGGCTCGGGTCAATGCGGTCCACAAACTGCAGTGCGCTGTCGAGATTATGATAGTCGAGCGCCACCAGAATCGGTGAAGTGGTTACAGGCATAACGTTTCCTCAAAGGCAGGCACCCGCGGGCGCAATGGACAAACGGCAAGCATTCTACCCGCGCATGCCCTTCCCGACAATCTCACAGCGCGCTTTAAACCGATGATCGACCGAAGGCTGCACAGTGCCACAACTCTCTTTGAGAATTCAAGATTATAGTATGTTGTAACTATAGTGCGGTTATAATAAAAAAACGGCCGTTACTGGCCGTCAAGTCCGCGGATTGGTTTCACAGAAGACCATGCGCGGCAGGATGGGCAATGCCAATAAAGCGCATGCGCGGTAAATCCGCACTTTTGGCAGCGATAGCGTGGTTTGGTGCGAATCTGTTCGCCCACCATATCGCGCAGCACCATCAGGCTCTCTTTGGCACGACCGTCTTCTGCTTCATGCAGGTGGAAATCCATCAAGCGATGGAACACGCGCATGGTCGGATGGCGCTGTAACTGGCGATTAATGTATAACTGCGCCGCTTCAGGCCCCTGCTGCTGTTCGAGGATATCAGAGAGGTAAAGTTCAGCGGCCGCGCCGGTATTCTCTTCAACGCAGCGCTGTAAAAACTGCGCCCAATCTTCGGGCTGATTCAGTCGCTGATAGCAGGTTTCGAGCATCGATAAGGTTTCGCTCACCAGCTCTTTATCTTGATCCAGCACGCGCTGCAGGCGAGCCGTTGCTTTAGCGTATTCGCCCTGCTCCATAAAGATGCGGCCCATCATAATGGAAACGCGCGCGCTCTGGTGATCGGCCGATTCACCCTTCTTCAACAAGCTCATGGCGCGATCAAGATCGTCACTGCTCAGCGCCTGAAGCGCAAGCTCGCAGTAGAAATGGGCAATTTCGCCCTTGTGCTTCTCTTTGCCGAGCTTGACCAATCTTTCCGCCACTTCAATGGCTTTCTGCCAGTCACTGGTTGCCTGATGAATCTGTATCAGCTGTTGCAGCGCACCGATACGGAAGTCGGTTTCATCAATAAGCTGACTAAACATGTCCTCGGCGCGGTCGTAAAACCCGGCGGCCATGTAATCGCGACCCAGTTGCTGGATAGCCAACAGGCGCTGTTCATAGCTCAGAGAAGCGCTTTCCATCAGGGATTGGTGGATGCGAATGGCGCGATCAACTTCGCCGCGTGAACGGAACAGATTGCCGAGCGTCAGGTGAGCTTCAACTGTGCCGCTGTCCTCCTTCAGCATATCCAGAAAGAGATCAACAGCTTTGTCCTGTTGATTGGAAAGCAGGAAGTTTACGCCGGCAACATATTCACGTGACAGGCGATTGGCTTCCTGTTGCTTATCCTGATGTGCACTGCGACGGCCCATATACCAGCCATACGCCGCAGCAACAGGGAGAAGCAAAAACAGCAATTCAAGCATCGAAACTTAATCCCGACGACCAGCAGTAGAAGAATTTGTCACAGCCGTTGATTGTTCGTTCTGCGCCTGCATGCGTTTCAGCTTGCGCTGCGCGTGAGCGAGAGAAACACGTATCCGCAACCAGAAAAGACCGCAAATTGCCCATCCAAGCAGGAATCCGGCACCAAACAGGCTCGCCAGCAATGTGGAGATGCGGAATTCACCCTGCGCCAGCAGATAGTTAAAAGTGACGATTTGGTCGTTATGCGCTCCAAGCGTGACGGAGATGATAAAAATGACCAAAACCACGAGAAAAATCAGCAAATATTTCACAATGCGTCCTGTCGTGAGGTTATCCAGTAGAAGTATGCCAAAAAAGTGCCGTCGATGCTGCTTATCAGCACATCACTTAGCGCATTTTCCGCAAGCGCAATCAATCATATGGGGGCGCGCGCAGAAATTACAATCCATCATCACGCTGCTCAATCTCCTGTTGCTCTTCGCGCGGCACCGTAAGCGGGCCACAAAAACGCTGCGCCAGCCAGGTGGCAACCGTAACCAACAGCCAGGAAATCAGGGTGGCCACCACTAAATCGCGCGGCCAATGCATGCCCAGCAGCAAACGGCTGCCCATCACCATGGTAGCCCAGGCAAACAGCACGACCACGGTCACGATGTGGCGCCGTGGCCAGAGTAGGCCAATCACCAGCAGCGCCCAACTGGCGGCAAACATGGTATGTCCGGAAGGAAAGGCAAAGCCGGTTTCAAACGCCCAGTGGTTTTTCAGCCATTGCGGCAGCTGAGTGTCGTTCGCCACTAAAGTCGACACCAACTGACTGCGCCCCTGACGGTTTTGCTGATAAAACGCCCCTTCATCAATACCGTAACTCTTCTCCAGCCAAACCACATAGGGACGGGGTTCCTGCACCTGCTCTTTAATGAAAGATTTGGTGTACTGGCCAGCAAGAATTGCGCCGTTCATGAAGAGGATCAGTAAAATGGCGGGCTTAAGTCGGAAGCGTAAACACCATAAAACCCAGGCACTGAGGAGAAGGCTTGTCAAAATGCCCCATGGGCTAGTGACGGTTTCGGTCATCCAAAAGAGTACCCGTAAAAACGCGCTACTCTCACCTGGCTGCCATTGCCAGCCAGAGAGCCAGACAGCAACAGGCATGATTAATAACAAAAGCATTCCCAGGGTGGTGCGCTGCGCAATTTTTAACATCCGTTTCCTTTTAGATCCGCTGATATTCGCGTGGCTGGCATAACTTTAGCTGAAAAAAGAATAACATACCCGTTGCAGCTTAGATAATTGTGCTTTATCACTACAATAACTCTGACTGATTAACGGCCCGGATACAGGTTGTGGCACAATATTGTCAGTTTTGTCGGGCCAATCGGGCCCGTGCGTTATCATGATGATAGCGCATCCTCTGAAGGTTCTGGAGAGTCACATGCAGCTTAAACGGGTAGCAGAAGCCAAACTGCCCACGCCATGGGGAGATTTCCTGATGGTTGGTTTTGAAGAACTGGCAACCGGCCAGGATCATGTCGCGCTGGTTTACGGTGATGTTAGCGACCACAATCCAGTGCTGGCGCGCGTTCACTCTGAGTGTCTAACCGGTGATGCGCTGTTCAGCCTGCGCTGCGACTGTGGTTTTCAGCTGGAAGCGGCGCTCACCGCTATCGCTGAAGAAGGACGCGGCGTGCTGTTATATCACCGCCAGGAAGGCCGTAATATCGGTCTGTTGAACAAGATCCGCGCCTATGCTTTGCAAGACAAAGGTTACGACACCGTGGAAGCGAATCATCAGTTGGGCTTTGCCGCCGACGAGCGCGATTTCACCCTGTGTGCAGATATGTTCAAACTGTTGGGCGTCAATGAAGTCCGCCTGCTGACGAACAATCCACGCAAAGTCGAGATCCTGAGCGAAGCGGGAATTAATATTGTCGAGCGCGTGCCGTTAGTGGTTGGGCGCAACCCCAAAAATGCTCACTACCTTGATACCAAGGCAGAAAAAATGGGTCATCTGCTGCCAAAAGCGTAACGCAGAAAGCAAAAAGCCGGGAAATCTCCCGGCTTTTTCTTTAGTTCAGCATATTACGTATCACATAATGCAATATGCCGTCGTTCTGGTAATAGGTCAGCTCATTGCCGGTATCGATACGACACCGGGTTTCCAGCGTCTCTTTTTTACCATCGACGCGCGTCAGGGTGACATTCACAGTACAACCCGGTTTCAACTGGGAAAGGTTTTCGACATCAATAAACTCCTCCCCGGTTAATCCCAGTGTTTTGCGCGTGACGCCAGCAGGGAATTCCAGCGGCAGGATCCCCATGCCGATCAGGTTAGAGCGATGGATACGCTCGAACGACTCAGAAATAACCACGCGCACACCTTGTAAACGTGGGCCTTTCGCAGCCCAGTCGCGGCTGGAACCTGAGCCATACTCCTTCCCGGCGACCACTGCCAGTGGCACACCTTCGGACTGATACTTCATGGCAGCATCGTAGATCGCCAGCTGTTCATTGCTGGGGAAGTGTTTGGTGTATCCCCCTTCCACGCCCGGCACCATTTCATTACGAATACGAATGTTGGCAAAAGTCCCGCGCATCATCACTTCGTGGTTACCACGACGCGAACCGTAGGAGTTGAAATCGGTCCGCTCAACACCATGCGACAGCAAATAGCGTCCAGCAGGACTTTCCGCTTTGATGCTGCCCGCTGGCGAAATATGGTCGGTGGTGACAGAGTCACCCAGCATTGCCAGAATGCGCGCGCCTTTAATATCCTGGACAGGCTCCGGTGTTTTGCCCATATCGTCAAAGAACGGCGACAGGCGGATGTATGTCGATCCCTCATCCCAGTCATAAGTCGCGGCTTCACTGACTTTGATTTGCTGCCACTCAGGCGTACCGTCGAAGACCTCGGCGTATTCCTTATGGAACATATCACTGGTCACTTTCTGCACTGCGGCGGCGATCTCTTCTGGTGATGGCCAGATATCCTGCAGAAAGACATCCTTGCCCTGCCGGTCCTGCCCGATGGGATCGTTCTGCAGGTTGAGTTTCATGTTACCGGCAAGTGCATAAGCCACCACCAGCGGTGGCGACGCCAGCCAGTTAGTTTTCACCAGCGGATGGATGCGCCCTTCGAAGTTTCGGTTACCCGACAGCACAGCACCGACGGTCAGATCGCCCTCTTTAATCGCGCTTTCAATTTCATCTGGCAATGGGCCCGAGTTACCGATGCAGGTGGTACAACCATATCCCACCAAATTGAAACCTAATTCATCCAGATAAGGTGTCAGTTGAGCCACCGCGAGATAATCCGACACCACTTTTGATCCCGGTGCCAGCGAGGCTTTCACCCAGGGTTTGCGCATCAACCCACGCTCAACCGCATTTTTCGCCAGCAGGCCCGCGGCCATCAAGACGCTAGGGTTGGAAGTATTAGTACAGGAGGTAATAGCAGAAATGACCACCGCGCCATCTTCCAGCTGATAGCTATCGCCGGTCTCGCTGTCGCGATACGTGACGGTCTTGTGCGCTTTCTGCGCATGATTAACTTCAAGTTCGTTGCTGGCATCAAAGGCGGCGGGTACATCACCTAAAGAGACGCGATCCTGCGGTCGTTTCGGACCGGCAAGACTGGATTCAACATCTGCCATATCCAGCGCCAGTGAGCTGGTAAACCGTGGTTCGTCGCCCGGATTTCGCCACATCCCTTGCTGCTTAGCATAAGCTTCGACTAAATCGACTTGTTCGGCATCACGCCCGGTCAGGGTCATGTAGCTCAGGGTGATTTCATCAATGGGAAAGAAACCGCAGGTGGCACCATATTCCGGTGCCATATTAGCGATAGTTGCGCGATCGGCAAGCGGCAAATCGGCAAGGCCATCACCGTAGAATTCAACGAATTTACCCACCACACCATGCTTGCGCAGCATTTGCGTCACGGTTAAAACTAAGTCGGTCGCGGTGATGCCAGGACGCAGTTTGCCGGTGAGTTTGAAACCGACAACGTCGGGGATTAACATAGACACGGGTTGCCCTAACATGGCGGCTTCGGCTTCAATACCGCCAACACCCCAGCCCAATACGCCCAGCGCGTTGATCATCGTGGTATGGGAATCTGTGCCGACTAAGGTATCAGGATAAGCGACCTCTTTGCCTTCTAGCGTTTCATGCCAGACGGATTTCCCCAGATATTCCAGGTTAACCTGATGGCAGATACCGGTGCCGGGCGGCACTACGCGGAAACGATTAAACGCTTTTTGCCCCCAGCGCAGGAAAACGTAGCGTTCGTGATTGCGCTCCATCTCCAGACGCACGTTTTCTTCGAAGGCGTCTTCATCCCCAAAATGATCAACGGTCACCGAGTGGTCAATAACCAAATCGACCGGCGATAAAGGATTAACTTTGGCCACATCGCCGCCGAGGCGTTTTACCGCTTCACGCATCGCCGCTAAATCCACCACCGCTGGCACGCCGGTGAAGTCCTGCATCAACACGCGCGCTGGGCGATAGGCAATTTCCCGGTCAGCATGCGCATCTTTCTGCCAGCCAACCAGCGCCTGTATATCTTCAGCTGTCACGGAATCCTCATCCTGCCAGCGCAGGAGGTTTTCCAGCAACACCTTCATTGATTTAGGTAAGCGATCGATATTACCCAATTGCTGGGCAGCTTTTGGCAGGCTGTAGTAATGATATTTTTTTGCCCGAACGTCCAGCGTATCCTGACTGTGCTCCCGTAACGTTAACGACATAGCTCCTCCTTATATGGGCCTCTCTTTTAAACCTCAATAACCACAAGGTTTAGCTTAAAGATAGACCACAATTTCGTTAACGATTTGATAACAACACGAAATGACACATAAAGGCACAAAGAAAAATGCCCCGACGTTTGTCAGGGCATTAATAGAAATCAGTACAATTTGAGTTATTGGATTAGATCATTGCCCACACGGCCGCGGCCCAAAATGCAAAGGAAAAGGCATAAACGCCGAACCATGAAAAAGTCGTTGTATTCATCGAGTCACACCCTCCCGGATTCCGGGCAAAAAAAGTCCACCGTCTTCAGCGTTGTACTGATGACACCGTTTTTTTAGTGCTGAGTGTTAAAGGACGGGCTTTTAAAATGCCCACCGGATAATCCGGTAAAGAGAGGTATAGATGTCTATATATAGAACAAAACGCAGACTGCGTTATTTCGACTTCGGATCCATGAACGATTCGATAAAGTTACGCTGGTTTTCACTCAGTTCCCACGACGCAGGAATCGCCACAGGCTGTTCAACGCTCTTTACTTCTTTCGCTTTGCACGCTGACGTGTTCGGCTGACGCGCAGAAACCGGAGACTTACGGCTGAGTGTATTTGCCCACATGGCTTAACCCCACATACGCCAAATCATCAATGCCACCACTACCCAGAACAGTGCTGAAGCAGCGAAGACGGTCAACCAAGCCTTGCGACGCACATTACCAGAGCGCTCAACCTTGGCGGTTTTAGTACGAAAATCTTGTTGTACAGTCAGTCTAGTGTTCATAGTTTTTGATAATCACTCTCAATAAAACGATTGTTGATAACGATTAAGATTTAGGACGAATCCTAAACTTGTTAAGTCCGAAAATCCAGTTATTTTTATTGAGTACAACGATTAACGCTGTTTATCAAAACCCAAACAATTGATGAGATAAATTTAATTACTGATCAAACTATTTATCTAATACAAACATTGTAAATTTGGGTTAAAACAAATTTAGTACCATTCTAAATTTGAGTTTAATTTAAAGAGCCTGACTAAAAGGCCTTTGTCATCAGTTGATAACTGGAGTATGGGAATATTCCTGGCGGTCCGCAAAGCAGCAGCGTAAATTTTGTGTACTGTTTCTCATTTAAGATATAACAATGAAAAAACATGTGATCGATGTTTCATTTACAAAAAAATAATGAAATTTTTTGAGATTCTTGTGGCGCTAACCAGAGAGGGTTTCACAAGATGCCCACTGGACACCTTGTGAAAATAATGAGTTAGGGGATTATTTGAAAGGTAACTTGATATCGCGGAACATCGCTTCGATATCTTCATTTGAACGTAATGCGACCGCAGCATCCACTACATCACGCGTCAAATGCGGTGCGAAACGTTGAATAAAGTCATACATATAGCTTCGCAGGAACGTGCTGCGTCTAAAGCCAATTTTGGTTGTACTATTGGTAAAAATTTCTGATGCTTCAATACGCACTAAGTCCGGATCGGAAACCGGGTCCACCGCCATACTGGCAATCACACCCACCCCTAAGCCCAAACGCACATATGTTTTGATGACATCAGCGTCGGTGGCCGTAAAGACAATACGTGGCGTTAATCCTGCACGGTTGAAGGCGGTATCCAACTCTGAGCGGCCGGTGAAGCCAAAGGTGTAGGTCACGAGCGGGAAATCAGCCAGCTCTTCAATCGTCACATTCGATTTGCCTGCTAACGGATGGTCTGGCGTCACGACAATGGCGCGGTTCCAGTGATAGCACGGCAACATAATCAGGTCGTCGTACAGATGCAGCGCTTCGGTCGCGATCGCAAAGTCAGCATTGCCCTTCGACACGGCCTCAGCAATTTGCGTTGGCGATCCCTGATGCATATGCAGCGATACGCGTGGGTAACGCTCGATGAAGCCTTTAATCACGCCAGGCAAGGCATAACGCGCCTGAGTATGCGTGGTCGCCACATACAGCGAGCCTTTGTCGGGCCAGGTATGCTCACCCGCGACAGATTTAATCGCATCGACCTTCGATAACACTTCACGTGCTATCCGGATGATCTCTTCACCTGCTGGCGTGACCTGAGTGAGATGTTTCCCGCTACGCGCAAAAATCTGCACGCCGAGTTCATCTTCCAGCATACGCACTTGCTTACTAATACCCGGTTGCGAGGTATAAAGACCTTCGGCGGTAGAGGAGACGTTGAGGTTGTGATTAACCACTTCAACGATGTAACGCAACTGCTGCAATTTCATAGTTATATCTTCCCGGTAGCGACAGAGGGGCATTCCCTGCAGGCGTGTTTCCGCCTTGATTAAGGGTTGAGGAGGGAAAGCGTGTCAGCGAAACGAAAAAAGCTATAACCACTATATCAGTTAAAGAAAGAATGTAGAACGATTAGCTATAAGGATGATGAAAAGGCCAGCAGATGCTGGCCTTGAGGGAATTACTTCTTCGCTTCCTGCCAGTTACCGTCGATATAGAACATCGACCAGCCAGTCGCTTTACCCTCCTTCTCGGAGGAAACATACTGCTGCTTAGTTTTACGGCTAAAACGCACTAACGTTTTATTGCCTTCCGGATCCGCCGCTGGCGCTTCCGCCAGGTATTTCAGCTTCTCCGGCAGACGGTCAGCAAAACGTTGCAGCTCTTCCACCAGCGGCGCACGCGTTTCACGCGATTTCGGGAAGGTGTTGGCCGCCAGGAATACCCCTGCCGCACCGTCACGCAATACAAAGTAGGCATCTGATTTTTCACACGCCAGCTCAGGCAACGGTACCGGGTCTTCCTTCGGTGGTGCAACTTCACCATTGCGCAGAATCTTACGCGTATTTTTACACTCGTCGTTGGTGCAGGCCATGTATTTGCCGAAGCGCCCCATTTTCAGGTGCATTTCGGAACCACACTTTTCACACTCTACGATCGGGCCGTCATAACCTTTGATGCGGAATTCGCCCTGTTCGATTTCGTAGCCGTCACATTCCGGGTTATTACCGCAGACATGTAATTTGCGCTGATTGTCGATCAGGTAGCTGTCCATCGCAGTGCCACACTTCTGACAACGACGACGGGCGCGCAACGCATTGGTTTCAGCATCATCGCCTTCCAAAATGTTGAGCACTTCATTTTCCGGAATCAGATTGATGGTCTGTTTGCAGCGTTCTTTCGGCGGCAATGCATAACCCGAGCAGCCGAGGAATACGCCGGTACTCGCGGTACGGATACCCATTTGGCGGCTACAGGTCGGGCAGTCGATCGAGGTTAGCACCATCTGGTTCGGCTGCATGCCGCCCTCTTCTGGCTCTTTCTCGGCCTGACCTAACTGCTGACTGAAATCGCTGAAGAAGGAATCCAGCACCGCTTTCCACTGCGCTTCATTATTAGCAACCTGGTCAAGGCTGTCTTCCATGCGCGCGGTGAAGTCATAGTTCATCAGTTCACGGAAATTCTGTTCCAGGCGATCGGTGACAATTTCACCCATCTTCTCAGCATAGAAGCGGCGGTTTTCTACCCGCACGTAACCGCGATCCTGAATGGTGGAAATAATTGAGGCATAGGTCGATGGACGGCCAATACCCCGTTTTTCCAACTCACGGACTAAGGAAGCTTCGCTGAAGCGGGCTGGCGGCTTGGTGAAGTGCTGGCTTGGCATCAGCTCCTTCAGGTCAAGCATGTCGCCGACATTGACCGGTGGCAGCGTCAAATCTTCATCGTTTTTACGCAGGGCTGGCATCACTTTTGTCCAGCCATCGAAACGCAAAGTGCGGCCTTTCGCTTTCAGTTTAAAGTCTGCTGCACCCACCGTCAGGGTGGTGGAGTCATACTGCGCCGGCACCATCTGGCAGGCCACAAACTGACGCCAGATCAGCTGGTACAGTTTCTGCGCATCAGCTTCCATGTCTTTCAGCTGTTCTGCCTGGATGTTGACATCCGAAGGTCGAATCGCTTCGTGAGCTTCCTGCGAGTTCTCTTTACTGGCGTAAGTGATTGGCGATTCTGGCAGATACTTCTTACCAAAACTCTTCTCCACAAAGCCGCGTGCCATCGCCACCGCATCCTGACTCAGGTTGGTGGAGTCAGTACGCATATAGGTGATGTGACCCGCTTCGTAGAGACGCTGCGCCATCATCATGGTTTTCTTCACGCCAAAACCGAGACGAGTACTCGCCGCTTGCTGCAGCGTCGAGGTAATAAAAGGTGCAGAAGGTTTGCTGCTGGTCGGTTTGTCTTCACGATCCAGCACTTCGTAACGCGCTTTCTCCAGCACGGATACCGCAGCATGAGTTTGCTCGCGATTAACCGGACGGAAGGCTTTGTCGCCCTGATGCGTGACCTGCATCGCCAGCGTGTCGCCTTTCGGCGTAGAGAAATCTGCGTCGATTTCCCAGTACTCTTCCGGCACGAACGCTTTGATTTCGTGCTCGCGTTCGACCACCAGACGTACAGCTACAGACTGAACACGACCCGCCGACAAGCCACGGGCAATCTTCTTCCACAGCAGCGGGGAAACCATGTAACCCACCACGCGGTCCATAAAGCGACGCGCCTGCTGCGCATTAACACGTTCAATATTCAGTTCGCCCGGTTTTTCAAACGCCTGACGAATCGCATTTTTGGTGATTTCGTTGAACACCACGCGGCTAAACCGCTTGTCATCGCCACCGATCACTTCCCGCAGGTGCCAGGCAATGGCCTCCCCTTCGCGGTCAAGGTCCGTTGCGAGGTAGATGTGGTCAGCATCGGCGGCAAGGCTTTTCAGTTCGGCTACGACTTTTTCTTTACCCGGCAGAATCTGATAGTCCGCTTCCCAGCCATGCCAGGGATCGACCCCCATGCGGCTGACCAATGCGGCCTTCTCATCCTTCTTAACCTTTTTTCCTGTTTTCGCCTTTTCCCCGTCGGTAGTTTTACGGGCAGTTGAACCGCTGGTCGGCAAATCACGGATATGACCGACGCTGGATTTCACCACGTAGTCATTACCGAGGTATTTATTGATTGTTTTGGCCTTTGCCGGGGACTCAACGATTACGAGTGCTTTACCCATATGTACCTTTACCTAATTGAAACGTCCTGATAAACGGGAGAGGATTCGGTGCCCCAAAACCCAACGGGTTCAATATTGCTGCCAGCTTTTCACTTTTCAAGGCAGCGGGGATAATCTCAGGTCAGATTGCATCGACTTATGCAACTTTATGATTAGAAGCGGGTTTTCCATCTGACAGCATCACACATCCGGGTGTGATCTCCCTGAAAGCTGAATCGCCCACACTCTACCTGATAAAATCCGTTACGCAACTTAATTAGCATTCTGATTAATTTTGCGCCAGTTTTGCTGAAGGACGTTGATTTGATGAACAGCGCAACTCGCTAGTAATATAGAAGGAGAACGATTGCTGTCAAAAAAGAGGTCAACAATGTCAGTAGAAACGGAATCCATTTCACGCCAGGCGTTACTGGAAATAGCCAATCAAATGATCAAACAGCACGACGATTATTTAGCCGGGATGGAAGCGAATGACGTGATTCAGCAGGGCGAGGTATTGGTGTTTCGTGGGCCTTACTTCTTAGATGAAGAAGGCCTGCCGAGCGCGAAAACCACCGCTGTGTTTAACGTGTTTAAATCCCTTGCCGTTGAGCTCTCCTCACGCTATCACCTGGCATAAAAAAGCCCGGCATTTGCCGGGCTTGCTCACAACAGTGGCTTATCACCACGCTGCCATATTTTCAGAATTAACCGCTCGGCCGCCAGACTGGCGCTGTTGGTGAAGCGATCCATCATTTTCTTTTTCCGCGCATAGTGCACGCCCAGCACATTGAACCGATCCATCTGCTTGATAATCAGCGCATCGCTGGTGCCGATCTCATCAATCAGCCCCAAATCCAGCGCCTGGCGTCCATACCAGTGTTCACCGGTGGCCACTTTTTCCAAATCCAGTGTCGGACGCATCTGCTGGACAAACTCTTTGAACAGCAGATGGGTTTCGTTGAGATCTTCCTGGAATTTTTCACGTCCCTCATCGGTGTTCTCACCAAACAAGGTCAGCGTGCGCTTATATTGACCCGCGGTGTGCAGTTCAACGTCGATATCATTGCGTTTCAGCAGACGGTTGAAGTTGGGGATCTGCGCGACCACACCAATTGATCCAATGATAGAGAATGGCGCCGCGACGATGCGATCCGCGACACAAGCCATCATATAACCCCCGCTCGCCGCCACTTTATCGACGACGGCAGTTAACTGCAGGCCCGCATCACGCAGACGCTGCAGCTGAGAAGCGGCCAGGCCATAACCGTGCACCACGCCACCCGGGCTTTCCAGACGCAGCAAGACTTCATCACCCGGCACAGCCACCGCCAGCACCGCGGAGATCTCCTCACGCAAAGAACTGACTTCGCCCGCATCCATACTGCCTTTAAACTCCATCACATAGAGTGTCGGTTTAGCGGCTTCGCTCACACCAGCTTTGGCATTGCGCTTCTCGGTTTTGGCTTTTTGCTTCTCTTCTTTTTTATGCTGCTTCAGCCACACTTTTTGCGCCTGTGGCTTCATCTTCGCCAACTGCAGGTCTTCCTTCATTTCACGATAATCATCGTCGAGATGAGTAAAGCGCAGTTGACCACCGCTGTGGCGTTTACGCATCGCGGCATTGAGCACAATCAGAACAATAGCTGCGAACGCCACCACCACGGTGACGGCCTTGGCCAGAAATAATCCATAACTGGAGAGTAAATCCATTCTGCCGCCTTATTAAACAGTGAATTACAAACAATGGCTGAGTTTACCCGCTTTAACGACTTTCGTCGCCTGAAATGCCCGCAGGCGGCACAGAATGCGAGGCGCGGTGATTGCACCTGGCGACAAATTGAGGCATAAAGCCCAAAACCCTCTGACTTGCCAAAGGACATCGCTGTGCATTATCAACCGAAAAGCGATCTGCTGGAAAATCGCATTATCCTCGTCACCGGCGCTTCTGACGGCATTGGCCGCGAAGCGGCGCTGACCTATGCGCGCTATGGCGCACGCGTCATTTTGATGGGCCGCAACGCCGAAACGCTGCAGCAGACTGAACACGCCATCAATCAGCTGAATAAGAAGCCCGCATCCCATTTGCTGCTGGACTTGTCGCATGCCACGCCAGAAAGCTGCGCTGAGGTGGCCGATCAGATCGCCTCCCTGGTGCCACGGCTCGATGGTGTACTGCACAATGCCGGGATTCTGGGTGAGATCGTCCCACTGGCGGAACTCGATCCTGCCGTCTGGCGCAAGGTGATGCAGATCAATCTTGACGCCACCTTTTATTTAACTCAGGCCTTGCTGCCGCTGCTGCTGAAATCAGACGCCGGTTCACTGGTGTTTACCACGTCGAGCGTCGGCCGTACCGGCCGTGCAGGCTGGGGGGCCTATGCGGTGTCGAAATTCGCCACCGAAGGCATGATGCAGGTACTGGCGGATGAGTATAAAAATCGTCATCTGCGGGTAAATTGCATCAATCCTGGTGGCACTCGCACTAAAATGCGCGCCAGTGCTTTCCCGGAAGAAAATGCCAGTTTACTGAAAACGCCTGCTGATTTGATGCCGCTTTACCTTTATTTGATGGGTGATGACAGCCGTCGCAAAACCGGGATCAGTTTTGATGCCCAGCCGGGACGTAAACCGGGGCCAGCCAGCGCATGAGTGATCGTCATCAGCAACGACAGCAGCGTTTAAAAGAACAGGTTGATGCGCGGATTGCTGCCGCGACAGAAGCGCGCGGCATTTTGATGGTGTTCACCGGCAACGGCAAAGGCAAAACCACCGCCGCCTTTGGTACGGCTTTACGCGCTTGCGGGCACGGTAAAAACGTTGCCGCCGTGCAGTTTATTAAAGGTGAATGGCCAAATGGTGAGCGCAATTTGCTGGAACAGCATGGCGTGGAATTTCAGGTGATGGCCACCGGCTTTACCTGGGATACTCAAAATCGGGAGACCGATACTGCCGCCTGCCAACAGGTTTGGCAGGCGGCAAAGCGTATGCTTGCCGATGAGCATGTGGATTTAGTGATCCTCGATGAAATCACCTACATGGTTAGTATGGATTATCTGGATCTGGATGAGCTGGTGCGCGTGCTGGGACAACGTCCGGTTCAACAAAGTGTGATTATCACCGGTCGAGGCTGCCATCGAACCTTGCTCGAGATGGCGGATACCGTGACCGAGATGCGCCCGGTTAAGCATGCATTTGATGCAGGCATTCAGGCTCAGCAGGGAATAGATTGGTAAAACAGTGACGCCGCTGCATGCGGCGTCACGGGCATATCAGGAACCGCGCTTGTTAGTTCCACTGGTCCGCGTGCTGCTGTTGCGGCTGCTACTGCTGCCGCCGCGACGTGGGCTGCCGCTTACATTACTATGACGTTTTACCGCGCGACGAATCTGATTGGCTTTAGTACGACGACGGTCTTTTTCAACCGCGACTTTCGTCACCGTCTCTTCCGGCATATCCACCAGCGTACGCAGGTAGTTAACCGCCGGTAATTCCATCTCCATCCAGCCACCGCGAGGTAACCCTTTTGGCAACTGAATATCGCCATAACGGACGCGCATCAGGCGGCTAACCTGCACACCTACGGCTTCCCACAAACGGCGGACTTCACGGTTACGTCCTTCGGTCAGGGTGACGTTATACCACTGGTTGATGCCTTCACCGCCAGCAAACTTAATGGTTTTGAACGATGCCGGGCCATCTTCTAACTGCACACCTTTACTGAGCTGACGAATTTTATCGTCATCCACTTCGCCGAATACACGCACCGCATATTCACGCTCAACTTCACGGCTTGGGTGCATCAGACGGTTCGCCAGTTCACCATCGGTGGTGAACAACATCAGACCACAGGTGTTAACGTCCAGACGACCCACAGCGATCCAGCGTGAACCGCGCAGACGCGGCAGACGGTCGAATACCGTTGGACGCCCTTCAGGATCGTTACGGGTACAGAGTTCGCCTTCTGGTTTGTAATACGCCAGCACGCGGCAGACTTCAGTGGCGGATTCAGCAATCGAAACCAGATGGCCATCAATACGAATTTTCAGGGATTTATCATTTTCAATGCGATCGCCCAGCGTCGCCAGTTTGCCATCGACGCTGACGCGTCCGGCTGAAATCATCGTTTCGATTTCGCGGCGTGAACCGTGACCAGCACGCGCTAATACTTTTTGTAGTTTCTCACTCATGGAGATGCCTCGTTGTCGCCTTCCCAGGCGTCGTGGTAAGAAGAGGTACGATACGGGGATTACCAGTTCCCATATCAGAATCTGTTACCGCTGAGCATAGCGCATGCCATCTCAGGCGGCCCGCGATTTTACACTAACACAAGTTTCGTTAACACCTTTTCCTTTGCTGCCGATAATAAAGGCCAAAGGCTGCGTCACCCGTTTAGTGCCATATGCCTAAACATTTACGCTGCTTATAGATACACCAACCACACTTCTCTTCTTTATGCGCCAAGTGACTGAATTTTTATCATTTACTCTTGGCTCTATATGCCTGGTTATTACCCCCACTTTAGACCCGTGATACATTAGCGCTTTTCAAGACTGGTCTGCTAGGATTGCGCACCACGCTTAAGGATAATCCCAAACATAAAATCTAAACCCAAACTGCAAAACAGGATAAAAAACTAATTAACCGGGATAAATAAGGCTCATTAGTCCAGTAATTTTAAATTACCAGTTAATTGGAACTGCAGGTTGGATTAAGTCTGTATTTTCGCATTATTTGATTCAGATTAAATTTGATGAATTGTTCTGATAAAAAAATTGTGTAAAATTTAAGCCTGAAACAGAGTGTGCCGTATTTATAAAAGCGTAACCTTTACTATTTACACTCGTTTCTCTAACAAGCCACTAACAAAATCACTGTGGCATTGTTGATAATATAAACCGGCGCACGCAGGAATTGACGCGTTTATTCATTCACGGAATGAATTTAATTTGCATGTCGAAAGTCTTCACCAGGGATTTTCCTGACATGCTTAAAAGAAGATGACTATCATGAAAACCTCTCTGCTTTGGCCTGCCCTCGCGGCGCTGGCACTGAGCGGCTGTTCCGTGGGCCATACTGAGTATAGTCGAGCGGCGCTTGAACACGTGGATATGAGCGTGACAGGCATCCCGACGGTATTGGGTCTGGGTATCCTCGGTACAACCATCCCTTTAACACCAGAGTACAGCCTGACAGCTGCGCACGTCGCCACCACTGCCGTACAGCGTGTGAAGGCTTATCATCCTTATTGCGACGTCGCCATTATCTATCATAAGAATAGCCCGGAAACGCTGGCAAAATTCCGCACCAGCAAAGTCGGTGAACCCATTAAGATGTACGGCTACAGCTTTATTTCAGCCATGCCCGTGGAATCAAGTGGTGTTAATTTAGCGCGCACCGCTATTACCAATAAATGGAATAAAAAACCGTGCATGGCAATGGCATCAAATGCTGGCGTTGTACAGGGAATGTCGGGGGGCGCGGTATATAATGCTGACCAGACAATTGGCGGAGTGATTGTGGGCTACAGCCATGAAATTTCCAATGTGCGCAGCAAACAAGTCATTCTGAAAGATGTTTCGCTGTATATTCCGTACGGTGATTTTAAACATTGGCTGGAAAAGAATATTGGCCAGACGACGTTAACGCCGCCTGACCACGCGTGATTAGAGGAACGGGCGCGTGTCGCCGACCCCTTCACGAACCACAACCGGTACATCGCTGGTGAGATCGATCACCGTCGTCGGCTGCTGCCCTAACGTGCCGCCATCAATGATCAGATCCACCAGCTTACCGATGCTGTGCTGAATCTCTTCCGGATCCGATTCCGTGAAGTCATTACCGGGCAACATCAGCGAAGTAGACATCATCGGCTCATTCAATCTTTCCAGTAACGCCAGCGCCACCGGATTGGAAGGTACGCGCAAACCAATAGTTTTACGCTTGTCATTCATCAAACGACGCGGCACCTCTTTGGTCGCTTTGAGAATGAAGGTATAACTGCCCGGCGTATTATTTTTTAGAATACGAAATGCAGTATTGTCCACCTGCGAATACGTCGAAAGCTCAGACAGATCGCGACACATCAACGTAAAATTGTGGTTGCCATCTAACTGCCGGATACGGCAGATACGCTCCATCGCGTTCTTCTCTTCCAACCTGCAGCCCAGCGCGTAACCCGAATCGGTGGGATAGACGATTATGCCACCTTTATTGAGATAATCGACTGCCTGATTGACCAGACGCGGTTGCGGATTATCTGGATGAATGTGAAAAAATTGACTCATAAAAACCTCATGTCACCTGTCTGCAAGAGTTACGGCGGGCGCTAGCTCAGGAAAACGCTCCCAGATGGGTTCAACGCCGCCTGGCAACCATAATTTGCGCCCCAGTTCTATCCATGGACAGGGTTGGTGAAAATCTGATCCCTGCGATCCCGCCAGCTTATTGTCGCGCGCATAAGTCGCGAGCTGCGTGCGCTCGTTGGGTGCCTGCTGACACTGCGCCACTTCCATTGCATCACCACCGACCTCGGCGAAATGGGCAATCAATCGCTTAAGCCACTTTGCAGACAGTCCATAGCGACCCGGATGTGCGAGTACCGCAACGCCGCCAGAATGATGAATGGCATCAATAGCTTGTTTAATTGTACACCATTGCGGCGGCACATAGCCGGTTTTCCCACGGGCAAGATAGTTCTTGAACACTTGCGCCATGTTATCGGCTTTACCCATCTCGACCAGATAACGGGCGAAATGACCGCGGGTGATGACACCGCCCTGCGCCAGGCGTTGCGCCCCAGCCAACGCATCAGGAATGCGGGCACGTTCGAGACGCTCTGCAATCAGCTGAGCCCGTTCAACGCGGCATTGATGCTGTTGCTCAAGAAACGAGGTCAGTGCCGGATGCTGGCAATCCACATTTAAACCTACGATATGAATTTCGTGGTTTTCCCACAATGTAGAGGCCTCTAATCCGGCCAGAATACGAATCGGTAGATTCTGTTGCTGCACAGCGGATTGCGCTTCTGCCACGCCAGCAACGGTGTCGTGATCGGTAATCGCCAGTACCCCTACTTTCATTTCGACGGCACGTTGCACCAACTCGGTAGGGGTCAGCAAACCGTCAGACGCCTGGGTATGGCTGTGTAAATCGTAAAGGGGAAAACGGGCAATATCCGACAAGGTAACTCCAGCAGCAACTTAACTCGGCTGGCATCATAACGATTTTGACCCTGACTGAAAAAGGGTATTGACTTTTTTCATCTGAACCAGTTAACTAGTACACAAGTTCACACGTAACGGGTATCTCATCATGGCTAATTTTGGTACGCATGCAAAAGGTTGGTGGCGCGATAATCCTTTAAACGGGCGACGTCGTCGTGCACAACATGCGTAACCATTGTGCAGATACCTGAGCCCGCCACCGAGCGGGCTTTTTTTTGAGCGAAATTCAGAGATGACAATAATGGCTAATGCGAAACCTACATTGAAGTTGATTACCGGTACCGCGCCCTACCGCGAAGATCCGGCCGCAGTGTTCCATCAAATTTGCGGCGCACGTCCGGCAACGCTGCTGCTTGAATCTGCCGACATCGACAGCAAAAAGAATCTGAAAAGCTTACTGATTGTGGATAGCGCCCTGCGCATCAGCGCACTGGGCAACGTGGTGACATTACAGGCGCTGTCAGAAAACGGTCGCACCATTCTGCCGCTGCTGGATGAAGCGTTGCCGCAGGATGTGAGTATTGAAGCGCGCCCGGATGGCCGCGTGCTGCATTTCCCGCTGCCTCAGGGGTTGCACGATGAAGATTCACGTCTGAAAGCATTGTCTGTTTTCGACGCGCTGCGCCTGATTCCGCAGTTGGTGAACAGCCCAGAGGAAGAGCGTGAAGCGATGTTCCTCGGCGGCCTGTTTGCTTATGACCTGGTGGCCGGATTTGAAGATTTACCCGAGCTGCGTAATGAGCAAAGCTGCCCGGATTACTGCTTCTACCTGGCAGAAACCCTGCTGGTGATTGATCACCAGACGCGCAGCGCTCGCCTGCAGGCCAGTCTGTTCAGCCCCTCCACCAGCGAATTCCAGCGCTTGCAGGGCCGTGTTGAGCAGCTGCGTGGTCAAATGACGCAGCCTGCCCCGGCTTTGCCGGTTCAGCGCGTTGAGCAAATGGCGTTGAGCACCAACCAGAGCGATGAAGAGTATTGCAATGTGGTGCGTGAAATGCAGGAAGCGATTCGCATCGGCGAAATCTTCCAGGTGGTGCCATCACGCCGCTTCTCGCTGCCGTGCCCTTCTCCGCTGGCCGCTTATGACACGCTGAAGCACAGCAATCCCAGCCCATATATGTTCTTTATGCAGGATCAGGACTTTGCGCTGTTTGGCGCTTCACCAGAAAGCTCACTCAAGTATGACGCCACTTCACGTCAGATTGAGATCTACCCGATTGCCGGTACGCGTCCACGTGGCCGACATGCCGATGGTTCACTGGACCGCGATCTCGACAGCCGTATCGAACTGGAAATGCGCACCGACCACAAAGAGCTGGCGGAACACCTGATGCTGGTGGATCTGGCGCGTAACGATCTGGCTCGCATCTGCGTGCCTGGTAGCCGCTATGTGGCAGACCTGACCAAAGTCGACCGTTACTCTTTCGTGATGCATCTGGTCTCTCGCGTGGTTGGCACGCTGCGTAACGATCTTGATGTCCTGCACGCCTATCGCGCCTGCATGAACATGGGCACCTTAAGCGGCGCACCAAAAGTGCGTGCTATGCAGTTAATCGCTGAAAAAGAAGGTACGCGTCGCGGCAGCTATGGCGGTGCGGTAGGTTATTTCACCGCACACGGCGATTTGGATACCTGCATCGTGATTCGCTCCGCTTGGGTGGAAGATGGCGTTGCCACAGTGCAAGCCGGTGCCGGTGTGGTACTGGATTCCCAGCCTCAGGCTGAAGCGGATGAAAGCCGCAATAAAGCGCGCGCGGTATTACGTGCCATCGCCACAGCCCATCATTGCAAGGAGATTTTCTGATGGCCGATATCCTGTTGCTCGATAATATCGACTCCTTTACCTACAACCTCGTTGATCAGCTGCGTACCTTTGGCCATAACGTGGTGATTTACCGCAATAACGTGCCGGCTGACGTACTCATTGAACGACTGCAGCAAATGGAAAATCCGGTGCTGATGCTGTCCCCCGGTCCCGGCGCACCGAAAGATGCCGGCTGCATGCCTGCGTTACTGCAAGCACTGCGTGGTCATCTGCCGATTATCGGCATCTGCCTCGGTCATCAGGCGATTGTTGAGGCTTATGGTGGTCATGTAGGCCAGGCCGGTGAGATTCTGCACGGCAAAGCCTCTTCGATTAATCACGACGGTCAAGCGATGTTTAGCGGCCTGAGCAATCCGCTGCCGGTGGCCCGTTATCACTCGCTGGTGGGCAGCAATACGCCTGCCGAATTGACCGTTAACGCCAGCTACAACGGCATGGTGATGGCTGTCCGACACGATGCTGACCGAGTGTGTGGCTTCCAGTTCCACCCCGAATCCATTCTCACCACCCAGGGCGCACGTTTGTTAGAGCAAACGCTGGCCTGGGCGCTGGCGAAATAATAGGGAGATTATGATGCAAACTATTCTGGAAAAACTTTACCAGGCACAAACCCTGAGCCAGGCGGAAAGCCATCAGCTGTTTAGCGCCATTATTAAAGGTCAGCTCGAGCCGACCCAACTAGCCGCCGCGCTGATTGCGATGAAAGTCCGTGGCGAGCGCCCGGAAGAGATCGCGGGTGCCGCTACGGCACTGCTGGAAGATGCGAAACCGTTCCCGCGTCCGGATTACACTTTCGCCGATATCGTTGGCACCGGCGGTGACGGCAGCAACAGCATTAATATCTCCACCGCCAGCGCCTTTGTCGCCGCAACCTGCGGGTTGAAAGTGGCCAAGCACGGCAATCGTAGCGTCTCGAGTAAATCCGGCTCGTCCGATCTGCTGGCGGCTTTTGGTATCGATCTGGATATGCCCGCTGAAAAAGCGCGTAAGGCACTGGACGATCTTAACGTCTGCTTCCTGTTTGCGCCGCAATATCACAGCGGATTCCGTCACGCGATGCCAGTGCGTCAACAGTTAAAAACCCGCACCTTGTTTAACGTGCTGGGCCCTTTAATCAATCCGGCGCGGCCCCCACTGGCGGTTATCGGCGTGTACAGTCCGGAACTGGTGCTGCCGATTGCCCAAACCCTGAAGGTGCTTGGCTATCAGCGTGCGGCAGTGGTGCATGGCGGCGGTATGGATGAAGTGGCGCTTCATAGTGCGACTCAGGTCGCTGAGTTGCGTGACGGTGAAATCACCAGTTATCAGCTGACGCCTGAAGACTTCGGTTTCGGCTTCCATAATAAAGAAGCCCTGGCGGGCGGCACGCCGGAAGAAAACCGTGACATTCTGGCGCGTTTGCTCCAGGGTAAAGGCCAGCCAGCCCATGAGCAGGCAGTTGCGGTGAACGTCGCAATGTTGCTGAAAGTATTCGGAAATGAAGATTTGCGCGACAACGCTCAGCGCGCCATCACCGCAATTCGCAGTGGTCAGGCTTACGAGCGCGTTGTTGCTCTGGCAGCGAGAGGATGAGATGAGTATCAAGGGCACCGTTTTAGAGAAAATTGTTCAGGATAAAGCCGTCTGGGTTGAAGCGCGCAAGGTACAGCAGCCGCTGGCGACCTTCCAGAACAGCTTGCAGCCTGCAGGACGCCACTTTTACGATGCGCTGCGCGGCACGCGCACCGTGTTCATCCTGGAATGCAAAAAAGCGTCACCGTCGAAGGGTTTGATCCGCGAAGATTTCGATCCTGCGACCATCGCTGGCGTTTATCGTCATCACGCCTCGGCCGTTTCCGTCTTAACTGACGAGAAGTATTTCCAGGGTGATTTTGAGTTTCTGCCGATCGTCAGTGCCGCGATTACTCAACCGGTACTGTGCAAAGACTTTATTATCGATCCCTACCAAATCTACCTGGCGCGCCACTATCAGGCCGATGCCATTCTGCTGATGCTGTCGGTGCTGGATGATGAGCAATATCGTCAACTCGCCGTGGTGGCACACAGCCTGAAAATGGGCGTACTGACCGAAGTCAGTAATGAAGAAGAGCTGGAGCGTGCGATTGCGCTGGAAGCAAAAGTGGTCGGCATCAATAACCGCGACCTGCGTGACCTGTCGATTGATCTGAATCGTACCCGCCAGTTGGCGCCACGTTTAAGCCACGGTGTGTCGGTCATCAGCGAATCGGGCATTCATAACTATGCTCAGGTGCGTGAATTGAGCCACTTCGCCAACGGTTTCCTGATTGGCTCCGCACTGATGGAAGAAGCCGATCTCAATGCCGGCGTGCGTCGCGTCTTACTTGGCGACAACAAAGTCTGCGGCCTGACCCGCCCTGAAGATGCGCGCATTGCGCACGAAGCAGGCGCGATTTATGGCGGTGTGATTTTCGCCGAAGGTTCACCGCGTAAAGTCAGCGCTGAACAAGCTCAAAGTGTGATAGCGGCTGCACCACTGAAGTATGTGGGCGTATTCCGCAATAACAGCATAAGTGACGTTGTCACGATTGCTTCGTCACTCAAACTTTCTGCTGTGCAATTGCATGGCGATGAAGATCAGGCGTTCGTCGCAGAATTGCGCAGCGCCCTGCCAGAAGAGGTGAAAATTTGGAAGGCGCTGAGTATCAGCGGCAGCCTTCCAGCCCGCGATTGGCCGCATGTAGATCGTTACGTGTTCGATAACGGCCAGGGCGGCAGCGGACAGCGATTTGACTGGTCACTGCTACAGGGTGAAGACCTGAGCAACGTGCTGCTGGCCGGCGGATTAAGCGCCGACAACTGCGTGGAGGCTGCACAACTGGGCTGCGCCGGACTGGACTTTAACTCTGGCGTTGAATCCGCGCCCGGCATCAAAGATGCCAGTAAAGTCGCGGCGGTATTCCGCACGCTGCGCGCCTATTAATTTCGCTCGCCCGCCGATGTGCGGGCCGCATAAGGAAGATGAAAGATGACTACGTTATTGAATCCCTACTTTGGCGAGTTTGGCGGTCAATATGTCCCACAGATTTTAATGCCCGCTCTGCGCCAGTTGGAAAGCGCCTTTGTCGAAGCGCAGCGCGATCCTGAATTTCAGGCTGAATTTACCGATCTGTTGAAAAACTATGCTGGCCGTCCCACCGCATTAACGCTTTGCAGCAATCTGACCAAAGGCACAAAAACCCGCCTGTATCTGAAGCGTGAAGATTTGCTGCACGGCGGTGCACATAAAACCAACCAGGTGTTGGGCCAGGCGCTGCTCGCCAAGCGCATGGGCAAAAATGAAATTATCGCTGAGACCGGAGCCGGGCAGCATGGCGTGGCTTCAGCGCTGGCGTGCGCGCTGCTGGGCATGAAGTGTCGCATTTATATGGGCGCAAAAGACGTCGAACGTCAGTCACCTAACGTGTTCCGTATGCGTTTGATGGGCGCGGAAGTGATTCCGGTGCACAGTGGTTCGGCCACGCTGAAAGATGCCTGTAACGAGGCGCTGCGTGACTGGTCTGGCAGCTACGAAACCGCGCACTATATGCTCGGTACGGCGGCGGGTCCGCATCCCTTCCCGACTATTGTGCGTGAGTTCCAGCGCATGATTGGTGAAGAAACCAAAGCGCAGATTCTGGAGCGTGAAGGTCGTCTGCCGGATGCAGTGCTGGCTTGTGTGGGTGGCGGTTCAAATGCCATCGGCATGTTCGCTGAATTTATTGATGACACCAGCGTCGGTCTGATCGGCGTTGAACCTGCGGGTCACGGCATCGAAACCGGCGAACACGGCGCGCCACTCAAGCACGGTCGCGTCGGTATCTACTTCGGCATGAAAGCGCCAATGATGCAGACGGAGGAAGGCCAGATCGAAGAATCCTATTCGATCTCAGCCGGCCTCGATTTCCCTTCTGTTGGCCCACAGCACGCCCATCTCAACAGCATTGGTCGCGCCGAGTATGTGTCGATTACCGATGATGAAGCGCTGTCAGCATTCAAAGAGTTGTGTCGTGCAGAAGGCATTATTCCGGCTCTGGAATCCTCTCATGCTCTGGCGCACGCCCTGAAAATGATCCGTGAGAACCCAGAGAAAGAGCAATTGCTGGTGGTTAACCTGTCCGGTCGCGGCGACAAAGACATCTTCACCGTTCACGATATTTTGAAAGCTAAGGGAGAGATCTGATGGAACGTTATATTCAGCTGTTTCAACGTCTGTCGGCGAAAAAAGAAGGCGCATTTGTTCCTTTCGTGACCCTTGGCGACCCGACCCCTGAACTGTCACTGAAGATCATCGATACATTGGTAGCAGGCGGAGCCGATGCGTTAGAGCTGGGCATTCCGTTCTCCGATCCGCTGGCGGATGGCCCAACGATTCAGGGGGCAACCCTACGTGCCTTCGCGGCGGGTACCACTGTCGCGCAGTGTTTCGAGATCCTTGCCGCCGTGCGCCAGAAGTATCCTGAACTGCCGATTGGGCTGTTGATGTACGCTAATCTGGTGTTCAGCAAAGGTATCGACAACTTCTACGCACAATGTGAAGCCGTCGGCGTTGATTCCGTTCTGGTGGCGGATGTACCGGTTGAAGAGTCTGCACCGTTCCGTCAGGCTGCGATGCGACATAACGTTGCACCCATCTTCATCTGCCCGCCGAATGCGGATGATAATTTGCTGCGGGAGATTGCCTCACACGGTCGCGGTTATACCTATCTGCTGTCGCGCGCGGGCGTGACGGGTGCAGAAAATCGCGCCAGCCAGCCGCTGAATCATTTGATTGAGAAGCTGAGCGAATATCACGCTGCACCACCGTTGCAGGGATTTGGTATCTCAGAAGTAAGCCAGGTGAGAGAAGCCATCGCGGCAGGCGCGGCGGGTGCGATTTCGGGATCAGCTATTGTGAAGATCATCGAACGTAACCAGAACGATCCCGACACGCTGCTAGCGGAATTGAAAGCGTTTGTCAGCGATCTGAAAGCTGGCACGCGTTAAATCCTCAGGACCCTGTTCGCGATGGCGGATAGGGTCTTCTCTTGATTATTCCAGCCTGAACGTTTGCTCATCGCCTGAGTCATCAGGATAAGTCAGCTTCATCGTCAGCTTGTCGTTTCTGATTTGCCATGTCAGCTTCTCGTCTTCGGGTCCATCGCGCCAGCGACCACTGCTATCCGGATTATCTGACATCAAGATAACGCTCTCGCCCTGGACCCGGCAGCGCACGGCCCAGCGTGATTGATCGGAGGGCCGGATATAGTGCACCCACGCCACGCCCTGCTCATCCACCTTATCCAGCTGCATGATTTTGAAGCTGCGACCAAAGCTCAGCGCGGTAGCCGCTTTGCACAGGGTCCCCAGGTGTGGATTGATCAACGGTTCTGCCTGCGCGCTGGGCACTGGCAAAATTTGTGAAGCAAATAGCTGGAGGTAGGACAGATAGCTAATCGTCGCTATCGCCAGAATGGCACGCTTTTTCATTATTGTTTTCCCTGCCTGATGCTTAAATTTGCACCTGTCGGCTTATCGTCTTGTTGTTTTATTATTCGTTTTGCCCTGCTTTTTTAGCTTACCGTTTGCCTTGCTGCCGTCATTGGATCAATAAGTGGTAAAAATCGCGTATTTCCATCTTTTTCACCCCAGGCGATTTGCCGATTTGCAAAGCGCATACCACAATTAATCGCACCGTCTCGTCGCGGTGAAACACCATCTAAGACAGGGAGATAACCAATGAATTTTTTCAAAGTCGTTGCAGGATTATTAATGGCTGCGGTCATGGCGATCACACTTAGCGCCTGTGCACCAACAGCAACAAAGGAAGGAACCGGGGGCTATATCGATGATACGGTGATCACCACCAAGGTTAAGGCACAGTTGTTGAATGACGACTCGCTGAAATCCACCGAAATCAACGTCGAAACCTTTAAAGGAAAAGTGCAGTTAAGCGGCTTTGTCAGCTCACCGCAGATGGCGAACCGTGCAGTGACGGTGACCCGCAGCGTGGCAGGGGTCAAATCTGTAGTTAACAATATGCAGATTAAGTAATAGCGTATCGATACTGCAGCGGGCGGCCTTTGGGTCGCCCGTTGTGTTTCAGCGGGTGCCTCAGAAACGGTAACCCACACCAAAGAAGAACACCCACGGATCGATGCGCGTGTTGATATTCTGTTGTTCACCGTTGGCTTTAAATTTCACTTCAGTATCGATGTCCATGTACCACAGCGATGCGTTCAGCATCCAGTCGCGGTTGATTTGATAATCCATCCCCACCTGACCCGCCACACCCCAGGAATCTTTGACGCTTAAATCACTTAAGCCCGCGTCCTGGCCGGTTTGATTAAATTTGGCATCGTAGAACGTGGTGTAGTTGATACCTACGCCAACATATGGGCGCACCGGGCTGCGGCTATCGAAGAAATAATACTGTGCCATCAGCGTCGGCGGCAGCTGGCGCACGGTAGCCAGATTTCCGGTGGCACCAAGGCCAACCTTGTGACGGAACGGTGTCGCCGCCAGCAGCTCCACACCGATGTTGTCTGTCGCCATGTAGGTGAAGGTCAAGCCTAGTTGGGTGTCGTTACTCACGTTAAAGCCGCCCATACCCAGCACATTGTCAGAGCCTTCGGTTGGACGAACAGTCGCGCTACCGGCACGCATGAAAAAATCCCCCGCCTGATGAGCCAGTGCCAGTTGCGGGATAGCCAGAGCCAGTAGCAATGCGCATTTTGCCAGTTTCATAATCACTCCTTTGCAGAAAAGTAGGGTCTTAATCGGGATTGCGGCACAAGATCTAACCCTTTTTTGGTAAAAGATCATCTGCATCAATTCAAATTAATCACTTAAAAAACAATGAATTGATTCAGATCAATTTTCGGCATTGCGCGCCTGAAAGAAAAAACGCTGAGGGGGTTTTGAGGGCAGATGAAGAGGCTTTGCTGCTTTTATGAACCGGGTACGAACTTTAATTCCCCATTCTTTACCAGAGATGACACAAAGTTATGGTCTTGCGGGTGCCCGCCAGCCCACAGAACATGTACAATCGCCGGGTTAATTAACCCGGTTCCATCAAGGAGAGTACATGTCTATCACGGCAAGCTCGTTATACCGTGACACAGGAAATTTTCTGCGTCATCAGCTGGTTACTATTGTGCTGATGGCGTTGTTGACGTCGTTCATTACGGTGATTGTCGGTCATGCATTAACCCCAGGCGAAGACCAGTTATCCCTGCTTAGCCAGGCTGACGACAGCGCAACCTCACTGTTTGAGCTGGTACAGAATATGTCACCGGATCAGCAGCGCATCCTGCTGCGCGCTTCCGCAGCCGGCACCTTTGCCGCGCTGATCGGCAACACGCTGCTGCTGGGCGGTATGCTGTGCCTGATCCCGCTGGTCTCCAATGGCCAACGCGTGAGTGCCCTGCGAGCAATCGGTGCCTCCGCGCCACTGCTGCCGAAACTGCTGCTGCAGACCTTCCTGATTACCTTGCTGGTGCAAATTGGCTTTATGGTATTGATGGTGCCTGGCGTGATTCTGGCGATTCTGCTGTCACTGGCACCGGTGATACTGGTCAGCGAGAAAATGGGTGTGATTGGCGCGATGCGCGCCAGTATGAAACTGGCATGGAAGAACATGAAAGTTATCGCCCCTGCCATTGTGCTGTGGTTGCTGGCGAAGATTGTGCTGATGTTCCTCATCTCATCACTCACAGTGCTACCGGTGAACATCGCGTCGGTGGTGATGAACGCGCTGGGTAATCTGGTCTCAGCGATTCTGATTATCTATTTGTACCGACTGTATATGCTGTTACGTTAACAGCGATGGCGCTCTGCGGAGCGCCTTTATTGAACGCTCCTGCCCTAACTGGAAACGCTATGAAGCAGTTACTCGATTTTCTTCCCCTGGTAGTTTTCTTCATCTTCTACAAGCTGTACGACATCTTTGTCGCTTCTGGTGCCCTGATTGTCGCCACGGGTCTGGCGCTGGTGGTCAGCTGGGTGCTGTATCGCAAACTGGAAAAGATGACGCTTTTCACCTTCGCACTGGTGACGGTATTCGGCACGTTGACGCTGGTGTTCCATAACGATGAATTCATCAAATGGAAAGTCACCGTGATCTATTCTCTGTTCGCGTTGGCTCTGCTCTACAGCCAGTTCTTTATGGAACAGCCGCTGATTCAACGCATGCTCGGTAAAGAGCTGCAGTTGCCCGGTGTTGTGTGGCGTCGATTGAATATTGCCTGGGCCATCTTCTTCTTCGTCTGCGGCCTGGTAAATATCTATGTTGCGTTTTGGTTATCACAAGAGTTTTGGGTTAACTTTAAAGTGTTTGGTCTGACCGGCCTGACCCTACTGTTTACTCTGTTAAGCGGCGTGTATATCTGGCGACAGATGCCGCAACAAGAACAAAAATAAGCAACGCCGCCCGGCACAGTCGGGCTTCTCTTCACCTGCAGAAGAACTGAGCAATGGACGAAAAACATAAATTACCGCAAGGCGAGATGGTGTCGCGCACCCTGGCGATGCCAGCAGATACCAACGCCAATGGTGATATTTTTGGCGGCTGGTTGATGTCACAGATGGATATGGGCGGTGCCATCATGGCCAAGGAGATCGCCGAAGGTCGTGTGGTCACCGTGCGTGTTGATGGCATGTCGTTCCTGAAACCGGTAGCCGTGGGCGATGTCGTGAGCTGCTATGCGCGTTGCATACGTACCGGCAACAGTTCGATGACCATCAATGTAGAAGTGTGGATCAAGAAGGTTTCGTCTGAGCCAATCGGTCAAACGTATTGCGCCACTGAAGCGGTATTTGTTTACGTTGCCGTGGATAACAGCGGGAAATCCCGTCCGCTGCCACCTGGCAAAGCCAATCTTGCCGTTTAACAGCGATAAAAAAAGCGGTCAATGACCGCTTTTTCTTTGCCTTCAACCCAGGCTTACTCGATGTTAGCACCGCCGTTAATGCGGAACACAATGTTCATGGTCAAGCCTTTGCCAGGACGACCCGGCTGATAACGCCACTTTTTCATCGCCTGCTTCACTTCACGCTCGAACATGTTGCGCGGTTCGGCTGACAGAACTTCCACATTATCGACACGACCGTCGCTATCCACATCGAACTGCACGCGTACACGCCCTTCCACGCGTAACGCAAATGCACGCGCCGGATAGGCAGGTTTGCTCACGTTCATCGCCTTAGGCCCGTCAGAGACGTTTTGCGTTGGCGCTGGGTTACTCTTCGGTGCCGTGGTCGGACGCGTCTGAGTGGTCGGGATATCCTGCTTGACCGGATTCTCCTGCGGCTTCACTTCCTTACGCGGCTTCGGCTCGACCTTTTTCTCTACCTTTGGCTTAGGTTTTGGCTTGGGCTTCGGTTCAGGTTTCGGAATCGGCACCGGCTCGACTTTAGGCGGCTCGGGTGCAACTTCCGGCTCAGGTTCGGGCTCTGGCGGCGGCGTCACCACCGCGGGGGCCGGTTCTGGCTGCACTTCAGGTGCCACCATGGTCACACTGATTGGCTGGGATGCTTTCGGAACCTCAATGGTCTGATGAAACGATGCATAGAGAATGCCCGCAATCAGCGAGCCGTGGAGTACCACGGACAAGATCATAGCTACGGGGGTACGTGTAGGAAGAGGCGTAGTCAACGTCGTCATATCAGTCATATTCATTGAGTGAAGCGCAGATTTTAAATGCAAATAGCAATCAGTTTCAATAAGCGATGTGTAAGCCACTCGCAGAAAGGCGTTTTTTAGCGGAGATTGCGCTATATGACGGTGGATTTATCTTTCATTTGCACTCTGATTAACGATCACTTAACGTGTCTCGCAATTTCGGCAAGTCTAACGGGAGTACCCCATCGTGCTTTACGTCATTTATGCGGAAGATACCGCAGATTCACTGGAAAAACGCAATTCCGTACGCCCTGCGCATCTCGCGCGCTTGCAGTTACTGCAGGATGAAGGTCGACTGATCGCCGCTGGCCCAATGCCTGCTGTCGATAGCAACGATCCGGGTCCGGCAGGCTATACCGGTTCAGTGATCATTGCCGAGTTTTCCTCGCTGGAAACCGCACAATCCTGGGCTAATGACGACCCGTACATTGCCGCTGGCGTGTATGAGAAAGTGGCGGTCAAACCGTTCAAGCGCGTATTTTAATCGATGTGGCAGTCTGTTTTACTGCTGGTAGCGGTGTTAACGCTGATTGGCAGAGCACTCTGGATTTGGCGTCAGCAAGGCTGGCGCCAGGCCCGGCAGCACATCGTGATGTTCGTTGTGCTGGCGGCCGCATTACAGATCGTCAATATCTCTCTGGTGTTACGCGGCGCTTAACGGCCGCGTAAGCCACTTACATATTTTGCGTGATGAACAGGATAGATCGGCGATGCTGCTGCGCGACCTGATGACGAATGGCATGGATACGTTTATAGCGACGTGACTGCCCTTCCAGCCAACGTGCACGACGGCGGTGTACCTGACGTAACATTCTCCAGCGTGCCACTTCATTTCTGCTTCGTCTCATCACATCCTCATCAGACAGGCTAAACTCGCCAGGCATTATAAAGATCTGATTGAAAATGCCAAATCGAAAGCTTCATTGAACTGTCATTCACGATTAAAGGTTTCACTAGTGCTATTCAGCACGTAAACTTTCCTCATCAAAGCGCGAACAGGATGTCCACTTAATGACTACATTTTATACCCTAATCAGTTGGTTGCTGCTGTTTGGCTACTGGTTGCTGATTGCGGGTGTCACGCTGCGTATCCTGATGAAACGCCGCGCAGTGACGTCCGCCATGGCCTGGTTGCTGATCATCTATATTCTGCCACTGGTGGGTATTATCGCGTATCTGTCGTTTGGTGAACTTCATCTGGGCAAACACCGGGCTGAGCGCGCACGCACCATGTGGCCCTCCACCGCCAAGTGGCTTAACGACCTCAAACAGTGCCGCCATATCTTTGCCACCGAACACAGTGACGTGGCACGTCCATTATTTGAACTCTGTCACCATCGTCAGGGCATTGCGGGTGTCAAAGGTAATCAGCTACAGCTGCTCACTAACTCTGATGATGTGATGCACGCGTTGATTCGTGATATCCAACTGGCTCGTCACAACATCGAGATGGTGTTTTACATCTGGCATCCGGGCGGCCTGGCGGATGAGGTCGCGGAGTCACTGATGGCGGCTTCACGCCGGGGTGTACATTGCCGCCTGATGCTGGACTCTGCGGGCAGCGTGGCATTTTTCCGCAGCCCATGGGCGAATATGATGCGCAATGCCGGCATCGACGTGGTCGAGGCGCTACAGGTTAGCCTGCTGCGTGTGTTCCTGCGCCGTATGGATTTGCGACAGCATCGCAAAGTGGTGCTCATCGATAACTATATTGCCTACACTGGCAGCATGAATCTGGTCGATCCCCGCTACTTCAAGCAGGATGCTGGCGTGGGCCAATGGATCGATCTGATGGCGCGTATGGAAGGACCGGTCGCGACCACCATGGGCATCGTTTATGCCTGCGACTGGGAGATCGAAACCGGTAAACGCATTCTGCCGCCCGCGCCGGATGCCAACATCATGCCCTTTGAGCAGGAAAGCGGTCATATCATCCAGGTGATCGCTTCGGGGCCGGGCTTCCCGGAAGATATGATTCATCAGGCGTTGTTGACGGCGGTCTATTCCGCACGCGAACAACTGATCATGACCACACCCTACTTCGTCCCCAGTGATGACCTGCTGCACGCCATCTGCACCGCTGCGCAACGCGGTGTGGAAGTCAGCATTGTGGTGCCACGCCACAATGATTCGCTGTTGGTGGGCTGGGCCAGCCGCGCGTTCTTTACCGAGTTGCTGGAAGCAGGCGTAAAAATTTATCAATTTGAAGACGGTTTGCTGCATACCAAAAGCGTGCTGGTGGATGGACAGCTGAGTCTGGTCGGTACCGTAAACCTTGATATGCGCAGCTTGTGGCTTAATTTTGAAATCACGCTGGTGGTGGATGATGATGGATTTGGCAGCGATTTGGCCACGGTGCAGGATGACTATATCGCCCGCTCACGCTTACTGGATGGTGCGCGCTGGGCTAAACGTGCGTGGTGGCAACGCATCGTTGAACGACTGTTTTACTTCTTTAGCCCTTTACTGTAAAACGAGCGACAAGATTACCGCCTCAGAGTAAGCAGGAATGACCATGGATTTAAATAATCGCCTTACCGAAGATGAAACGCTGGAACAGGCCTACGACATTTTTCTAGAACTGGCCGGTGATAACCTCGATCCGGCTGACATCATTCTGTTCAATCTGCAGTTTGAAGAGCGCGGCGGTGCGGAGTTGTTTGACCCGTCGGAAGACTGGCAGGAGCACGTCGATTTCGATCTCAACCCGGACTTCTTTGCGGAAGTGGTGATTGGTTTGGGTGAAGCGGACGGCGAGCCGATTACCGATGTGTTTGCCCGCGTGCTGCTGTGCCGCGAGAAAGACCACAAGCTGTGCCACATTCTCTGGCGTGAATAATCGCTGACGCATAAAACAACGCCGGGCAATTGCCCGGCGTTTTCTTTTCGACCTTATAAGGGGTCGACCTTCAGACAGGATACTGCGTGGCGGAAACTGCCCTCCAGCAACGGACGCGTTTTTGCACACTCAGGTCCGGCAATCGGACAGCGAGTGCGGAATACGCAGCCCGAAGGCGGATTGATCGGTGAAGGCAGTTCACCCTCCAGTAGCTGGATCTGTTTGTTTTTTTCCAGATCCGGATCCGGAATGGGTACTGCAGACATCAGTGCACGGGTGTAAGGATGCTGTGGATTGTTGTACACCGAGTCATAAGTGCCCAACTCAACCGCATGACCGAGATACATCACCAGTACACGATCAGAGATGTGCTTCACCACCGCAAGGTCATGCGCAATGAAAATGAGCGATAATCCCATTTCACGTTGCAGCTGCTGTAGCAAATTCACTACCTGCGCCTGAATCGACACATCCAGCGCCGAAACGGGCTCATCGCAGATAATCAGCTTGGGTTCAAGGATAAGCGCACGCGCAATGCCAATACGCTGACACTGACCACCGGAAAACTCGTGTGGATAACGGTTGATGAGGTTTGGCAGCAACCCAACCTTCATCATCATGTTTTTTACCTTATCCTTCACTTCCTGCTTTGGCATCTTCGGGTAATAGGTGCGCAGCGGCTCGGCAATGATGTCGCCAATGGTCATGCGCGGGTTCAGCGAGGCCAGCGGATCCTGGAAAATCATCTGGATATCGCTGCGCGCCTGGCGCCACTCATCCTGACTCTGCCCCAATAAATCACGTCCCAGCCAGGCCACACGACCGTCGGTGGCTTTCACCAGGCCGATGATGGCGCGTGCCAGGGTTGATTTACCACAGCCCGATTCGCCCACTACGCCGAGGGTTTCCCCCTCATACAAGCGCAGGCTGACGCCATCCACTGCTTTCAGTGTTTTTGGCGGCTGCCAGAACCACTGTTTGCCGTCTTTAATATCGAAATGCACCTTAAGATCGGCGATTTCCAGTAAGACTTTCTTCTCTTCGATGACGGTGCTCATGCTAATTCCTCCACCGGTTTGAAGCAGGCACGCAGACGCCCTTCCGCGAAAGGCTCCAGCGGCGGTGACTTGGCACAAACGTCCATCGCAAAGGCGCAACGTGGCTGGAACGGACAGCCCTGTGGCAAGCGCAACAGGTTAGGCGGGTTGCCAGGAATGGTGGTGAGTGACTCACCCTCTTCCGCATCCAGACGCGGCACCGCACTCAGCAGGCCAATGGAGTAAGGATGCGCAGGCTGATAAAACACATCGCGTGCACGGCCATATTCCATGGTACGACCGGCGTACATCACCAGCACCTTGTCGCAGATACCGGCAACCACGCCGAGATCGTGGGTGATCATGATGATCGCGGTATTGAACTCGCGTTTCAGCTCGTTCAGCAGCGTCATGATCTGCGCCTGCACCGTCACATCCAGTGCCGTGGTCGGTTCATCAGCAATCAGCAATTTAGGACGACATAGCAGCGCCATGGCGATCATCACACGCTGACGCATGCCGCCAGAGAATTCATGCGGGAACATCTTCATGCGCTTGCGCGCTTCCGGCATTTTCACCGCATCCAGCATACGCACGGATTCTTCAAACGCCTGCGCGCTGCTCATCCCTTTGTGCAGCTTCAGCACTTCCATCAGCTGCTCGCCGACGCGCATGTACGGATTGAGCGAGGTCATCGGGTCCTGGAAAATCATCGCAATCTGCTCTGCGCGCAGCTTGTTCAGTTTGTTCTCCGGCAGGTTAAGGATCTCTTCACCGTTGAATTTTGCCGAACCGCCAATGCGACCGTTTTTTGCCAGCAGGCCCATCAGGGCGAAAGCGGTTTGCGACTTGCCCGATCCCGATTCGCCGACGATACCCAGGGTTTCGCCGGCACGAAGTGAAAAGTTAAGATCGTTGACTGCTGTGACATCACCATCGTGGGTGCCAAAGGTGACGCGCAGGTCTTTAACGTCCAGCAGCAGGCTACTGTTTCCCGCACGTGCAGCCATTGCTGGCTGAAATTCATGTATGGTCATCGGGAAACTCCTTAACGATCTTTCGGGTCGAGGGCATCACGCAGGCCATCGCCGATAAAGTTGAAACAGAACAGCGTGACCACGAGGAAACCCGCCGGGAACATCAACAACCAGGGCGAGACTTCCATGGAGTTGGCGCCGTCACTCAGGAGTGCGCCCCAACTGCTCAGTGGCTCTTGCGTACCCAACCCGAGGAAACTGAGGAAGGATTCAAACAGAATCATGCTGGGCACCAGCAATGAGGCATAGACCACCACCACACCCAGCACGTTCGGTACGATGTGACGTAGCACGATATTGAAGGTCGACACACCACCCACTTGCGCCGCTTCAATAAACTCTTTGCGCTTCAGGCCCAGCGTCTGACCGCGCACAATACGCGCCATATCCAGCCACGACACCATGCCGATCGCCACAAAGATCAGCAGGATGTTACGACCAAAGAAGGTCACCAGCAGGATCACGAAGAACATGAACGGGAAGGAGTTGAGGATTTCCAGAATACGCATCATCACGGAGTCGATTTTACCGCCGAGATAGCCCGCCAGTGAACCATACAGCGTACCCACCAGCACCGCGATCAACGCGGAGGCAATGCCGACCATCAACGAGATACGACCGCCAATCGCCACACGCACCAGTAGGTCACGTCCGGATGAGTCGGTACCAAACCAGTGGCCAGAAACCGTATCCGGAGCGGCTGACATCATGGCCCAGTCGGTATCATCATATTTAAACTGCGACAACACCGGCGCTAATATCACGAACAGGGTAATCGCTAACAGCACCAGCAAACTGATCAGCGCAGCGCGGTTATGGATGAAGCGGCGACGCGCATCCTGCCACAGGCTGCGCCCTTCGACTTCCAGTTTTTCACTGAAGGCATCCAGAGCTTCGCTGTTTTTCTTACTTAACATCATGGGCGAACTCCACCATCAGTAACGGATTTTTGGATCGATGACGGCATACAGCACATCCACGATCGCATTGAACAGAATGGTCAGCACGCCGACCAAAATGGTCAGACTCATCACCAAAGAATAGTCACGGTTCAGGGCACCGTTAACAAACAGCTGGCCAATACCCGGCAGACCGTAAATCGATTCGATCACCATTGAACCGGTGATGATGCCGACGAATGCCGGCCCCATATACGAGAGCACGGGTAACATGGCAGGTTTCAATGCATGGCGCAGTACGATACGGCGCAGCGGCAACCCTTTGGCGCGCGCGGTGCGAATAAAGTTGGAGTGCATCACTTCAATCATCGAACCACGCGTAATACGCGCGATGCTGGCGATATAGGCCAGAGACAGCGCCACCATCGGCAGCAGCATGTAATTCCACTGCCCACCGTTCCAGCCACCGCCCGGCAGCCAGCGCAAGGTAATCGCAAAAATCAGCACCAGCAGCGGTGCGACGACAAAGCTGGGTATCACGACGCCCGTCATGGCGACCCCCATTACCGCGTAATCCCACAAACTGTTCTGTTTGAGCGCGGCAATGACTCCTGCCGTCACGCCAAGGATCACTGCAAGGAAGAAGGCGGCGAGGCCGAGTTTGGCCGAAACCGGGAAGGCATGGCCGACCAGATAGTTAACGGAATAATCTTTGTACTTGAACGATGGACCAAAATCGCCGTGCGCCAGCTGCACTAAGTAACTGACGTACTGTTTGCCGATCGGATCGTTCAAATGATATTTGGCTTCGATGTTCGCCATCACCTCAGGCGAGAGCGTGCGCTCGCCGGTAAACGGACTGCCGGGTGCCAGTCGCATCATAAAGAAGGAGATGGTGATCAGGATGAAGAGCGTCGGGATCGCTTCCAGAAGCCGACGCAGGATGAATTTTAACATTGCCGTACCTACCAGGCTGTTGCTTCACAAAGTCAAAAAGGCGGCGCTACAGCGCCGCCACTATCGATAGCCTGAGTGCTATTAATGTTTAATGATATACAGGTTTTTATCGAGAGTTTTATCCAGCGGATCATTACCGGTGTAACCACCCACGTACGGTTTCACCAGACGCGCGTTGACGTAGTAGTAAACCGGGACAATGGTGCTGTCTTTATCCAGAATCTGCTCAGCTTTCTGGTAATCCGCGACACGGGCTTTATCGTCTACCGCTTTCACCGCATCGTGGATCACTTTATCGAAGTCTGCGCTCTTATAGTGCGAGGTGTTACTGCTGCTGTCAGACAGCATGATGTTCAGGAACGAGGTTGGCTCGTTATAGTCTGCACACCAGGCCGCACGAGAAACATCAAAGTTGCCCTGATGACGGGTATCCAGGAAGGTTTTCCACTCCTGGTTCTCCAGTTTGATGTTCACGCCAATGTTCTTTTTCCAGATCGAAGACGCGGCGATAGCCAGTTTCTTATGCAGATCCGAGGTGTTGTACAGCAGGTTGAAGGTCAGTGGCTTGTCAGCCGTGTAACCCGCTTCAGCCAGCAGTTTTTTCGCTTCTTCGTTACGCTTGTTCTGATCCCATTTGAACCAGTCTGGCGGCAGCAATTCCATGCCGTCGGTGGCTGGCGGGGTAAAGCTGTACGCCGGTAACTGCCCCTGCGCCAGCACCTTATTCACCATGATGTCGCGATCCAGACCCAGTTTCAGCGCAGTACGCACGCGCGGATCGGTGAATGGCGCTTTCTGGTTGTTGATTTCATAGTAGTAGGTGCAGAGATACGGCTTCACCATCAACTCTTTGCCGTTATCACGCTGCAGTTTTTTGAACAGCTCGATCGGCATGTTGTTATAAGTGATGTCACTGCCGTTCTCAGAGAAGTAACGGTTCACGTCACTGACTTCTGAGTTGATCGGCAGGAAGGTCACTTTGTTCAGTACGGTGTGCGCGTTATCCCAATATTCCGGGTTACGTACGATGGTGACACGTTCGTTGATGACGTGTGATTCCAGTTTAAACGCACCGTTGCCCACCCAGTTTTGTGGCTGAGTCCACTGGTCGCCAAACTTATCGATAGCAGGCTTATACACAGGTGACATCACGGAGTTGATCAGCAGCTTGTAGAAATAAGGAACCGGCTCGCTGAGGGTCACTTCCAGCGTATGGTCATCAATGGCTTTCACACCCAGATCGGTGATCGGTTTTTTACCGGCTATGATGTCATCGACATTCAGGATGTGGCCGTATTGCGGATAGCTGGCGTAAGGAGAAGCGGTTTTAGGATCGACTAAACGCTCCCAGCTATAGACGAAATCTTGTGCCGTGACTGGCTCGCCATTGGACCATTTAGCGTTTTTACGCAGATGGAAAGTCCAGACTTTAAAATCTTTGTTTTCCCAGCTTTCTGCCACGCCCGGAATCGGTTTGCCATCGCTGTCGCTGATGATCAGACCTTCGTACAGATCGCGTGCGATGTTGTCTTCCGGCACGCCTTCAATTTTATGCGGGTCAAGCGATTGCACTTCATCGCCATTACCACGTACCAGCTCCTGTTTTGCTGCCAATTCAACGCCTGCTGGCACTGCGGCCAAAGCAGCATTCCCTGCCAGTGCGCCGATTGCTGCAAGAACGCCTGCGGCAATCAGGCTTTTTTTCGTGATGTTGTTCATTACTTAGCTCCAGTTTTATTATCGTCACCGGTTCAGTGAACTGCCCGGCGTACCCCGTTTCCGGGAGATCTCTGCCTGTCTGAACAGAGACCACTACCACCCTTCAGGGTTTACCACGTTAATGTGCCGTCCGACTGTAGCGCCGGTTCCACACATTACTCAATGTTTCTTTATGTAATAGTATTTCAATGCCAGCATATCTTGCGGATCTTTGCCGGTAAAACCGCCTACCCAGGGTTTCACCAGACGCACGCTGACGCGATAGTAAACCGGCACGATGGGCGAGTCCGTATCCAGCTGCGCTTCGGCCTGCTGATACAATGCGGCACGCTGAGTGTTATCGGCAACCGTCAGGGTTTGCGCCATCAATTTATCGAAGGCATCGCTGTGATAGAACGCGGTGTTGATCGAGGCACCACTCAGCAGCATATTGAGGAAAGTTGAGGGCTCGTTATAGTCCGAGCACCAGGTAGCGCGCACCACATCGTATTGTGCCTGATGACGCGTCTCAAGCAGCGTTTTCCACTCCTGATTTTGTAGCGTCACCTCGGCACCGAGGTTCTTTTGCCACATCGAGGCGGCGGCGATAGCCTGCCGTTTATTCTGCTCAGAGGTGTTATACAACAACGTGAAACGCAGCGGATGCTGAGCATTAAAACCGGCATCGGCCAGCAGTTGTTTGGCACTGGCGTTACGTTCGGCCTGAGTTTGCTTCGACCAGGCAGGGGCTTCAGGCGAGATGCCATGCGTAAACGGCGGCGTCAGCGCATAGGCGGGGATCTGACCTTGCCCCATGATCTTGTCGGCGATGATGTCACGATCGAGCGTCAGCTTCAGCGCTGTACGAACTCTTGCATCATCAAACGGTGCTTTCTTGTTATTCATTTCATAGTAGAAAGTGCAGAGCACAGGACTGACTTTGACTTGATCGCCCAAATCCTGCTGCAACTTTTTGAACAAATCGGGTGGCACCACGCTGTTGGTCATATCCGTACCACCACTGCGATAGCGATTGATGTCACTGTTCTCGGAAGAGAGCGGCAGAAAAACGCCCTCATCAATCACACTGTGCGCGTTATCCCAATATTGCGGGTTACGCTTCAGGACAATCTTTTCATTCACCACCCAGTCAGCCAGCGTGTAGGCACCATTTCCCACATAGTTCTGCGGTTGGGTCCACTGCTCGCCGAATTTTTCAATCGCCGCGCGATACACCGGCTTCATCGCGGTATGGGCCAGCATGTCGACAAAATAGGGAACAGGCTCAGTGAGTGTCACTTCGAGGTGATGCGCATCAATCGCTTTCACGCCCAGTGAATCCGGCGAGGCTTTGCCCGCCAAAATGGCGTCGATGTTGGCGATATGGGCAGCTTGCAGATAACTGGCATAGGGTGAAGCTGTTTTCGGATCGGCCAGACGCTGCCAGCTGTAAACGAAATCTTGCGCGGTGACGGGTTCACCGTTGCTCCAGCGCGCATCTTCTCGCAGGGTGAAGGTCCAGATACGCCCCTGCTGGTTGCTCCACTGCTTTGCAACGCCAGGCACAATCTGACCATTGTTATCGGTCTCTACCAGCCCCTCTAACAAATTGCGGATGACATTAGATTCGGGAACCCCTTCCGTTTTTTGCGGATCGAGCGAGGACACTTCACTACCGTTATTGATGACAATGCGCTGTGTTGCAGATAATTGCGTCCCTGCCGGGATGTCAGCCGCCTGACTATGAGAGATAAAACCTGCCAGACAAAGTACCAGAGACGTGCGCGCAACTTTTTTCGCTACCATGCTCTTCATCAACAAATATCAACCTTAAATAAAAACCTGATAGCGAGTAAGCAAGAAGCGTACACATTTGTCGCGAACAGGGAAAAAATTTGTGATGAGCCGAAAATTATCAGAACCGATGCCCGCACGCCAAAGCTAAACAGCAAAAATGTTAGCTAATTCTCTTTTATCATGTAGACCGCGACAGGAGAAGTGTTAATTTTCATCCTGAAATATTATTCAACCAGATGTTTTATAAGCAATAAGTCAATATTCCGCTGATTTTATCGCCAATAAACCCTTGCAATCCGCTATTTTACTGTTAACGCTGCCAAACTCTCAGCTAACAATATGAAACGTTATTTGAGGTGATAAAACCTCCGAATAGTTACTGATTAAAATGAATATGGCAGTGAAATATACTGTGATAATTATCACATATATTTGTTGATGAACTGGCGCAGGAAGGAAAAGTAGTAGCAAAAGTGATGATAGCCAGATCATATTAAGCCAGGCGAATAACCTCACCCTATTGGTGCAAAATAATGGCCCATTGCACCAATATGGATCACGAAAGTTATTTTTTAACTAAAAACCCCGACAAATTAATTCAGCAAACCCGGAAATATCG
Organism: Pantoea folii; assembly: GCF_056678875.1. Taxonomy (NCBI): domain Bacteria; kingdom Pseudomonadati; phylum Pseudomonadota; class Gammaproteobacteria; order Enterobacterales; family Erwiniaceae; genus Pantoea; species Pantoea folii. The sequence goes on along the minus strand of NZ_JBWXON010000002.1, from coordinate 12,529 downwards.
CCTTCATCCCGGTGACAACAAACTCAATCCCCAGTGCCATTAAAAGCAATCCCATGATTCGGGTAATCACGTTAATGCCTGTTTGTCCTAAAACGCGCACCATTAAAGGGGCAGCTCTAAACAATAACCAACAGCAGAGCGCGAAAATCGCAATGGTGATAGTGAAACCGAGCAGGTTTATCCAGCTGTGGTAACGCGTGCTCCAGACGATAGTCGAACTGATCGCACCCGGGCCGGCCATCAAGGGCAAGGCCAGAGGCACCACACCAATACTTTCACGAATCGCGGTCTCTGACTTTTCCTGCTTGTTTTGCTTATCCTCGCCCAACTTGCCGCTGATCATCGACATCGCGATGGTTACCACCAGAATCCCCCCGGCGATACGGAATGAATCAATTGAGATACCAAACAAATGGAGAATGGCATCCCCCAGGAACAATGAGGTCCAGAGTATGATCGCCACAGCAAGATTTGCCGTAAAGTTGGTTTTATTCCGCTCAGCGACCGCCTGATAGCTGGTCATGCTGATAAACACGGGGATGATCCCCACGGGATTGACCAGGGCAAATAAGCCGACAAAAAACTTAACGTAGCCGGAAAAATCAAGTAGCACGGGGTTCACGGTGAGCTCCACGAAGGTAGTGTTTCAAATCGCGCTTAATGTAGTGCATAAGCCGGAGGGAAAACCAGTGGGTTAAGCGGAAATATATGCTGCTATTTCCCCTTACTTCCAGTTTATTCCTCTGCGAACAATGGCTCGTCGCCCACCTCATGTCATCTCCATCAACTAAAACCGCTTAATGAGTTACTTTAGTTGCTAAAGTCGATGCTGAAAGGTGTCAGCTTGGCGCCAGATTGATCCACATCAAAATTTGCCTACCTCATCAGGGGTAATCTTAACCCATCGAAACTATTGATACAGGCGTCAGCATTTTATCCTGGAAACCCTTTTAGTAAGCAACGGCAATCTACTCGCCACTCTGAACAACGTATAAGCATAGCGCGACTATACTTTCCGACTCAGGCTTGCTTACTAAAAGAGTTTAACTTCCTTCAGGAGAGCACTATGGCCGTTACAAATGTTGCCGAACTTAATGCACTGGTAGAGCGTGTTAAAAAGGCACAGCGTGAATACGCCAACTTTAGTCAGGAACAAGTTGATACCATTTTCCGCGCTGCTGCACTCGCCGCTGCTGATGCCCGTATCCCCCTCGCCAAAATGGCCGTCGCCGAATCGGGCATGGGTATCGTTGAAGATAAAGTGATCAAAAACCACTTCGCTTCTGAATATATCTACAACGCCTATAAAGATGAGAAAACCTGTGGTGTGCTGGATACAGATGACACCTTCGGTACTATCACCATCGCTGAGCCAATTGGCCTGATTTGCGGTATCGTACCGACCACTAACCCGACCTCAACCGCCATCTTTAAAGCCTTGATCAGCCTTAAAACCCGTAACGGTATCATCTTCTCACCACATCCACGCGCCAAAGATGCCACCAACAAAGCAGCCGACATTGTGTTGCAAGCCGCCATTGCGGCCGGTGCACCGAAAGACATTATTGGCTGGATCGATGTCCCGTCAGTAGAACTGTCTAACCAATTAATGCATCACCCTGATATCAACCTGATTCTGGCCACCGGTGGCCCAGGTATGGTAAAAGCCGCATACAGTTCCGGTAAACCGGCGATTGGTGTCGGTGCCGGTAATACGCCTGTCGTTATTGATGAAACCGCCGATATCAAACGCGCAGTCGCTTCTATCCTGATGTCGAAAACCTTCGATAACGGCGTCATTTGTGCGTCAGAGCAGTCTGTCATCGTGGTGGACTCGGTCTACGATGCGGTTCGCGAGCGTTTCGCCAGCCATGGCGGTTATCTGCTGCAGGGCAAAGAGTTGAAAGCCATTCAGGATATCATTCTGAAAAATGGTGCACTGAATGCCGCTATCGTCGGCCAACCTGCGGCAAAAATTGCTGAACTGGCCGGCATCAGCGTCCCTGCGACCACTAAAATCCTCATTGGTGAAGTGAAGCTGGTGGATGAGTCTGAACCGTTTGCCCACGAAAAATTGTCGCCAACCCTGGCGATGTATCGCGCAAAAGATTATTACGACGCGGTAGATAAAGCAGAAAAACTGGTGGCTATGGGCGGTATCGGCCATACCTCTTGCCTGTACACTGACCAGGATAACCAACACGAGCGCGTGCACTTCTTTGGCGACAAAATGAAGACCGCCCGTATTCTGATTAACACACCAGCTTCGCAAGGCGGTATTGGCGACCTCTATAACTTCAAACTTGCGCCATCGTTGACGCTGGGCTGTGGTTCCTGGGGCGGTAACTCAATTTCTGAGAACGTCGGACCTAAACACCTGATCAACAAGAAAACCGTGGCCAAGCGAGCTGAAAATATGTTGTGGCATAAACTTCCGAAGTCTATCTACTTCCGTCGTGGTTCACTGCCGATTGCCCTGGAAGAAGTCGCGACCGACGGTGCTAAGCGCGCCTTTATCGTCACTGACCGCTTCCTGTTTAACAATGGCTATGCCGATCAAGTCACTCGCGTGTTAAAAGCGCACGGCATCGAAACTGAAGTGTTCTTTGAGGTAGAAGCGGACCCAACACTCAGCATCGTACGTAAAGGTGCTGAGCAGATGAACAGCTTCAAACCCGATGTGATTATCGCCCTGGGCGGCGGTTCCCCGATGGATGCCGCGAAAATCATGTGGGTGATGTACGAACATCCTGAAACCCACTTCGAAGAACTGGCGCTGCGTTTCATGGATATCCGTAAACGTATCTACAAGTTCCCGAAAATGGGCGTGAAAGCGCGCATGGTGGCCATCACCACCACTTCCGGTACCGGTTCTGAAGTTACACCGTTTGCTGTGGTCACTGACGATGCGACAGGCCAGAAATATCCGTTAGCGGACTATGCGTTGACGCCTGATATGGCGATTGTGGATGCCAACCTGGTGATGGATATGCCGCGCTCACTCTGTGCGTTTGGTGGTCTGGATGCGGTAACTCACTCGCTGGAAGCCTATGTCTCTGTACTTGCAAATGAGTACTCTGATGGCCAGGCGCTGCAGGCGCTGAAACTGCTGAAAGAGAACCTGCCGGCCAGCTATCGTGAGGGGGCGAAGAATCCAGTAGCGCGTGAACGTGTGCATAATGCGGCCACAATCGCCGGTATCGCGTTCGCCAACGCCTTCCTCGGTGTGTGTCACTCCATGGCGCATAAGCTGGGCTCGGAGTTCCACATTCCGCACGGTTTGGCCAACGCCCTGCTGATTTGCAACGTCATCCGTTACAACGCGAATGACAACCCAACCAAGCAGACAGCTTTCAGTCAGTACGATCGCCCACAGGCACGTCGTCGCTACGCTGAAATTGCCGACCATCTTGGATTGAGTGCACAGGGTGACCGCACTGCCCAGAAAATTGAAAAACTGCTGGCATGGCTGGAAGAGATGAAAACTCAACTCGGTATCCCAACCTCAATCCGAGAAGCTGGCGTGCAGGAAGCCGATTTCCTGGCGAAAGTCGATAAGCTGGCAGACGACGCGTTTGATGACCAGTGTACCGGTGCGAATCCGCGTTATCCGCTGATTGCCGAATTGAAGCAAATCATGCTGGATACCTTCTATGGCCGCGAATTCTCTGAAGCTGAAGGCCCAGTGGCTGAAGCCGCCGATGATAAAACGGTGAAAATCGAGAAAAAAACCAAAAAAGCCTAACCGGCTAAAAACAAAAAACCCGCTGCGGCGGGTTTTTTTTATCGCTAAATAATCAAGCGTGCGGAGATTGCGCACCATAGATAGCTTTTAACGATCCTTCATCAATCGCCTGTTTATAGTGTTTACGGCAGACAGAAATATATCGCTCATTGCCGCCAATCACCACCTGCTCTCCTTCGCTGAACGGTTTACCGTTGACATCAAGGCGCAATACCATGCTGGCTTTACGACCGCAATGGCAGATAGTTTTAAGCTCAACCAGTTTATCTGCCCATGCCAGTAAATATTGACTACCGGTAAAGAGCTCGCCGCGAAAATCAGTGCGTAATCCATAACACAATACGGGAATATCCATATTGTCGACCACATCCGATAACGCCCTGACTTGCTCACGTGTCAGGAACTGACTCTCATCCACCAGCACACAATGAACCGGTTGCTTCGCATGCTCCCTGGCTATTTCCTGATTTAATTGTGTCGCAGCGTTATATAAAAAAGCAGGAGACGAAAGACCAATCCGCGAGCTTACCTTGCCCGCACCAAAGCGGTCATCAATCTCGGCGGTATACACCAGAGTGCGCATGCCGCGCTCCTGATAGTTATAGGAGGACTGAAGCAAAGCAGTGGATTTACCCGCGTTCATCGCGGAGTAATAAAAATAAAGTTGGGCCATATGCAGAATCTCATCGCAGCACAAATCTGATGGCGCGCAGTCTACCATAAACAAGTAAACCTGTAGCGATGCATTATTTTTATCATTTGCTCAAATTAACGACAATGGCAGGTACGTGATTCATCATCGACGTTAAAACAGCACTTTTTGGCAAAGAACAATCTATGCTGAGAATTTATTCAGCATTATTACTGCCAAAGTGTAAGGATTAGCACAACGTCACTGTGGCAAACGCGGATAATCAAGGCTACAGATCTAAGCGCTAACGGTAAATATATTTGTAAACCGTAATACAATGTGATTTCTGGTTTTTACTTAACGTTTTACTTTTTAATCTGACTATTGCAGTTATTTTTTAGCCCCACTATTATGAGTCGGCAGAACAACTCCCATTTATTATATTTTGAGATTAGGACAATGAGCGAAGCACTTAAAATTCTTAATAATATCCGTACATTGCGCGCGCAAGCTCGGGAATGCACTCTGGAAACACTGGAAGAGATGCTGGAAAAACTCGAGGTTGTCGTCAATGAGCGTCGTGAAGAAGAAACTCACGCGCAGGCTGAAAATGCTGAACGTAACCGCAAACTTGAACAATACCGTGAGATGCTGATTGCAGATGGTATCGATCCAAACGAATTGTTACAGGCACTTTCTGAGACCAAAGCACCGGGAAAAACCAAGCGTGCTGCACGTCCTGCCAAGTATTCTTACGTTGATGAAAATGGTGAAAACCGTACCTGGACAGGTCAGGGTCGTACACCAGCCGTGATTAAAAAAGCGATTGAAGAACAAGGTAAACAACTGGACGATTTCCTGCTGTAATTTTCCAGTGCTTCGAATTGTGAATAGCGCTAACGTGAGTTCACTTTACACCGGGTAAGAAAAAGGAAGCCGCTGGCTTCCTTTTTTAATGCGTCTTTATTGCTGATAAAAGCGACGATACCAATCAACAAAGTTCTGCACGCCCTGCTCAACCCTGGTTTGCGGACGGAACTGAATCGCATCATATAATGGCTGGGTATCCGCACTGGTATTGAGCACATCTCCCGGCTGCATCGGCAGCATATTTTTCTTCGCTTCAATGCCCAACGCTTTTTCCAGTGACTCGATATAGGTCATCAGGCTGGTCGGCTGGCTGTTGCCGATATTGTAAACCCGGTATGGCGCAGAGCTGGTGGCCGGCGATCCCGCTTCCACGGTCCAGTTTTCATCAGCCTGCGGAATCACATCCTGCATACGCGCGATAGCTTCAGCAATATCATCAATGTAAGTAAAATCTCGGGTCATTTGCCCACGGTTATAGACGTCGATTTGCTCACCGGCCAGCATTGCGCGGGTGAATTTGAATAACGCCATATCCGGACGTCCCCACGGACCGTAAACAGTAAAGAAGCGCAGACCGGTGGTGGGCAACCGGTACAAATGGGAATAAGTATGCGACATCAATTCGTTGGCTTTTTTCGTGGCCGCATACAGAGAAATAGGATGATCAACAGAGTCATCCGTTGAGAAAGGCATTTTGCGGTTAAGCCCATATACTGAGCTGGATGACGCATACAGCAGGTGGCCAACTTTATGATGGCGGCACCCTTCGAGAATATTGAGGTGGCCAATGAGATTGGCATCGGCATAAGCGTGTGGGTTATCAATTGAATAACGAACGCCCGCTTGCGCACCCAGATGGATCACGCGATCAAATGCATGATGTTCGAATAATGAAGAAATGGCCTGGCGATCTGCCAGGTCCATTTTCAGGAAGATAAACTCGGGATGCTGGAGGATCTGGTCTAAGCGCGCTTGTTTCAGGCTGACATCGTAATAGTCATTCAGGTTATCGATACCGACGACCTGGTGACCGGCGGCCAGCAAACGCTGACTCACGTGAAATCCAATAAAACCTGCCGCACCGGTAACCAAAAACTTCATACATCCCTCATTTATTACACAATTTGAATTGATGCTCCGCGGCCGATAGCGTAATACGTAAAGCCGCGTTTGCTGATACGCTCCGGATCATACAGGTTACGACCATCAAAAATCACGGGTTGTTTTAACGCGGTTTTGATAACGTCGAAATCTGGCGCACGGAAGTTCTGCCATTCAGTACAAATCACCAGGCCATCAGCACCTTGCAACGCCGCTTCTTTGGTACCGGTCAGCTTCAGGTCGTCGCGGTGGCCATAAATACGCTGCGCTTCTTCCATTGCTTCCGGGTCAAATGCCTGAATGGTCGCACCCGCTTCCCATAGCGTTTCCATCAGCACACGGCTGGAGGCTTCACGCATATCGTCGGTGTTAGGTTTGAACGCAAGGCCCCAGAGAGCAAAGGTTTTGCCACGCAGATCGTCACCAAAATGACGCTTGATGAAGCTCGGCAATTTGTTCTTCTGTGAATCATTCACATCTTCTACCGCCTGCAACAGACGCGGTGTGTAACCAATCGACTCAGCAGTACGAATCAGCGCCTGCACGTCTTTCGGGAAGCACGAACCACCGTAGCCACAGCCAGGGTAGATGAAGTGATAACCAATGCGAGAATCTGAACCAATCCCCTGGCGGACTTTCTCAACGTCGGCTCCCAGACGTTCTGCCAGGTTAGAGATTTCGTTCATGAAGCTGATTTTGGTCGCCAGCATGCAGTTCGCTGCGTACTTGGTCAGCTCTGCACTGCGGATATCCATCAGAATCATGCGATCGTGATTGCGGTTGAATGGCTCATAAAGCTCACGCAACAACTCAACCACGTCGTCGTTATCAGTGCCCACCACGATGCGCTCAGGACGCATGCAGTCGTTTACTGCAGCCCCTTCCTTGAGGAATTCAGGGTTAGAAACCACATCAAACGGGATGTTCACATCACGTTTTTGCAGCGTCTCGGCCATTACTGCACGCACACGATCAGCCGTTCCGACAGGGACGGTAGATTTATCGATCACCACTTTATGATCGTTCATGTGCGCTGCAATTGTCCGCGCAACCGCAGTCACATATTTCAGATCGGCAGAACCGTCTTCATCCGGCGGCGTACCCACAGCAATAAATTGCATGACACCGTGGTTAACACCCTCTTCTGCATTGGTGCTGAACTTCAGGCGACCCGCTTCATAGTTAGACATCACCAGCGGCGTCAAACCCGGTTCGAAAATCGGAATATGGCCTTTTTTCAGGTTTTCGACTTTCTTTTCATCGACATCAATACAGAGAACGTCATGTCCGACTTCGGCTAACACCGCAGCCTGAACCAGACCGACATAGCCGATACCAAATACAGTGACTTTCATTGAATTATCCTGTGTTTAATGAATTACTTTTTGTTGCCTACAGCGCCTTCCAGCCATTGAGTAAAGTCTTTACCCAGTACTGGATGACGAACGCCATACTCAACGAAAGCCTGCATATAACCCAGTTTGTTACCGCAGTCATGGCTTACACCGGTCAGGTGATAGGCTTCAACGGTCTCTTTTTCCATCAGCATGGCGATGGAGTCAGTCAGCTGAACTTCGCCGCCAGCACCTGGAGGGGTTTTCGCCAGCAGTGGCCAGATGTCAGCAGACAGCACGTAACGACCCACAACTGCGAGGTTGGAAGGCGCTTCAGAAGCTTTAGGCTTTTCAACCACACCCACCATTGGCGCGCTCTGGCCTGGTGCCAGGTCAGCACCTTTGCAGTCAACGACACCGTAAGCGGTCACATCAGCAACCGGCTCTACCATGATCTGGCTGCGGCCGCTTTCTTCGTAACGCGCCAGCATTTCTGCCAGGTTGTCTTTGGTTGGGTCAGATTCGTACTCATCGATGATCACATCTGGCAGAATCACGGCAACCGGCTCATCACCGACCAGCGGATGTGCACACATCACTGCGTGGCCAAGGCCTTTCGCAATACCCTGACGCACCTGCATGATGGTCACGTGTGGAGGACAGATAGACTGGATTTCGTCCAACAACTGACGCTTAACGCGTTTTTCCAGCATGGATTCCAGCTCAAAACTGGTATCAAAATGGTTTTCGATGGCGTTTTTAGAAGAGTGCGTAACCAACACGATTTCGTTAATGCCCGCAGCGATACACTCATTCACGACATATTGGATCAGCGGCTTATCGACCAGCGGTAACATCTCTTTTGGAATAGCTTTAGTAGCAGGCAGCATACGCGTACCCAGACCTGCAACCGGGATTACCGCTTTTTTTACTTTAGACTTATAGGCAGACATCTAAATACCTCTCTTAATAGGCCGTTCAAGTTAATACTTGATATGTCGGTTTAAAAACGAAATGAGTATATCAGTTACTATCAGACGGATTTATCCTGGATGGAGCTAATCCGCGGAATTTAAGACTATTACCCAAGTGTAAAGCTTACCCCTGGCCCTGTCTCCAGCCCGCAAAAAATATAAATCCAATCGCTTATTCTTCAGCCGATAACATCAGCCGTAGCCTGCCACCCGCGCCCCACACATGGCACTGCCAGGCATCAGCGCGTTGACTGATCTGATTGAGGTGCGTACTGCCCATAGTACCAAGCGGTACGCCATTACTGAGTTGAATCTGATGGGTGTTAATGTGCAATGTGGCGTTGAGGCCAGCGGAGACCAGAATCAGGTTTTTCAACTGACGATGGTAGTACCCCACCAACAAGGGGAACTGGCCACTGAGATTGGCCTGGCGTAACAGCATATTGACCTGGCGCAGCAGGCCGTTTAACTCCGGCAAGCGCTGTTTCTGTCCGGAAAGTTGTTCCTGTAACAGACCATTAAACAGCGCGCGCAACAGTAAGGCGGCCAACACGCCATTATCGCCTGCTCGGGTCACATCAAGACAGTAGAAGGCCAGATCCTTGTCGGACAACGCGGCAATATCCAGCACTAACCCTGGCTGTTCAGCCATGGTCAGTTGGCGATAGTTAATGCGGCAATTGGCGATGGTTTGCTGAACCGGAGGTTGCAACTGCTTCAGTAACTTAGACGCAGCTAAAGGATCGCGGACCAGTGCATCCCAATCCTGAAACAGCTGTTCATCTTCCTCAACTTTGGAAGTGAACATCGAAGGATAAAGGCACTCATAAACAGCTTCACGAAAACGTTCGAGGTTTCTGAGCGGCTTAAGCAGAACATCCTGAACCCCAAGGCGCAGGACATGCGCAATATCAGCCATGTTCTGCGTGGCAGAGATGATCAGGATTGGCACGCTATTACCGCGGCTGCGAATACGTTCGACGAACTGAAGCCCCCCCATGCGCGGCATCTCCAGATCGCAAATCACCAGATCCACGGCTTGAGCCGACAGCAAGGTTAAGCCATCGAGGCCATCTCCCGCTTCCAGCGTGCTGGCTCCCAGCCCCACCAACATAGTGTCTAACATCGAACGGAAAACGACCTCATCTTCGACAATGAGTATCTTTTTGCCGATTAGTGGTTTTTCCATTCTCTCCCCCTGCGTACCAGATATTTCAATAGTGGTTCATAAAACGCAGTTGCGCCTTTCAGAATTGACCGAAGTCGCACTGACTGTGAATGAACAACCTGATTATCTGCCACGGACCAGCGGTAATAGTTCATCCATTTTTTTCTCGACGGCGGCTTTACCTGCCGCAATGGCTTCTTCTGCACGATGAAAATCCAGTGTGGATATCTGCGGACAAAACGGTTGAATCAGCACATCCGGTGGATCGCCCGCCATACGATTACGTTTAAGGCGGTTTTCCAGAATCTGGATGGATGTGGACATGATCTCCATGGCACCCGGCGTTTGATTGGCCCGGCGGTGCGTCAGACCCAGTATGCGCTGGCGCAATTTTTTGCCCCAGCTTAATGCCTCAGCCGCGGCCTCTTCTTCACCGCTCTGTGGTGTCACCGATAATAAATCCTGCTGCATTAAATGCGCGTCATGCTGTAAGTCCACCGCGATGACAATGTCGGCGCCAAGGGCTCGTGTCAGAGATATCGGCACCGGATTGACCACGGCACCATCCACCAGCCAGTAACCATTGTAGCCAACAGGTGGTAATAAGCCTGGCATACTACAGGACGCACGTACTGCCTGATGCAAATCGCCTTCGGTTAACCACAACTCACGGCCGGTACTTAAATTCGAGGCCACCACGCCAAAGGGTTTATTGCATCCCTCAATCAATTCATTGGGGATCAACTGACGGATGTGGCTGAACACGCGGTCACCGCGCAGCAAACCACCACGCTGCCACGACAGATCCATGAGCCGGATCACGTCCCAATAGCGAAATGCGCTCACCCACTTTTCCATTACGCCCAGCCGCCCATTGACGTATGCCGATCCCACCAGCGCGCCGACAGAGCAGCCTGCAACCACATCAATTTCAATGCCGGCACGCTCCAGCGCATTAATCACACCAATGTGCGCCCAACCTTTGGCGGCGCCTGAACCCAGGGCCAGCCCGATCCTCACCTTTCTCATCGCACCTCGTGATTAGTCTGGTACGTAGCATCCCGCTCAGCAGTCGGCTACCATAGCGCACACTTTAATTAACTTTAATCACTCACAGGAGATGACGTGTCTGAAAAGTGCCCCTGCTGCAGCGGAAAGCAGTATAGCTTATGTTGCCAGCCCTTTCTGAGCGGTCAGGCATTCCCTGCCAGCGCTGAACAATTAATGCGTTCACGCTACACCGCCTATGTTGAAAAGAACGCGGGTTATCTGGCTGCGACCTGGCACTCCAGTAAGCGCGTGGCCGACCTTGAGACGTTATTATCTGAAAGTTTTTCCGGCACTGAGTGGCTGGGCTTGAATGTAACCCGTTGTAATCATGGAAGCCACGAGAATGAAGCCTTTGTGACCTTTTTTGCGCGTTACCGCGAAAAAGAGCGCACTTCGGCCATCTATGAATGTTCACGCTTTCTTCGTGAGGATCAACGCTGGTACTATATCGACGGAACGGTGCCCGAGCTGGGGCGCAACGATCGCTGTCCTTGTGGCTCCGATAAAAAATACAAAAAATGTTGTGGTTAATCTGGACAGATGCACAACGGCTTTACCATTCATCGCTTTGACAGGACTCTGATCGAGATGCAAGCGCAAAACATGCAACGAAAAGTTTTACGGACCATTTGCCCAGATGCGAAAGGTCTGATCGCCAAGATCACCAACATTTGCTACAAGCATGAACTCAACATTGTGCAAAACAACGAGTTTGTCGATCACCGTACCGGGCGCTTTTTCATGCGCACAGAGCTGGAAGGGATTTTCAACGACAATACCCTGCTGGCGGATCTCGACAGCGCGTTACCGGTAGGTTCGGTGCGGGAATTGCAGAGCGCTGGTCGTCGTCGTGTGGTGATTCTGGTGACCAAAGAGGCGCATTGCCTGGGCGATCTGCTAATGAAATGCGCGTTTGGTGGTCTCGATATGGAGATTGCCGCCGTCATTGGTAACCATGAAACGCTGCGCTCGCTGGTTGAACGTTTCGATATTCCGTTTGTGCTGGTCAGCCATGAAGGCCTGACGCGTGAAGAGCATGACAACCGCATGGGCGATGAAATTGATCGCTACCAGCCGGATTACGTGGTGCTGGCCAAATATATGCGCGTGCTGACGCCGGCTTTTGTGCAGCGTTACCCGAATCAGATCATCAATATTCACCACTCGTTCCTGCCTGCTTTCATCGGCGCGCGCCCTTACCATCAAGCTTACGAGCGTGGCGTAAAAATTATCGGTGCTACCGCGCACTACGTGAATGACAACCTCGATGAAGGTCCGATCATCATGCAGGACGTGATCAACGTCGATCACAGCTACACCGCAGAAGAGATGATGCGTGCCGGTCGTGATGTCGAGAAGAATGTCCTGAGCCGCGCGCTGTATAAAGTGCTGGGTCAGCGCGTGTTCGTTTACGGTAACCGCACCATCATTCTGTAAGCGTCCTGGCGCTGAATTGTGCAACTCTTCAGCGCCACGGATGAAAAGTGGGCAAACGATTCATATTTTTGTTTTCAGCGCTTTACAGTCAGAACGCATTTGGTATCATGCGCCCCGCTTTCAGGCACATTATTCAGGCCAGTGGCGGGATTCCCGAGCGGCCAAAGGGAGCAGACTGTAAATCTGCCGTCATCGACTTCGAAGGTTCGAATCCTTCTC